>NZ_CAXAPL010000026.1:0-89812 GCF_963970845.1 Pseudomonas sp. RA_105y_Pfl2_P56
TACCCAAGCACTGGTCGCACTAGCCCGCAAGCTTGCCCGGGTGGTATTTGCTCTGTTGAAAAACCAGAGCGAATACTCACCTAAAGCGGTTTAGGGGCTAGGCATGAACCATAGAATCTCCCACAGGAGATCTTCAGAGAACGCAGATTTTGTGTACGACATAAACCTACTGTGCGAGCTTGCTCGCGAAGAGTCCAGTCTGGTCACCGCAAATCTTGGATCAGTCAACGAGACCCGCATCCACCAACAACTTCTCCAACCCCAACAAATCCGGCACCTTCGCCACCTGCTCCCCGACCTGCACCGCCGCCTGCTCCAATTCACACAACGGCACATCGACATAGCTCAACTGGCTATCGAGTTTGTACGAACGCGGTATCCCCTGCACCAGAAGCGCAATGAACTTCAGCTCCGGCAACCCGCCGAGGGCATTGAGAATGACGATCCGCGCCCGTTCGCCGATGACGATTTTCTGCCCGCACGCCGATTCAAAACTCAGCAGCGGGATCTGCCGTTCACGCCAGCTCACTCGCCCCAGATACCACGGTGGCGTATCGAGATCGAACGCGCTGGCCTGGTAGTCGATCAGCTCGGCCACGGCGACGTTGGGCAGGATCAGGTTGCGATCGGCCAGCGGCAGCAGCAGGCCGGTGAGTTGGCTGTTACGCGCATTGTACCGGCGCTCATGCATGTTTCTTGCTCCAGTGGACAATGCTCTCGAGCAGCACCGACTCCTGATACGGCTTGCCGAGGTAGTCATTGACGCCGATGGCCATGGCGCGGTCGCGGTGTTTCTGCCCGGTGCGCGAGGTAATCATGATGATCGGCAGGTGTTGCAGGCGTTCGTCGTGGCGCACTTGGGTGGCGACTTCGAAGCCGTCCATGCGCGGCATTTCGATGTCGAGCAGCATCAGGTCGGGCATGTGTTCTTCCAGCAGCAACATGGCATCGACCCCGTCCTTGGCCGTCAGCACGTTCATGCCGTGACGTTCGAGCAAACGGCTGGTGACCTTGCGCACGGTGACCGAGTCGTCGACCACCATCACCAGCAGCGGCTTGTGCGGTTCGCTGTCGATGTCCGGCAGCGTCGGATGCTGCGCAACGCGCGCCTGCATCGCCCGGATCGGCGCCAGCAAATCAAGAATCAGCACCACCCGGCCATCACCGAGAATGGTTGCGCCAGACACGCCCTGCACTGCCGCAAACTGCGGGCCAAGACTCTTGACCACAATCTCGCGGGTGCCCGCCATGGCGTCGACCTGCACGGCGACGTGACGGTCGTTGCACTGCACCAGCAGCACCGGCAACGGCAGGCTCTGGCCAATCAGTTTGGGGCGCGGCGCGGTTTTCAGCAGCTCGCCCAAATAACACAACTCATAGCGTTGCCCGGCGTATTGGTAGCTCGGCGGATCCTGGCGAAAATGCCCCTCCAGATCATTGGGCAATACCCGAACAATGCCTTCAATGGTGTTCAGCGGTATCGCGTACTGGTCTTCAAAGCACTGCACCATCAGCGCACGATTGACCGACACGGTGAACGGCAGGCGAATGCGAAAATGCACGCCCTGCCCCGGTACCGAATCGATGCTCATGCTGCCGCCCAGTTGCCGGACCTCTTCGTGAACCACATCCATGCCGACACCGCGCCCGGAAATCTGGGTGATTTTTTCGGCGGTGGAAAACCCCGGCTGGAGGATGAATTGCAGCACGTCGCGGTCGCTGATCTCGGCCTGCGCGGCGAGCATGCCGCGCTTGATCGCTTTGCGGCGCACAGCGTCCAGCGGCACCCCGGCGCCGTCGTCGCGGATGTCGAAAATGATGTCGCCGCCCTCGCGGGACAGGTCGAGGCGGATCTGTCCTTGCGCAGGTTTGCCCGCTGCCAACCGTACTTCGGCGGTTTCCAGCCCGTGGTCAACGGCGTTGCGCAGCATGTGTTCCAGCGGTGCGGCCATGCGCTCAAGCACGTTGCGATCCATCTCGCCTTCGGCATTGCCAACGACGAACGCGACATCTTTGTTCAGCTCTTCGGCGACCTGGCGGACGATGCGTTTGAGGCGCGGCAACATCCGTTCGAACGGCACCATGCGCGTGCGCATCAGGCCTTCCTGCAATTCGGTGTTGATCCGCCCTTGCTGCTGCAGCAGGTTTTCGGCGTCCTGATTGCGTCGATCCAGCGTTTCCTTGAGATCGAGCAGGTCGGAGGCGGATTCGAACAGGGCCCGCGACAGTTGCTGCAACTGCGAGTGACGGTCCATTTCCAGCGGATCGAATTCTTCGTAACCGAGGCGTTCGGCGTCCACTTGCTGACGGCTGAGGATACGTCCCTGGGTTTCGGTGTCGAGGCGGCGTAATTGATCGCGCATGCGCTCGATGGTGGTTTCCATCTCGTTGAGCGCCACTTGCGCGTCGTTGACTTGCTGTTCGATGCGGCCCCGGAAAATCGAGGTTTCCCCGGCCAGGTTGACCAGATCGTCGAGCAGTTCGGCGGAGACCTTGACCATGTCCGCACCGGCGTCCGGGGCGGTCGCCGTGGTTTCGGTTTTTACCGGCACAGGCAACAGCGGCGGCGTGTCGAGGCTCGCCGGGTGACTGAAATTCTGGATCGCATTGATCAACCGATCCGCCGGCGGGCACGGTTGCCCGGCGCGCACGGCATCGAGCATTTGCGCCAGTCGGTCATGGCCGCGCTGCACCAGGGCGAACAGCTCGGCCGAGGTTGGCAGCGTGGCCGCCGAGACGCTTTCGTAGAGGTACTCCAGCTCATGAGCGAGGTCGCCGATGGGGCCGATCTCGACCATCCGCGCGCCGCCCTTGAGGGTGTGCAGATCGCGCAGCAGGGTTTCGACTTCCTGGCGATTGCCCGGCTCGGCTTGCCAGCGCAGCAGCGCAGCGCCGGAGTTTTCGATGATGTCGAAACCTTCTTCGAGGAAGATTTCCAGCAGTTCCGGATCGTGCCCGGCGCTGTCGGGATCCACCGTCGGCGGCTGTGTTTCGCCCAGCGTCTGCCCCTGGCGCAGCTTTCGAATGGTTTCAATCAGATCCTGCGCCGGGGTCAGCGGCTGATGGTTTTGCAACTGATCAAGCAACTGAGCCAACCGGTCATGGCTCTTGTGCAGCAAGCGCTCCAAGGCTTGGTTATGGCTGTAGCGCCGATCGAGCAGCCCTTCATAAAGGCTTTCCAGTTCCTGAGCCAGATCGCCGATGGCCTCGACCTCAGCCATCCGCGCACCGCCCTTGAGGGTGTGCAGATCGCGTTGCAGGGACGACAGCGGCGCGGTGTTGTCAGGGTCTTTCAACCAGCGCTGCAAGGCCTGGCCGGAACTGTCGAGAATGTCCACCGCCTCTTCGAGGAAGATCTCGACAATCTCGTCAGCCGGCGCAGCAGACGCAGCGGTTTGTGACAGTTCGGCCGTCGCCGCACCCAGCTCGCGGATGCTCAGGCTGCGGCTGCCATCGCTGCGGATCAAGCCCATGGACGACGGGTCAAGACTCTCATCGAGCAGGTCATGCAAGGCACGAATCCGCTCAGGCTGCGGCGTGACTTCCTGACCGGCGGCCAGTTCGTCGAGCATGTTGATCAGCGCTTCGTGGGCGTTCTGCGCTTCCTGAAAAAACCTGTCGCTGACCGCCAGGCTGCTTTCTTCGACGGCCCCATAAAGGTCGAGCAAGGCTTCGCACAAGACGTCGACCGGCAGCAGATCCGCCAGGTGCGCACCTTCGCCGAGGGTGGTCAGTTCGTCCAGCAACGCGCTGAGTTCCTGACGTTCGCCGGGGTGCTGCTGCCAGCGCTGCAAGAGGCTTTCGGCGTCGAGCAGGATGTCCATGCCCTGGGCGAGGAAATTGTTGATCAGTTGCGGGTCGCGCTTGACGCGCAGGCCGGTGTTCAGCGCATTGAGGATCGATTCCAGACGTTCGGCGAGCAGTGTTTCCGTGCGTTTGATCAGCGACTGAGCACCGACAATCGGTGCCAGCGGATCGTGCTTGAGCTGACGCAGGCCGACCCGAAACAGACCTTCGGCTTCAAGCAGCAATTCCACCTCATCAAGGTCCAGCGCCAGTTGATGGGCCTTGAATTCGCGAGCGAGTTTATCGAGCGGGGCGGCCAGTTCGGCAATCGGCGAGACCCCGGCCATCGATGCACTGCCCTTGAGGGTGTGCAACGCACGTTGCAACTCGTCGCTGGCTTGCAGCGGCACGTGTTCGGCGGCTTGATCGAGGAAACGATTGAGGCTGACGAGATGGTTTTCGGCCTCGTTGCGAAAGATCTCCAGCAACAAGGGGTCGAGTGCCGCGACGTCATCGGTGTCTTCGGCGGCCAGCGGTTCGTCCCCCTTGGCCAGGGCGTGGGCGCGGGCGGCGAGTTGATCGACATCGCTGCGCTGGCGTTGACGGTGGGTGGCGAACTCGCTGATCAGTTCCGGCAGCAATAGCACGGTGTCGCCCAGCAGTTGCTGCACCACCGAACCGGGTTCGACGCTTTGTTCCAGCACGCGATTGAGCAGGTTTTCCACCGCCCACGCCAGTTCCCCAAGGATCAACGCACGCACCATCCGCCCGCTGCCCTTGAGGGTATGGAAGGCACGGCGCAGTTCGCTCAGCGCGGCGCGATCCTGCGGATGGGCCGTCCAGCGCGGTAAGTACTCGTGGAGGACTTCAAGGACTTCGTCGGTCTCTTCGAGGAACACTTCGCGCAGTTCATCGTCGACCGGTTCTTCATCCGCCGGCGGCGGCATCAGGCTGCCGGGGGTGATCAGTGCCGGCGGGTTGACCGCCGACACCGGGCTGGCCAGCACATCCGCCAGCGACTGGACGATGTGCGGGTCGTCGAGCGCCTGCATGTCTTGCATCACCAGCGCTTCGCTGGGGCTGAGCACATCCTCGAGCACCGGCACATGCTGTTCGTCGGGCTGCTCGTCGGGAAAGAAACCGAGGCTGGCGAGGGACTTTTGCGCGACGTCCAGCAGTTGCTCGCTCGGCGCCAGTGGGTCATCGCTCAAACGCTCAAGGTAATACTCAAGACTGGTGATGACGTCGGCGAGGTTGTCCAGTTGCTGCCAGCCTGGTTCGTGCGAATCAAGTAGCAGGTGTTCGCGGATGAAACCATTGCAGGCCTCGACCAGTTTGGCCGCGCGACCGAGCGCAATCACCGCCAGCGCACCGCGCACCTGGGTCAGCAGCGCCGGCAGCGGCAGCAGATGCTGGCGATCCCAGTCGGCGTCGATGTAGTCGACGATCATGTCCTTGGCCTGTTGCAGGCAGATGCGCGCTTCCTTGATCACGATCTGGTGGATCTGCGTCAGGTCGGTGGTCGGCAGGCGCGAATCTTCCGGGCTTTGCGGCTCGACCGTGCCAACCATGCCGGCCAGCGTGGCTTCGACATACAGCAGCGCCCCGGCGACGTCCATCAGGATGGCGTCGTTCGGCTCGCGCTGGCCTTGAGCGAGGCTGAGCACCACCGCCAGTTGATCGATGATGACTTTGCGCGGCTGGCCGAAACCGAGCACCGCGAGGGTGTCGGCGATCTGCCGCAGCGGCGCCAGAAGCGTCTCCAGATCCGAGATGTGCTGACGGTCGCTGCGCACGAACAGGTCCAGGCGCTCCTTGACCCGCACCAGCTCTTCACACAACGCCGCCAGCACCGAGCGCATCGCGTCGCGGTCGGGGCCGGCCAGGCGCGTGCGCTCTTCGTCGACCATCGCGCTGTCGGGCAACGCGTCGTCCAGGGAGTAGTGATCTTTCATGGTCAGCATCTGCCCGGTGGGATGTTCGGCTTTGGCAATATAGAACAACAGGCTTTTGAGCAGCTCCGGCGGTGGCGGCTGATTGAGGCCGGCCATGCCCTGTTCGAGCAGACGTTTGAGTTCCTTGTCAGCGTCCTTGAGCAGGCTGCGCAGCGCCGGGCTGTTGGCGATCTCGCCTTGGCGCATGCCTTCGACCAAGGCTGATGCCACCTGCCACAAGGGGCTCAACGGTGCATCGCCGCTCAAGGCTTCGAGGCGGGTGAAGACCTTCGCCAGATAATCGAGGTGCGTCTGATCGTCCTGCTCGCGCAGCAAACCGACCAAGGCCATTTGCAGCATCTGGCGCCATTTGCGCAGCATGTTTGGCAGTTCTGCCGGCGCCAGCAATGCCAGCGCTTGTGCGTTCAGGGGCGGCAGTTCGGGCAGTTGTGGGCTGAACAGGCTGGTTTCCGAGAGCAGGCTCTCGCCCCGGGCACTGCGCAAATCGTTGAGCAGCGGCAGCACCACCAACGGCAGATCGCGCCGAGCGTTCTGCACGCGATCAAGGTAGATCGGCAATTGCCCAAGGGCTTGCAGCAACAGGTGCAGGGCTTCGTCGCGATGACTGACGCGCTCGTGTTGCAGGGCTTCGACCAGTTGCTCCATTTCTTCGGCCAGCAGTGCCGCGCCATAGAACTCGACCATTTGCAGGCTGCCGTGGACCTGATGGATGTAATCCAGGCACTCGTCCAGCCCAGGCGTCGCCTGCGGATCATCGAGCACGGTTTCAATGGCCCGATGCGCCTGTTTCAGCGTTTCGGCAATTTCGCCTTTGACCCACTCGAGGGCCACATAGTCGTGGCGATCACCCATGGCAGCTCCAATCACACTTTATCCGTCGCCGACGCGGAGGCCGCCGGCAAGGTGAAGCCGGACACCGAGCGGCGCAACTGACTGGCCATTTTTGCCAGGTTGCCGATGCTCTCGGCGGTGGCCGTGGAACCGGACGACGTCTGCGAGGTGATCTGCTGGATCACGTTCATCGTCAGCGAGATCTGCCCAGCCGACGACGTCTGCTGCTGCGCCGCATTGGAGATGCTCTGAATCAGCGCCGCGAGCGTCTTGGACACGCCTTCGATTTCTTCCAGGGCCACACCGGCATCCTGCGCCAGCCGTGCGCCGCGCACCACTTCGGTGGTGGTCTGCTCCATCGAGATCACCGCTTCGTTGGTGTCCGTCTGGATCGCCCGCACCAGGGTTTCGATTTGCCGGGTGGCGGCGGACGAGCGCTCGGCCAGCCGCTGCACTTCGTCGGCCACCACGGCAAAACCGCGTCCGGCATCACCGGCCATCGACGCCTGAATCGCGGCGTTGAGGGCCAGAATGTTGGTCTGGTCGGCAATGTCGTCGATCAGGCTGACGATATCGCCGATTTCTTGGGAAGACTCACCCAAGCGTTTGATGCGTTTGGCGGTGTCTTGAATCTGCTCGCGAATGTTGTCCATGCCGTGGATGGTGTTGTGCACCACCTCGTTGCCCTTGTTGGCGATCTCTACCGAGCGCTCGGCCACCGCCGAGGATTCAGCGGCGTTGGCCGAGACCTGATCGATGGACTCGGCCATGTCGCTGATCGCGCTCGAGGCTTCGGAAATCTGCTGGGCCTGATGCTCGGAGGCCTGCGCCAAATGCATGGCGGTGGCCTGGGTTTCCTGCACTGCAGCGGCGACCTGGCCGGCGGTGAGGTTGATGGTGGCGACCAGATCGCGCAGTTGGTCGACGGAATAGTTGATCGAGTCGGCGATGGTCCCGGTGAAGTCTTCGGTGACCGAGGCGGTCACGGTCAGGTCGCCGTCGGCGAGGTCTTCGATTTCGTCGAGCAGACGCATGATCGCGTTCTGGTTGCGCTCGTTTTTCTCGGCAGTCTCGCGCAGTTGGCGATTGGTTTCCCGCACCATCACCAGGCCTATAAGGATGATCGAGGCCAGCGCCAGCAAGCCCAGCACGTAGCCACCGATGGTGTCGGTGTTGCGCCCGCCCGCCAGGTTTTCGAAACCGTTGGCCAGGTGCGAAGCTTCGTCGAGCAGGGTTTGCGACAGGTTGAAGATGTTGCTGGCCGACTCGCGAACCTTGAACAGCTCCGGCGAGGTTTCGAGGATTTCATCCACGGAGCCGGAGACGAACTGGAACAGCTCGGAAATATCACTCAAGCGCGCACGAGCGTCGCGGTCTTCGACCTGGCTGATTTTCAGCGTCGGGTTGCCCTGAAGCATGCCGTTGAGTACCTGGCCGAAACGGGTGGCGTCGCGGCCAAAGGCGTCGGCGGCTTGTTGGGAGTTTTCATCACCGGCCAGCACCGTGTTGACCGCGCCGAGGATGCGTTCGGCCAGCAGCGATTGGCGCTGAGCCATCGCCACTTGGGCGGCCGGAGCGCCGCGCTGAAGGAGAATCTCGACGACTTTTTCGTATTCGATCTGCAACTGCGGCACGGTTTCGGCCAGGGTCGCGGCGACCTGATGCAGGGACAGTACGGTCTGTTCGCTGGAGAGGATGGCGTCGGTGTTTTTCAGCAGGCGCTCCCAGTCCAGTTGCACGGCGCGCATTTCCGGGCGCACGGTAGACGGCGCGGCTGGCAGGCCGGTGGCCGGGTCACCCTTTTTCAGATACCCCCAACGCTGGGCGAAATCATTGCGCGCATCACTGAGCAACTTGAACGCAGCCGCTTTGCCGGCAGCGGCTTCGGTGGCGTTCTTGGCGATGCGTTGCGAGAGCACGCGCAGTTCCCCGGCGTGGCCGATGTACTGTTTGTCGTGGTTCGCCTGGGTGTTGAGGTAGGCGAAGTTGGCGAACAGCAGCATGATGAACACGATCAGTGCGATGAACAGCACGACGATCTGCGAGCGACTGCGCGATCCTTCCGCCGACTTGCCTGTGTTTGCTTTTGTCATCGGTCCTCGCCTATGAAACCTGCCGCATTCAATGTGGCAGCGGGCTTGCTCGCGAATGCGGTGGGTCAGCCAGCATCGAATTGAATGTCAGACCGTATTTGCGAGCAAGCCCGCTCCCACATGGGATTTGTGGTGTTTCGACTAAATTGCGACGCTCATGAACACCGGGGATTGTGCCAGCGCAAACAGGCTGAACACCCGCCAGTTCTGCTCACGGCGGAAATACCCTTTGACGAACTCGGCCTTGGAACCCTGCCGTTTACTGATCGAAATGGGCTCGAAGCTGTCCTGATCGAAGTGCTGCAAGCCAAAGACTTCATCGACCATCAGCCCGGCAAACACCTCGCCATGCTCCACCACCAATACCCGCCGCTGTTTACGCAGTGGCGACAGTTCATGACCGAAAAAACCGCACAGATCCATGATCGGCAGCAACCGCCCACGCAGGTTAGCGACTCCCTTGACCCACGGTTTGACCCCGGGCAACTGAGTGAAACGCGGTTCATGCAGCACTTCGCTGACTTCGCCCATCGGCGCCACATACCAGTGCTCGCCGAGGCGAAAGCCGATGCCGCTCCAGCGATCCTGGCGCGCCGGTTGCGACGGCAGGTCCGCCGCCAGCAAGCGGCAGCGCTGGTCGATCTGCCAGAGCAGTTCGAACGCGGTCAGCGATTCGCTCATGGTTGCGCGATCAGCCTTTGAGTACGTTGTTCAGGGTTTTGATCAGGGTCTCTTCGTCGACCGGTTTGGTCAGGTAGTCCCTGGCGCCCTGACGAGTGCCCCAGACCTTGTCGGTTTCCTGATCCTTGGTGGTGATGATGATCACCGGGATGTGGCTGGTATCGGCGTCCTTGGTCAACTGACGGGTCGCCTGAAAGCCATTGAGGCCGGGCATGACGATGTCCATCAGTACCGCGTCAGGTTTTTCCTGACGGGCCAGCGCGACACCGTCGGCGCCGTTCTCGGCTTTCAGCACTTCGTGGCCGTGCTTTTCCAGCATGCCGGTCAGTTTGTACATTTCAGTCGGCGAATCATCGACGATCAGGATACGTGCCATGGTTTTCCCCATTTTTCTTGTCGACATCCGGCCCGCTGGCCGAGCGTCACTGTGCGTGTCTTACTGCGGCAAAACAGCGGCGAAGCCCGGAACATGGGCCTGAATCGCGTTGAGCAGTTCTTCCTTGCTGAAAGGCTTGGTCAAAAATTGATCAGAGCCGACAATCCGGCCCTTGGCCTTGTCGAACAACCCGTCCCTGGACGACAGCATGATCACCGGCGTTGCCTTGAACGCGCTGTTGTTCTTGATTAAAGCGCAGGTCTGATAACCATCCAGACGCGGCATCATGATGTCGACAAAAATGATTCCGGGATGGTTGTCGGCGATCTTCGCCAACGCGTCGAAACCGTCAATCGCCGTGATCACTTCGCAGCCGACATTTTTCAACAATGTTTCGGCGGTGCGACGAATCGTTTTGGAGTCGTCGATCACCATGACCTTCAAGGCGCTGGACTGCTGTTCCATAAGGGGGCTCTACCGTCGCCTTTGCGAATCAAATTGTCCGTTTTGTGATGACTGATGGCCGGAAACCCTTGATGTTCAAGGGCCAGCACGGCATGGCAGCCTTTTTAGCACAGTCTCCAGATGCAATCTATCGACGGGTTTTTCCTTGACCGAAAACCCGCTCGGAGCCACTCTGGCGGCACTTTTTCAATACCGATCCGGTAGCCAATTTTCGAGGAAAACCCAATGAGCGTTCGCGTCGGGATTGTCATGGACCCTATCGCCAGCATCTCCTATAAAAAGGATAGCTCGCTGGCCATGCTGCTGGCCGCGCAGAAGCGTGGCTGGGAGCTGTTCTATATGGAGCAGCGCGACCTGTATCAGGCCGAAGGTCAGGCGCGGGCGCGGATGCGCCCACTGAAAGTCTTCGCCAACCCGGAAAAATGGTTCGAACTGGACGCCGAGCAGGACAACCTGCTGAGCGATCTGAACGTGATCCTGATGCGCAAGGATCCACCCTTCGACATGGAGTTCGTCTACTCCACTTATCTGCTCGAACAAGCCGAAACCGCGGGCGTGCTGGTGGTGAACAAGCCGCAGAGCCTGCGCGACTGCAATGAAAAGCTGTTCGCCACGCTGTTCCCGCAGTGCACGCCACCGACCGTGGTCAGCCGCCGCGCGGATGTGTTGCGTGAATTCGCCGCCAAACACGGCGATGTGATCCTCAAGCCGCTGGACGGCATGGGTGGCACCTCGATCTTCCGCCACCGTGCGGGCGATCCGAACCTCTCGGTGATTCTGGAAACCCTGACCGCTCTCGGCGGCCAGCAGATCATGGGTCAGGCTTACCTGCCAGCCATCAAGGACGGCGACAAACGCATTCTGATGATCGACGGCGAGCCGGTGGATTACTGCCTGGCGCGGATTCCGGCGCAGGGCGAAACCCGTGGCAACCTCGCGGCCGGTGGCCGTGGTGAAGCGCGGCCGCTGACCGACAAGGATCGCTGGATCGCCGCTCAGGTCGGCCCGACCTTGCGCGAGAAAGGCCTGCTGTTCGTCGGCCTGGACGTGATCGGCGAGCACCTGACCGAGATCAACGTCACCAGCCCGACCTGCATCCGTGAAATCGATAACGCGTTTGGCACCGACATTGGTGGCCTGTTGATGGATGCCATCGATCAGAAGCTTCAAGCTCGTTGAGATAGAACAACCAAGATGCGACCAACATTGCGTTATCATGCCCCGCCTCTGAAAAACGCGATGTTGGTTTCCTTGTCATGACCCTCCCGTCCGATCTGCCCACTGAACTCGCCCATCGCGGCGTGCGCCCGGCCGATCGCCTCGGATTTACCCTGTTTCTCGCGGCGCTGATTCATTTGGCGCTGCTGCTTGGCGTCGGCTTCACGATGGTCGAGCCCAAGCAGATCAGCAAAACCCTGGAAATCACCCTCGCCACCTTCAAGAGCGAAAAGAAGCCCGAGAAAGCTGACTTTCTGGCGCAGGAACATCAGGAAGGCAGCGGCACCCTCGACAAGAAGGCGATCCCCAAGACCACCGAAGTCGCGCCGTTCCAGGACAATCAGGTCAAAAAAGTCACCCCGCCACCGGCCGCCAAACCGCAAGTACAGGAAGCCGCGCCGAAGGCTGCCGTGACCACGGTCGCGCCAAAGCCGAAAAAAGCGCCAACCAAGAAAGAAGAACCCAAAACCAAAGTCAAACCGACCGTCGACGCGCCGGAGTTCGACAGCTCCCAGTTGTCCAGCGACATCGCCAGCCTCGAAGCGGAACTGGCCAAGGAACAACAACTCTACGCCAAACGCCCGCGCATCCACCGTTTGAGCGCCGCATCGACCATGCGCGACAAGGGCGCCTGGTACAAAGACGACTGGCGCAAGAAGGTCGAGCGCATCGGCAACCTCAATTACCCCGACGAAGCGCGGCGCAAACAGATCTACGGTAATTTGCGCCTGTTGGTCTCGATCAACCGCGACGGTTCGCTGTATGAAGTGCTGGTGCTGGAATCGTCCGGCCATCCGCTGCTGGATCAGGCGGCACAGCGCATCGTCCGGCTGGCGGCGCCGTTTGCACCGTTTACCGGCGATCTGTCGGATATCGACCGACTGGAAATCATCCGCACCTGGAAATTCGCCCGGGGTGACAAACTCTCGAGCAACTGAACACACCGCAAATCCCCTGTGGGAACTGTGTTGCTGCCAGCATCCCCAGCTTGTCAGTTCGCCCCTTGAACGCCACACTAGCGCACATGAAAAACGTCAGCCCCAGCTACCTCAAGCACCAATTCCTGATCGCCATGCCGCACATGGCCGACCCGAACTTTGCCCACACCTTGACCTACATCGTCGAGCACACGGCCAATGGCGCCATGGGCATCGTGGTCAACAGGCCGCAAGAGCTGAATCTGGCAGACATCCTTGAGCAATTGCGCCCGGAAATCGACCCGCCCGGCCTCTGCCAGCATGTGCCGATCTTCATCGGCGGCCCGGTGCAGACCGATCGTGGTTTCGTTCTGCACCCGGCGGGCAAGACGTTCCAGGCCACCGCCCAGCTCGACGGCGACCTGGCCCTGTCCACCTCGCAGGACGTGCTGTTCGCCATTGCTGACGGCGTGGGCCCGGCGAAAAGCCTGATCGCCCTCGGCTACGCCGGTTGGGAAGCCGGGCAGCTGGAGGCCGAAATGGCCGACAACGCCTGGCTGAACTGCCCGTACAATGCCGACATCCTGTTCAACACCACCAGCGAATTACGCCTTGAAGCGGCGGCCAGGCACTTGGGGATCAACCTCAACCTGCTGACCAGCCAGGCAGGTCACGCCTGATGGCCCTGCGCTTGATTCTCGGCTTTGACTACGGCACCAAACAGATCGGCGTTGCCGTCGGCCAGGTGATCACCGGCCAGGCCCGCGAACTCTGCACCTTGAAAGCGCAGAACGGCGTGCCCGACTGGAACCAGGTCGAGGCCCTTATAAAGGAATGGAAACCCGACGCCGTGGTGGTCGGTTTGCCGCTGAACATGGACGGCACGCCGAGCGAGATGTGCCTGCGCGCCGAGAAATTCGCCCGCCGCCTCAACGGCCGCTTCAATGTGCCCTTCTATACCCACGACGAACGCCTGACCACGTTCGAGGCCAAGGGCGAGCGTCTGGTACGTGGCGGACAAAAGGGCAGCTACCGCGACAACCCGGTGGACGCCATCGCCGCCGCCCTGCTGTTGCAAGGCTGGCTCGATGAAAACACTGCATTGTTCGAATCCTGACTGCATTTAATTCTGCAAAGCGCTACGGCGCTTTTCTTTTGGCCAAACGCCCAGCCACGTCCGGTAGGACACGGCTCGGGTTGAAGAAGGAGCAACCATGAGCCTGCCCAATCCCGCCGATCTGATCAGTCAGATGGCGACCCGCCTCAAGGCGCACCTTGCACAGCGTGATATCAGCGAACCGCGTTACATCGGCATCCGCACCGGCGGCATCTGGGTCGCGCAGGCTCTGCTCAAGGAACTGGGCAGCGACGCACCACTGGGCACGCTGGATGTCTCCTTCTACCGCGACGACTTCAGCCAGAACGGCCTGCACCCGCAAGTGCGTCCGTCCGCCCTGCCCTTCGAAATCGAAGGCCAGCATCTGGTATTGATCGACGACGTGCTGATGAGCGGACGCACCATCCGCGCCGCCCTGAACGAACTGTTCGACTATGGCCGCCCGGCCAGCGTGACCCTGGTGTGCATGCTCGATCTGGACGCTGGCGAGCTGCCGATCCGCCCGAACGTGGTCGGCGCAACGCTGTCGCTGGCCGCCCACGAGCGCGTAAAGCTGTCCGGCCCCGAGCCGTTGACGCTCGAACTGCAAGACCTGAATCCTTAATCCGCCCTATTGAGAGTACCCTCGCGATGACGCCTCTAGATACCAAGCGCCCGCTGCAGCTCAATGATCAGGGCCAGCTGCGCCACTTCCTCTCGCTCGATGGCCTGCGCCGCGAGTTGCTGACGGAAATCCTCGACACCGCCGACTCGTTCCTTGAAGTCGGTGCCCGCGCAGTGAAGAAAGTTCCGTTGCTGCGCGGCAAGACCGTGTGCAACGTGTTCTTCGAAAACTCCACCCGCACCCGCACCACCTTCGAAATGGCAGCCCAGCGGCTGTCAGCGGACGTGATCACCCTGAACGTGTCGACGTCGTCGGCCAGTAAAGGTGAAACCCTGCTCGACACCCTGCGCAACCTCGAAGCCATGGCCGCCGACATGTTCGTCGTGCGCCACGGCGACTCCGGCGCCGCGCACTTCATCGCCGAGCATGTCTGCCCGCAAGTGGCGATCATCAACGGCGGCGACGGCCGTCACGCGCACCCGACGCAAGGCATGCTCGACATGCTCACCATCCGTCGGCACAAGGGCGGCTTCGAAAACCTCTCGGTGGCCATCGTCGGCGACATCCTGCACTCGCGGGTGGCGCGTTCGAACATGCTCGCCCTCAAGACCCTCGGCTGCCCGGACATCCGCGTGATCGCGCCCAAAACCCTGCTGCCGATCGGCATCGAGCAGTACGGCGTGAAGGTGTACACCGACATGACTGAAGGCCTTAAGGACGTTGACGTGGTGATCATGCTGCGCCTGCAACGTGAACGCATGTCCGGCGGCCTGCTGCCGAGCGAAGGCGAGTTCTATCGCCTGTTCGGCCTGACCACTGCACGTCTGGCCGGGGCCAAACCCGATTGCATCGTCATGCACCCGGGGCCGATCAACCGTGGGGTGGAGATCGAGTCGGCGGTGGCCGACGGCCCGCACTCGGTGATCCTCAACCAGGTGACCTACGGCATCGCGGTGCGTATGGCTGTGCTGTCGATGGCCATGAGCGGACAGACTGCGCAACGTCAATTCGAGCAGGAGAACGCCCAGTGAAGCTCAGCATTCTCGGCGCCCGCGTCATCGATCCAAGCAGTGGCCTGGATCAAATCACCGATATTCACGTTCAAGCCTGCAAGATCGTCGCCCTGGGCGCGGCGCCGGCCGGTTTCAACGCTGTCGAAACCATCGACGCCACAGGCCTTGTGGCCGCTCCGGGCCTGGTCGACTTGAACGTCGCCCTGCGCGAGCCGGGTTACAGCCGCAAAGGCAGCATCGCCAGCGAAACCCGCGCGGCGGCGGCCGGTGGCGTGACCAGCCTGTGCTGCCCGCCGAAAACCAAACCGGTGCTCGACACCTCTGCCGTGGCCGAGCTGATTCTCGACCGCGCCCGCGAGGCCGGCAACACCAAGGTCTTCCCGATTGGCGCGCTGAGCAAAGGCCTGGACGGCGAACAACTGGCCGAACTGATCGCCCTGCGTGACGCCGGTTGCGTCGCATTCGGCAATGGTCTGGAGAGTTTCCGCAACACCCGTACCCTGTGCCGGGCGCTGGAGTACGCCGCCACCTTCGACCTGACGGTGATCTTCAACTCGCAGGATCACGATCTGGCCGACGGGGGGCTGGCCCACGAAGGCCCAACCGCCAGCTTCCTTGGCCTGCCGGGCATTCCGGAAACCGCTGAAACCGTGGCCTTGGCCCGGGACCTGCTGCTGGTCGAGCAAACCGGGGTGCGCGCGCACTTCAGCCAGTTGACCAGCGCTCGCGGCGTCGCGCTGATCGCTCAGGCGCAGGCCCGTGGTTTGAAAGTGACGGCAGACGTGGCGTTGTATCAGTTGATTCTGACCGACGAAGCGCTGATCGACTTCAGCAGCCTCTATCACGTCCAGCCGCCGCTGCGCACCCGCGCCGACCGCGACGGCCTGCGTGAAGCCGTGAAGTCGGGTGTGGTGTCGGCGATTTCCAGCCATCACCAGCCCCACGAGCATGACGCCAAACTGGCACCGTTCGGCGCGACCGAGCCGGGCATCAGCAGTGTTGAATTGCTGCTGCCTCTGGCGATGACGCTGGTTGAGGATGGCTTGCTCGATCTACCGACCCTGCTGGCACGCTTGAGCGCAGGCCCAGCGCAGGCGCTGCGCCTGCCAGCGGGCAAACTGGCGGTCGGCGGTGCGGCGGATATCGTGCTGTTCGATCCGAAAGCCTCGACCGTGGCCGGCGAAGGCTGGCTGTCGAAGGGCGAGAACTGCCCGTTCCTCGGTCACAGCTTGCCGGGTGTGGTTCGCTATACCTTGGTGGACGGACGGATCAGCCACCAGGCTTGATACCGGGCTGGCTCCCACACTGGATTGGTGTCGATCACAAATCCAGTGTGGGAGCGGTCTTGCTCGCGAAGGCTTACTGGAAGGCGCCGCGATTTTCGGCGTTACGCAGCGACACCTGATCATTGAGCGTCCAGAAGTCATACAGCACACCCACAAAGAACAACCCACCGGTCAGCAGGTACAGCAAGCCGCTGATCCACTTGCCCTGGTACATCCGGTGCACACCGAGCACGCCAAGGAACGTCAGCAGAATCCACGCCACGTTGTATTCGATCGGCCCTGCGGCAAATCGCAGATCCGCTTCGCGGTCCATCGCCGGGATCAGAAACACGTCGATCAGCCAGCCGATCCCTAACAAACCGAAGGTGAAAAACCAGATCGTCCCGGTCACCGGTTTGCCGTAATAAAAGCGGTGAGCGCCGGTAAAACCGAAAATCCACAGCAGGTAGCCGATCACTTTGCTGTGGGTGTCTTTTTCCTTCACACGGGGTAACCGATAGCTGTTCATGAAGACCTCGTTGCACACGATAGATAAATATTCTTGAATTCTTTGTGACTTTTTTACAGGTGGCCGACGTATGGCAAATGTTAAGGTGACGTCCGTCAAACCCTTATAACACCGGACCTCTGTCAGACAATCGCGTCAATTTGCAGCTTATTTGGTTCCGTTGCCTCCCGATTGAATCGACCAACGGCCTCGGTAGGGACAAAAAAGCTGTTATAAAGTTGCGCGCTATCACCTAAGAGCCACGCCTAATGCGACCATTTTTCAAGACATGGCTAACTATTTGCCTATTAATGCCACTGGCCGCCCACGCCACCAATCGTGAGCAACGTCTTCCCAACGTTAACGGCTTTACCCCTAAATCCCATGCTTCTGCGCCATCGAGCAAAAGCAAACAGGTCAAACACACCGTCCTGAGCAGCAATGGCCACAGCAAGCTGCTTCCGCAGATGGCGAACAAAACCAGCAGCAACGTCCTCAGCCGTGCGGTGAACGTCCTCGGTACGCCTTACCGTTGGGGCGGCAGCAGCCCCAGTAAAGGCTTCGATTGCAGCGGCCTGGTGAAATACGCGTTCAACGACGCTACGTTCGACCTGCCACGCACCTCCAATGCCATGGCCAGCGGTCACGGCGTGAAAGTCGAGCGCAAGGATCTGAAGCCGGGCGATCTGATCTTCTTCAACATCAAGAGCCGTCGGGTCAATCACGTTGCAATCTACCTGGGCAACGACCGCTTCATCCACGCACCACGTCGTGGCAAAGCGGTGAGCATCGACACACTGAACAAACCGTACTGGCAGAAGCATTACGTCGTGGCCAAACGCGTATTGCCCAACGAGTCGAAGCAGATGCGCGTGGTTCAGCGCTGAGCTGACTGATCCAGAATCTGTTCAAGCAGTACTGGCCCCTTCGCGAGCAAGCCCGCTCCCACATTGGATCTGTGTCGTTCACAAATCAAAGGTGGGAGCGGGCTTGCTCGCGAAGGGTGCAATGGAAGCGACACAAGCGCCCGCTCAGAAATTATCCGGCGTACGCGCCTTATCCCGCGCATGCTCGCGACTGATCAAGCCTTTGGTCACCAGATCCTTCAGGCACATGTCCAGTGTCTGCATCCCCAACGACCCGCCGGTCTGAATCGCCGAATACATCTGCGCCACCTTGTCCTCGCGGATCAGGTTACGGATCGCCGACGTGCCCAGCATGATTTCGTGCGCCGCCACCCGTCCGCCGCCAACCTTCTTGATCAGCGTCTGCGAGACGACTGCCAGCAACGACTCTGACAGCATTGAACGCACCATCGATTTCTCGTCACCGGGAAACACGTCCACCACCCGATCGATGGTCTTGGCCGCCGAGGTGGTGTGCAGCGTGCCGAACACCAGATGCCCGGTTTCAGCCGCGGTCAGCGCCAGGCGAATGGTTTCCAGGTCGCGCATCTCGCCCACCAGGATCACATCCGGGTCTTCCCGCAACGCTGAACGCAACGCGGTGGCGAAACTGCGGGTATCGCGGTGGACTTCACGCTGATTGATCAGACATTTGCGCGATTCGTGAACGAATTCGATGGGATCTTCGATGGTCAGGATGTGGTGATGGCGATGGGTGTTGAGGTAATCGATCATCGCCGCCAGCGTGGTCGACTTGCCGGAACCGGTCGGCCCGGTGACCAGCACCAGCCCGCGTGGCGCATCGGTGATCTTGCGAAAGACGTCGCCCATGGCGAGGTCTTCCATGCTCAACACTTTCGAGGGAATGGTGCGAAACACCGCCCCGGCGCCACGGTTCTGGTTGAACGCATTGACCCGAAAGCGCGCCACGCCAGGGACTTCGAAGGAGAAATCCGTTTCCAGGTGTTTCTCGAAGTCGACTCGCTGGGTGTCGTTCATGATGTCGTAGATCAATTCGTGCACTTGCTTGTGATCCAGCGCGGGCAGATTGATCCGTCGCACATCGCCATCGACGCGGATCATCGGCGGCAGACCGGCCGACAGGTGCAGGTCGGACGCGCCCTGTTTGGCGCTGAAGGCCAGCAGTTCAGTGATATCCATAGCGCTCCTCAATTCCAGTAGAATGCCGCGAACCTTCAGACCGCTGGCGCCTCTTGATGTCCACGATAGCAGACAACATCCAACTGGTTGGTTCGCGCATCCAGGCAGCGGTAAAAGCTGCAAAGCGCGATGAAAACAGCGTCCAACTGCTGGCGGTAAGCAAAACCAAACCCGCCCAGGCCCTGCGCGAAGCGCATGCCGCCGGCTTGCGTGACTTTGGCGAGAACTACCTGCAGGAAGCCTTGGGCAAACAGCTCGAACTGGCCGACCTGCCCTTGATCTGGCACTTCATCGGCCCCATTCAATCGAACAAGACTCGCGCCATCGCCGAGCATTTCGACTGGGTGCACTCCGTGGATCGCCTGAAAATCGCCCAACGCCTGTCCGAGCAGCGCCCGGCCGACCTGCCGCCGCTGAACATCTGCATTCAGGTCAACGTCAGCGGTGAAGCCAGCAAGTCCGGCTGCACCCCGGCCGACCTACCGGCACTGGCCTTGGCCATCAGCGCCCTGCCGCACCTGAAGCTGCGCGGACTGATGGCCATTCCCGAGCCAACCGAAGAGCGCGCCGAACAGGACGCCGCTTTTGCCGCCGTGCAACGTTTGCAGGAAAGCCTGAATCTGCCGCTCGACACACTTTCGATGGGCATGAGCCACGATCTTGAGTCGGCTATCGCCCAAGGCGCCACCTGGGTTCGTATCGGTACGGCCCTGTTTGGCGCCCGAGATTATTCCCAATCCTGAACATTTCCAGATAAGGACCTGACATGAGCAACACACGCATTGCCTTTATCGGTGCCGGCAACATGGCCGCCAGCCTCATCGGCGGCCTGCGGGCCAAGGGTCTGGAAGCCACGCACATCCGCGCCAGCGATCCGGGTGAAGAAACCCGCGCCAAGGTCAGCGCCGCGCATGGCATCGAAACATTTGCCGACAACGCCCAAGCCATCGACGGCGTCGACGTCGTCGTTCTCGCGGTCAAGCCTCAGGCAATGAAAGCCGTGTGCGAAGCCATCCGCCCGAGCCTGAAACCCAATCAACTGGTGGTTTCGATTGCCGCTGGCATCACCTGCGCCAGCATGACCGCCTGGCTCGGCGAACAGCCGATTGTGCGCTGCATGCCGAACACCCCGGCGCTGTTGCGTCAGGGCGTCAGCGGTTTGTACGCCACCGACGCAGTGACCGCCGAGCAGCGTCAGCAAGCCGAAGAGCTACTGTCCGCCGTCGGCATGGCGCTGTGGCTGAACGAAGAACAACAACTGGATGCGGTCACTGCGGTGTCCGGTTCCGGCCCGGCGTATTTCTTCCTGCTGATCGAAGCGATGACCGCTGCTGGCGTCAAACTCGGCCTGCCAAAAGAAACCGCTGAACAACTGACCCTGCAAACCGCCCTCGGCGCCGCGCACATGGCCGCTTCCAGCGACGTTGATGCCGCCGAACTGCGCCGCCGCGTGACGTCGCCGGCCGGCACCACAGAAGCTGCAATCAAATCGTTCCAGGCCGGTGGTTTCGAAGCCCTGGTTGAAAAAGCACTCGGCGCCGCCGCGCACCGCTCGGCCGAAATGGCCGAACAACTGGGCAAATAAGGAGCCTTACATGATTGGATTGAACACCGCAGCGGTTTACGTGCTGCAAACCCTCGGCAGCCTGTACCTGCTGATCGTACTGCTGCGCTTCGTCCTGCAACTGGTGCGGGCGAATTTCTACAACCCGCTGTGCCAGTTCGTGGTCAAGGCCACCCAGCCACTGCTCAAGCCTCTGCGCCGGATCATCCCGAGCGTGTTCGGTCTCGACATGTCGTCGCTGGTGCTGGCGATTCTGGTGCAACTGGCGCTGATGGCGCTGACCCTGCTGCTGACTTACGGCACCACCGGCAACCCGCTGCAACTGTTCATTTGGTCGATCATTGGCGTGACCGCGCTGTTTCTGAAGATCTTCTTCTTCGCCCTGATCATCAGCGTGATCCTGTCGTGGGTCGCTCCGGGCAGCCACAACCCGGGTGCCGAACTGGTCAACCAGATCTGCGAACCGGCCCTGGCGCCGTTCCGTCGCTTCCTGCCAAGCATGGGTGGCCTGGACCTGTCGCCGATCTTCGCCTTCCTCGCGTTGAAACTGATCGACATGCTGGTGATCAACAACCTCGCGGCGATGACGATGATGCCGGAAATCCTGCGCCTGCTGATGTGAGCTGGTTTCGCTGGGACGGGGACGACCTGATCCTCGAATGTCATCTTCAACCGGCGGCCCGTAGCGATGATTTCGCCGGGCTGCATGGTGATCGTTTGAAGATCCGCCTGACCGCGCCGCCGGTCGAGGGCAAGGCCAATGCCTATCTGATGGGTTTTCTGGCCAAGGCTTTTGGGGTTTCCAAGAGCCAGGTCAGTTTGCTCAGTGGTGAGCTGAATCGGCAGAAGCGGGTGAAGATCTGCTCGCCGAAGAAGTTGCCGGATTTGCCGGGGCTCTGCCGCCCCTGATCGTTGCTTGCCGCTAACCCCAGCGGTCTTTAGACTTACGCCTCATTTCAACGAGAGCAGGGTCGATGCCAACTGCCTTCCCCCCCGATTCTGTTGGTCTGGTGACGCCGCACACGGCGCACTTCAGCGAACCTCTGGCTTTGGCCTGTGGCCGTTCGCTGGCGGCCTATGACCTGATCTACGAAACCTACGGCACGCTGAACGCGCAGGCGAGCAACGCTGTACTGATCTGCCATGCCTTGTCCGGCCATCATCATGCCGCCGGCTATCACAGCCCAGACGACCGCAAGCCCGGCTGGTGGGACAGTTGCATCGGCCCCGGCAAACCGATCGACACCCACAAGTTCTTCGTGGTCAGCCTGAACAACCTCGGCGGCTGCAACGGGTCCACCGGCCCGAGCAGCCTCAACCCGGAAACCGGCAAGCCATTTGGCGCCGATTTCCCGGTGCTGACCGTCGAAGACTGGGTACACAGCCAGGCGCGTCTGGCCGACCTGCTGGGCATCGGCCAATGGGCAGCGGTGATCGGCGGTAGCCTGGGCGGCATGCAAGCGTTGCAATGGACCATCACCTACCCCGATCGCGTACGCCATTGCCTGGCCATCGCTTCGGCCCCCAAGCTGTCGGCGCAAAACATCGCCTTCAACGAAGTGGCGCGCCAGGCGATCCTCACCGACCCGGAATTTCACGGCGGTTCGTTCCAGGAAGCGGGTGTGATCCCCAAGCGCGGGCTGATGCTGGCGCGGATGGTCGGGCACATCACCTACCTGTCCGACGACTCCATGGGCGAGAAATTCGGCCGCGGCCTGAAGAGCGAGAAGCTCAACTACGACTTCCACAGTGTCGAGTTCCAGGTCGAAAGCTATTTACGCTATCAGGGCGAAGAGTTCTCCGGACGTTTCGACGCCAACACCTATCTGCTGATGACCAAGGCGCTGGACTACTTCGATCCGGCGGCGAACTTCGACGATAACCTGGCGAAAACCTTCGAGAACGCCACGGCCAAGTTCTGCGTGATGTCGTTCACCACCGACTGGCGCTTCTCCCCGGCCCGTTCGCGGGAACTGGTGGATGCCCTGATGGCGGCGCGCAAAGACGTCAGCTACCTGGAAATCGACGCGCCACAGGGCCACGACGCCTTCCTGATTCCGATCCCCCGCTACTTGCAGGCGTTCGGCAATTACATGAACCGAATCACGCTGTGAGAAAGCCATGAGAGCTGATCTGGAAATCATCCAGGAATGGATCCCCGCTGGCAGCCGCGTCCTCGACCTCGGGTGCGGTAACGGCGAGTTGCTGAGTTGGCTGCGCGACCATAAACAGGTCACCGGTTATGGCCTGGAAAACGACGCCAACAACATCGCCGAGTGTGTGGCCAAAGGCGTCAACGTCATCGAGCAGGATCTGGACAAGGGGCTGGGCAACTTCGCCAGCAACAGCTTCGACATCGTGGTGATGACCCAGGCCCTGCAGGCGGTGCATTACCCGGACAAGATCCTCGACGAAATGCTGCGTGTCGGTCGTCAGTGCATCATTACGTTCCCGAACTTCGGCCACTGGCGCTGCCGCTGGTACCTGGCGAGCAAGGGCCGCATGCCGGTTTCCGAGTTTCTTCCTTATACCTGGTACAACACGCCGAACATCCACTTCTGCACCTTTGAAGACTTTGAAGAACTTTGTCGCGAACGTGACGCGAAGGTCATTGATCGGCTTGCCGTAGATCAACAGCACCGCCACGGGTGGGCCAGTAAGCTATGGCCTAATCTGTTAGGTGAAATTGGTATCTACCGCGTCAGCAGCCCCGTGCTGGCTGACCACAAGGTCGCGGTCTGAGCCACGACAATCCGAGGAGAACGATCATGGGCCGTTTAGCGCTGTTGTTATTCACTGCCTGCCTGAGCGCCACCGCGATGGCTGCCGATGCCATCAAGAGTGAGCGCAAGGAAGTGTTCGGTGATGTCACCGTGCATTACAACACCTTCAACTCCACCTTCCTGACGCCCGACATCGCCAAGGCTGCCGAACTGATCCGCAGCAAGAACCAGGGCGTGATCAATGTCTCGGTGATCAAGGACGGCAAACCACTGAGCGCCAGCGTCACCGGCACGGTCAAAGACCTGACCAGCCAGAGCGTGCCGCTGAATTTCAAGCAAGTCACCGAACAGGGCGCGATCTACTACATCGCCCAATACCCGGTACCTCAGCAGGAAACCCGCACCTTTGAAATCAAGGTGCAGACCGGTGACAAGATCGACACCATCAATTTCAACCAAGAACTTTTTCCCGGCGAATGATGAACCTCAAGCAACTCGTACTGGCCAGCCATAACGCCGGCAAACTCAAGGAACTCCAGGCCATGCTCGGCGAATCGGTGCAACTGCGCTCGATCGGCGAGTGGAGCACGGTTGAGCCGGAGGAAACCGGCCTGTCGTTCGTCGAGAACGCGATCCTCAAGGCGCGCAATGCTGCACGCATTTCCGGCCTGCCGGCGCTGGCCGACGATTCCGGTCTGGCGGTGGATTTCCTCGGCGGTGCGCCGGGCATCTACTCGGCGCGCTATGCCGACGGCAAGGGCGATGCGGCGAACAACGCCAAATTGCTCGACGCCCTCAAAGACGTACCTGAAGCCGAACGCGGCGCGCAATTCGTCTGCGTCCTGGCGCTGGTGCGTCACGCCGATGATCCGTTGCCGATCCTCTGCGAAGGGCTGTGGCACGGGCGCATGCTGACCGCCGCCAGCGGCGAGCACGGTTTCGGCTACGACCCGCTGTTCTGGGTGCCGGAGCGCGATTGCTCAAGCGCCGAACTGACTCCTGCCGACAAGAACCAGATCAGCCACCGCGCCCGAGCAATGGATCTGCTGCGCCAGCGTCTGGGCCTGAAATGACCGACACCCCCTCTGCGTCGTCGCTGATCATCGGCGGCGGCGCCTCTTCGCCTCGGGCACCGCTACCCACGCTGCCGCCCTTGGCGCTGTACATCCACATTCCGTGGTGTGTGCGCAAATGCCCGTATTGCGATTTCAACTCGCACACCGCCAGCCCAGTGCTGCCGGAGCAGGAATACGTCGACGCGTTACTGGCCGATCTCGATGAGGATCTGCACGCCGTTTACGGTCGTGAGTTGAGTTCGATTTTCTTCGGTGGTGGCACTCCCAGCCTGTTCAGTGCCGACGCCCTCGGCCGTTTGCTGGAAGGCGTCGAGCAGCGCATTGCGTTCGCCGCCGACATCGAAATCACTCTGGAAGCCAATCCCGGGACGTTCGAGCAAGAGAAGTTCGTTGCGTATCGCAAACTGGGGATCAATCGCCTGTCGATCGGCATTCAGAGCTTCCAGCAGGAAAAACTCAAGGCCTTGGGCCGCATCCACAACGGCGATGAAGCCGTGCGCGCGGCAGGCATGGCGCGGCGGGCGGGTTTCGACAACTTCAACCTCGACTTGATGCACGGCTTGCCGGATCAGTCGCTGGACGATGCCTTGAGCGATCTGCGCCAGGCCATTGAACTCAAGCCCACGCACATTTCCTGGTATCAACTGACGCTGGAACCGAACACGGTGTTCTGGAACCAGCCGCCTGTGCTGCCGGAAGACGACACGCTGTGGGACATTCAAGAAGCCGGGCAAGCGCTGCTGGCCGAACACGGTTACGCGCAATACGAAGTCTCGGCCTATGCCCTGCCCGGTCGCCCGGCGCGGCACAACCTCAATTACTGGAGTTTCGGTGACTTCATCGGCATCGGCGCCGGCGCCCATGGCAAACTCAGCCACCCGGACGGGCGCATCGTGCGCACCTGGAAGACGCGCCTGCCGAAGGACTACCTCAACCCGGCGAAAAATTTTCAGGCTGGCGAAAAGGCACTGACCAATGATGAAATGCCGTTCGAATTTCTGATGAACGCTCTGCGCCTCACTGCGGGTGTGGAATCGCGCCTGTACCCGCAGCGCACGGGGCTGTCGCTGGAAAGCCTCGCCGAAGGCCGGGCGGCGGCAGAACAAAGCGGTCTGTTGCAGGTCGAACCGTCACGCCTGGCGGCCACCGAGCGCGGACAACTGTTTCTAAACGATTTGCTGCAACAATTTCTGAACTGACTTCAGCCCAAAGGGAAAACGCATGGATTTGATACTCGACCTGCTCGCCACCGTCTCCCGCTGGAGCCGCAGCAACCTCTCGGAAATCGCCCTGGCCCTGGTGGGTTGCCTGCTGGTGCTGTTCGGCGCCGACTTCAAAGGCTGGGTCGAACAACGCCTGGGCAGCATCGCCGGCGCCCTGCGCGTGCCGCTGATGGCCCTGCTGTGCATGATCGGCAGCGGTGCCGCGTTGATCTACGCCACGCCATGGGTGATCAAGGGCTTGAGCCAGTTCAACAACTACAGCCTGGCACCAGTGCTGTTGGTGGTGCTGGTACTGATCGGCGTAGTCGCCGACCGCCGCTGATTTTCAACACACACAAAACAACTGTGGGAGCGGGCTTGCTCGCGAAGACGTTAGATCAATCGACATTGATATCGACTGTTACGGCACCTTCGCGAGCAAGCCCGCTCCCACATTGGGTATTGCGTGATGGTTAAGCGAGTTTTTCGAACTTCAGGTCCCACACGCCATGGCCAAGACGTTCGCCGCGGCGTTCGAACTTGGTGATCGGGCGTTCGGCCGGGCGTGGCACGCACTTGCCGTCTTCAGCGAGGTTGCGATAGCCCGGGGCGACGTTCATCACTTCCAGCATGTATTCGGCGTACGGTTCCCAGTCGGTGGCCATGTGCAGAATGCCGCCAACCTTCAACTTGCTGCGCACCAGTTCAGCGAACGACGCCTGAACGATACGACGCTTGTGGTGACGGCTCTTGTGCCACGGGTCCGGGAAGAACAGCATCAGGCGATCGAGGCTGTTGTCGGCGATGCAGCGGTTGAGCACTTCGATCGCGTCGCAATCGTAGACCCGCAGGTTGGTCAGGCCCTGAGTCAGCACGCCGTTGAGCAGCGCGCCGACACCCGGACGGTGAACCTCAACGCCGATGAAATCCTGCTCCGGTGCAGCCGCCGCCATTTCCAGCAGCGAGTGGCCCATGCCGAAACCGATTTCCAGCGAGCGCGGTGCCGAACGGCCGAACACCTGATCGTAATCCACCGGCGCGTCGGCCAGCGGCAGCACGTAAAGCGGCGCGCCCTGATCCAGACCGCGTTGCTGGCCTTCGGTCATGCGCCCGGCGCGCATCACGAAGCTCTTGATGCGGCGGTGTTGGCGCTCGTCGCCTTCTTCCGTCTGGATAGGCGTGTCGTTCGATTCAGTCATCAATGGCTCTTACTTGATCAGACCATCCAGCGGCGAAGAGGCGCTGGCATAGAGTTTTTTCGGCATACGGCCAGCGAGGTAGGCCAGACGGCCTGCAACGATGGCGTGTTTCATGGCTTGGGCCATCATCACCGGCTGCTGGGCGTGGGCGATGGCCGAGTTCATCAGTACGGCGTCGCAGCCCAGTTCCATGGCGATGGTGGCGTCGGAAGCAGTGCCGACACCGGCATCGACCAACACAGGGATTTTCGCTTCTTCGAGGATGATCTGCAGGTTGTAAGGGTTGCAGATGCCCAGACCGGAACCGATCAGGCCGGCCAGCGGCATGACCGCGATGCAACCGATTTCTGCAAGTTGGCGGGCGATGATCGGGTCATCGCTGGTGTACACCATCACGTCGAAGCCTTCCTTGACCAGCGTTTCGGCAGCCTTGAGGGTTTCGATCACATTGGGGAACAGCGTCTTCTGGTCGGCCAGCACTTCCAGCTTCACCAGATTGTGGCCATCGAGCAGCTCGCGGGCCAGGCGGCAAGTACGCACGGCTTCTATCGCGTCGTAGCAACCGGCGGTGTTCGGCAGGAAGGTGTAGCGATCCGGCGACAGCACGTCGAGCAGGTTCGGCTCGCCTTCGATCTGCCCGAGGTTGGTACGGCGCACAGCGAAGGTGACGATCTCGGCACCCGAGGCTTCGATGGCCTGGCGGGTTTCGTCCATGTCACGGTACTTGCCGGTACCCACCAGCAAGCGCGACTGGTAAGTACGACCGGCCAGAACAAAAGGCTTGTCGCTGCGAACGATGCTCATTGGGAATCCTCTTTAGGGGTGAGGGTCTTGCAGAATTCTGTGGCCTTGCGGACCGGGCGATCAGCCGCCGCCGATAGCGTGCACCACTTCGACGTTATCGCCGTCGTTGAGCGTGGTGTCGGCATGCTGGCTGCGCGGGACGATATCCAGATTGAGTTCGACTGCCACTCGACGCCCGGTCAGTTCCAGACGAGTGATCAGGGCCGCAACGGTCTCGCCGTCGGGCAGTTCAAGGGATTCGCCGTTCAACTGAATGCGCATGCGTAACGCCGCCATCATTTTTAGGGGCTGGCATTCTAGCCCGATCATGACCTAAAGGTCAGCACCAAGCGTCAAGCGGTTGGTTGCAAGCGCCAGGCGGCGAGGCCCAGGCATACCCAACCGACCAGGAACGCCAGGCCACCAAATGGGGTGATGATGCCGAGCTTGCTGATGCCGGTGGTGGTCAGCACGTACAGACTGCCGGAGAACAACACGATACCGACAGCGAACGAAACGCCAGCCCAGGTCACCAGCCGCCCCTGAATCTGCGTGGCCAGCAGCGCCACACCAAACAGCGCCAAGGTGTGCAGCAGTTGATAGGTCACGCCCGTGTGGAAAATCGCAAGGTACTCGGGCGTCAGGCGGCTTTTCAGGCCATGAGCGGCGAACGCGCCCAAGGCTACGCCAGTAAAACCAAAGAAAGCGGCCAGCATCAGAAAGCCACGCAACATTGGGAACTCCATTCAGACTCGATCGGCAGGGTCTGTATAATGGCCCGCTCCACCGGTTCGGCCAAGCCATCTCTATGCTGCGTTCTATTTTCCGTCGTCTCACGAAGGCCCTGCTCTGGTTCGCCAGCGGCAGCGTCTTGCTGGTGCTGGTGTTTCGTTTCGTACCGCCGCCGGGTACGGCATTGATGGTCGAACGCAAGATTGAATCGTGGGTCGATGGTGAGCCGATTGACCTGCAGCGCACGTGGAAGCCGTGGAACGAAATCTCCGACGATCTCAAAGTGGCAGTCATGGCCGGTGAGGATCAGAAATTTCCCGAGCATTGGGGTTTTGACTTTGGCGCCATTCAGGCAGCGCTGGCCCATAACGAACTCGGCGGCTCGATCCGTGGCGCAAGTACCTTGAGCCAGCAAGTCTCGAAAAACCTGTTTCTGTGGTCCGGCCGCAGCTATCTGCGTAAAGGCCTGGAAGCGTGGTTTACCGCGCTGATCGAGGTGTTCTGGCCCAAGCAGCGAATTCTTGAGGTGTATCTGAACAGCGCCGAGTGGGATGACGGGGTGTTTGGCGCCGAAGCGGCGGCCCGGCATCACTTTGGTGTGAGCGCCAGGTCGCTGTCCCGCCAGCAGGCGAGTTATCTGGCAGCCGTATTGCCGAACCCACGGGTTTGGAGCGCAAGCCATCCGACCGCGTATGTCTCGCGGCGAGCGGGATGGATTCGCCAGCAGATGAGGCAACTGGGCGGGACGAGCTATCTGCTCGGGCTCAATGATTCGCGTCGGGCGCCTTGGTCCGAATGACAAAACGTCGTCTTAGCGCCCTGAAGGCCCCTGTGGGAGCCAGGCTTGCCCGCGAAGGCGTGGAATCAGACAACATCTATGTTCAATGATCTACCGCTTTCGCTCCCACATTTGGTTTTGCACTGAACCATAAAAAACGCCCCGATCATTACTGATCGGGGCGTTTTTTATTGCCTGTAGGGCGGTTACGCGGCAATCGACAACTTGAGCTTGTTCATCGCACTCTTTTCGAGCTGACGGATACGCTCGGCCGACACATTGTACTTCTGCGCCAAGTCGTGCAGCGTGGCCTTCTCTTCTGCCAGCCAGCGCTGGTAGAGGATGTCACGGCTACGCTCGTCCAGCACTTCCAGAGCTTCGTGCAGGTTGTGGTTGGAGTTGTCACTCCAGTCGGCATCTTCCAGTTGACGCGCCGGGTCGTACCGGTGGTCTTCCAGATAGTTGGCTGGCGACTGGAAGGCGCTGTCATCGTCGGCTTCGGCAGCCGGGTCGAAGGCCATGTCATGGCCGGTCAGGCGACTTTCCATCTCTCGCACTTCCCGCGGCTCGACGCCGAGGCTTTCCGCCACACGGTGGACTTCCTCGTTGTTCAGCCACGCCAGACGTTTCTTCTGGCTGCGCAGGTTGAAGAACAGTTTGCGCTGGGCCTTGGTGGTCGCGACTTTCACAATGCGCCAGTTGCGCAGGATGAACTCGTGAATTTCCGCCTTGATCCAGTGCACAGCGAACGACACCAGGCGCACACCCATTTCCGGGTTGAAACGTTTTACGGCCTTCATCAGGCCGACGTTACCTTCCTGGATCAGGTCAGCCTGAGCCAGACCGTAGCCGGAATAGCTACGGGCAATGTGTACCACAAAACGCAGGTGGGCGAGCACCATCTGCCGAGCCGCCCCCAAATCCTGCTCATAGTAGAGACTCTCGGCCAGTTCACGCTCCTGCTCCGGCGTCAGCAATGGAATGCTGTTGACGGTGTGCACATAGGCTTCCAGGTTCGCACCCGGAACCAACGCGTACGCAGGTTGCAAAGAATTGGTCATACGAAAAAACCTCCGGCTTACATACTTGTGCCTTTCAGCACTGCGAAAAATTGACCGGGAACTCAGGTACAAGTTCCCCAAAAAACCGTAAGGCCAATCACGCGCAAAAAGATTCTACTTCGGCGCCAGCTCCCTGAGATGGCGTGCTACTGCAATCCATGCACCGATATAACCCAACAGCACCGCGCCAAGCAAGAGCGACAGACCGTCGGCAACTGGCACTCCGGCCAGTGCGAAATCACTGCCGTACAAGCCGGCCAGTCCAACCACCGCATCGTTCAGCCAGTTCAGGCCGAACGCCAATACTCCCCAGGACAACAGCCCCGCACCGAAGCCATACAGCGCGCCCATATAAAGGAAAGGACGGCGCACATAGCTGTCAGTGCCGCCGACGAGTTTAATCACTTCTATCTCGGTGCGGCGGTTTTCAATATGAAGACGAATGGTATTGCCTATCACCAAAAGTAATGCAGACACCAAAAGCACCGTCAGGCCGAAGACAAAACGATCACCGAGCTTGAGGATGGCGGCCAGACGCTCGACCCAGACTAGATCAAGTTGCGCCTGTTGTACCTTGGGCAGTTCGGAAAGTTTTTGTCTTAATGCTTCCAGCGTCGCTTTATCGACCTCGTCCGGCGTCACCAGCACTACGCCCGGGAGCGGGTTTTCGGGCAGCTCACGCAGGGCTTCGCCCAATCCCGACTGCTGCTGGAACTCTTCCAGCGCCTGGTCACGGCCAACATATTCAGCATCAGCTACACCGGGCATGGCTTTGATCTGCTCGCGCAGCGACTCGCCCTGCTCTGGGCTGGCATCGAGTTGCAGGTACAGCGAGATCTGCGCCGCACGCTGCCACGAACCGCCAAGACGCTCGACGTTGTTGAGCAACAACGACAAGCCCATCGGCAAGCTCAGCGCCACGGCCATCACCATGCAGGTGAAGAAACTGCCGATCGGCTGCTTGCCCAGACGACGCAAACTGTCGAGCAGACTGGCACGGTGGCTTTCGACCCAGGCGCGAAACAGCGTGGCGAAGTCCGGGCCGTCGTCATCGTCGTGCTTTTTCTTTTTTGGCGGTTGTGGATCGGCGGCTTTCGGGGCCACGCGCTCGGAAACCTTCGGACTGCGTGTCGCACTCATACGCCGGCCTCCCCGTCGCCGATCAATCGGCCGCGTTGCAAGGTCAGCATGCGATGACGCATGCGCGCAATCAGCGCCAGGTCGTGACTGGCGATCAGCACGCTGGTGCCCAGTCGGTTGATGTCTTCAAACACCCCCATGATCTCGGCCGCCAGACGCGGGTCGAGGTTACCGGTCGGTTCGTCCGCCAGCAGTAACGCTGGGCGGTGAACGATGGCGCGGGCGATGCCGACGCGCTGTTGCTGACCGGTGGACAGGTCGCCCGGGTACAGATCGGTTTTATCCGACAGCGCCACACGCTCCAGCGCCGAGTCGACCCGCTTGGCGATTTCGGCCTTGGACAGGCCGAGAATCTGCAGTGGCAACGCGACATTGTTGAAAACGGTGCGGTCGAACAGCAACTGGTGGTTCTGGAACACCACACCAATCTGCCGGCGCAGAAACGGAATCTGCGCGTTGCTGATGGTGCTCAGATCTTGCCCGGCCAGCAGCAGTTTGCCGCTGGTCGGACGCTCCATCGCCAGCAACAGGCGCAACAAGGTGGATTTACCCGCACCGGAATGGCCGGTGACAAACAAGAACTCGCCACGACGGACTCGAAAGCTCAGCTCATGCAAGCCGACGTGACCGTTCGGGTAGCGTTTACCGACCTGTTCGAAACGAATCATGAACGCTCCCGCTCGGCAAACAGCGCCTGGACAAAGGGTTCGGCTTCAAAGGTACGCAAATCGTCGATGCCTTCACCGACGCCAATGTAGCGGATCGGCAGACCAAACTGCTTGGCCAGGGCAAAAATCACCCCACCCTTGGCGGTGCCGTCGAGCTTGGTCAGCGCCAGGCCGGTCAGTGCGACGGTCTGGTTGAATTGCTTGGCCTGGTTGATGGCGTTCTGGCCGGTACCGGCGTCGAGCACCAGCAGCACTTCGTGCGGGGCGTCGGCGTCGAGTTTGCCAATGACGCGGCGAACCTTTTTCAGCTCTTCCATCAGGTTGTCTTTGGTGTGCAGACGACCGGCGGTATCAGCGATCAACACGTCGATACCACGGGCCTTGGCGGCCTGCACGGCGTCGAAGATCACCGAGGCCGAGTCGGCGCCGGTGTGCTGAGCGATCACCGGGATCTTGTTGCGCTCGCCCCAGACCTGCAATTGCTCCACGGCCGCGGCGCGGAAGGTGTCACCGGCGGCGAGCATGACTTTCTTGCCTTCCAGTTGCAGTTTTTTCGCCAGTTTGCCAATGGTGGTGGTTTTGCCGGCGCCGTTGACGCCCACCACCAGAATCACGAACGGCTTGTTCTGCGAAACGATTTTCAAGGGTTGCTCAACTGGCTTGAGCATAGCGGCCAGTTCAGCCTGCAAGGATTTGTACAGTGCGTCGGCGTCAGCCAGCTCTTTACGGGCGACCTTCTGGGTCAGGCGTTGAATGATCTGCGTGGTGGCTTCGACACCAACGTCGGCCGTCAGCAGACGGGTTTCGAGGTCGTCGAGCAGCTCGTCATCGATGGTCTTCCTGCCGAGAAACAGGCTGGCCATGCCCTCGCCGATGCTGGCGCTGGTCTTCGACAAGCCTTGTTTGAGACGGGCGAAGAAGCCGGCTTTGGTTTCTTCGGTGCGCGGGGCTTCGGCCGACACTGGCGCGGGCGCAGCGTCCGCCGCAACGATTGGCGCGGCAACACCTGGCGCGGGTTTTGGCTCTGGTTGCTGGACGACTGGAGCAACTGGCTCAACAACCACGGGCGCAACAGGCTCAGGAACAACCGGCGCAGGCTCGACAACCGGCTCAACCACAGGCGCCGGAGCCAACTCGGCAACGAACGCGGCTGGCGCTGGAATGGGCGGCGTGACGTGAGGGGCGGCTTCTTCCACCAGCGCCACCGGCTCTTCGGCCACTGGCAAGGTGAGCCACGGCTCTGCAACCGGGGTCAGCGGCAACTCGGCAACCACCTCCGGCGCCGGCTCTGGCTCGGCCGCCGGTTGTAACACTGGCTCGGCAATCGGCAGAATGGTCGGCGCCGGCTCTTCTTCTATTACAGGAGCGGGTGCGTTGACCGGTTCAGGAATCGCGGGCGGCTGTTCGACGACGGGTTCCTGCGGTTTTTTACGCAGCCATCCGAACAGGCTTTTCTTCTCGCCAGCCGCAGCTGGGGTCTTCTTGTCGTCGTTGGAACCAAACATGGAGGACGGCTATCTCACAGTAGCGACGCGCCATAAGGGCGCCCCGGCAAATAAATATTCGATGCAGAACAGACTGTGTTTCACCCAGCTTGTTCACGCGCAACATTTTGTCGAGGCACCAGCGGCACCCCAAAGAATCGTATTAACGAAGGACTAAACCGGCAAAATCGGCGAAAAAGCGTAGTTTAGTCGATACACCGCAGCTTTCTGCCGCAAACCCATGCAGCCGGATCAGGCCTGAAAACCTGATAGGCGTGGTCGCCGGTAAAACGGATCAGTATCCTAGCACCTCCTCGCCCGCCTAGGCTAAGACCAAGCGGGCAGCCCAACAGGTTAAAAAACGAATGAATGCTCTAGCCCGCCGCGCTGCTGGCCTGCTGCTCAGCACAGTCTGCCTGCCTCTTTCGGCCCTGGCGGCCGACCCGCAACCGACCCACGAATTCACCCTCGACAACGGCCTCAAGGTCGTCGTTCGCGAAGACCATCGCGCGCCGGTAGTGGTGTCGCAGGTCTGGTACAAGGTGGGTTCCAGCTACGAAACCCCGGGCCAGACCGGTCTGTCCCACGCCCTTGAGCACATGATGTTCAAGGGCAGTGAGAAAGTCGGCCCCGGCGAAGCCTCGCTGATCCTGCGCGACCTCGGCGCCGAAGAGAACGCGTTCACCAGCGACGACTTCACCGCTTATTACCAAGTGCTGGCCCGCGATCGTCTGGGCGTCGCCTTTGAGCTGGAAGCCGACCGCATGGCCAACCTGCGCCTGCCGGCCGACGAGTTCGCCAAGGAAATCGAAGTCATCAAGGAGGAGCGCCGCCTGCGCACCGATGACAAGCCGATGTCCAAGGCTTACGAGCGCTACAAGGCGATGGCTTACCCGGCCAGCGGTTATCACACGCCGACCATCGGCTGGATGGCTGATCTGGACCGGATGAAGGTCGAAGAGCTGCGTCACTGGTATCAATCCTGGTACGTGCCGAACAACGCCACGCTGGTGGTGGTCGGTGACGTCACCCCTGACGAAGTGAAAACCCTCGCCCAGCGCTACTTCGGGCCAATCGCCAGGCGCGACGTGCCACCGGCAAAAAAACCGCTGGAACTGGCAGAACCCGGCGAACGCCAGATCACCCTGCATGTGCAGACCCAACTGCCTAGCCTGATGCTCGGCTTCAACGTGCCAAGCATCGCCACGGCTGAAGACAAACGCTCGGTCAATGCCCTGCGCCTGATCTCGGCGCTGCTTGACGGCGGTTACAGTGGGCGCATTCCAACGCAACTGGAGCGTGGCGAAGAATTGGTGTCCGGCGGGTCGTCGAGCTACGACGCCTACACCCGTGGCGACAGCCTGTTCACCCTGTCGGCCACGCCGAACACCCAGAAGAAAAAAACCATCGCCCAAGCCGAGGCCGGTCTCTGGAAACTGCTGGAACAACTGAAAACCACCGCGCCGACCGTCGAAGAACTGGAACGCGTACGTGCGCAAGTGATTGCCGGTCTGGTCTACGAGCGGGATTCGATCACCAGCCAAGCCACCGCCATCGGCCAGCTTGAAACGGTCGGTCTGTCGTGGAAACTGATGGACACTGAACTCGCCGACCTGGAAAGCGTGACCCCGCAAGACATCCAGAACGCCGCCAAGCTGTATTTCACCCGCGAACGTCTCAGCGTCGCCCACGTCCTGCCTCTGGAGACGACTCATGAGTGAGCGTAAACCCCCACGCCTGTTGCTCGGTCTGATCGCCATCGCGGTAATCGGCTCTGCGGCGTTTGTCCTGACGCCCGGCGCTAAAACCGACGCCAGCGAAGCGCTGGACAAGGCCAGGACCAGCCAAAAGCTGCAATCGCTGACCGAACTCGACGGCAAAGCCCCGGCCAGCCGCAAACTCGACGTGCAAACCTGGAACACTGCCGAAGGTGCCAAGGTGCTGTTCGTCGAGGCGCATGAACTGCCGATGTTCGACATGCGCCTGATCTTCGCCGCTGGCAGCAGCCAGGACGGCAACACACCGGGTTTGGCGGTGCTAACCAACGCCATGCTCAACGAAGGTGTCGCCGGCAAGGACGTCGGCGCCATTGCGCAAGGCTTTGAAGGGCTGGGGGCTGATTTCGGCAACGGCGCCTTCAAGGACATGGCGCTGGCCTCGCTGCGCAGCCTGAGTGCTGCCGACAAGCGCGAGCCGGCCCTGAAGCTGTTCTCGCAAGTGGTGGGCAAGCCGACCTTCCCTGCCGACTCGTTCGCGCGCATCAAAAACCAGATGCTGGCCGGTTTCGAGTACCAGAAACAGAACCCCGGCAAACTCGCCAGCCTGGAACTGATGAAGCGTCTATACGGCGATCACCCGTACGCTCATTCGAGCGACGGCAATGCGCAGAGCGTCCCGCAGATCACCCTCGCGCAATTGCGTGAATTCCATGCCAAGGCCTACGCCGCTGGCAACGTGGTGATCGCGCTGGTCGGGGACTTGTCCCGCGCTGACGCCGAGGCCATTGCCAATCAGGTTAGCGCCGCCCTGCCCAAAGGCCCGGCGCTGGCGAAAATCGCTCAGCCGCAGGAACCGAAGGCCAGCATCAGCCACATCGAGTTCCCGTCCAAACAAACCAACCTGATGCTCGCGCAACTGGGCATCGACCGTGACGATCCGGACTACGCGGCGCTGTCGATGGGCAATCAGATCCTCGGTGGGGGTGGTTTCGGTACTCGATTGATGAGTGAAGTCCGCGAGAAACGTGGCCTGACTTATGGCGTCTACTCGGGTTTCAGCCCGATGCAGGCCCGTGGCCCGTTCATGATCAACCTGCAGACCCGCGCAGAAATGAGCGAGGGCACCCTGAAACTGGTGCAGGACGTACTCGCCGACTATCTGAAAACCGGCCCGACCCAGAAAGAGCTCGACGACGCCAAACGCGAACTGGCCGGCAGCTTCCCGCTGTCTACCGCGAGCAATGCCGATATCGTCGGCCAACTTGGCGCGATGGGCTTCTATAATCTGCCGCTGAGCTATCTGGACGACTTCATGCGTCAGTCGCAGAGCCTGACGGTGGAGCAAGTGCGCGACGCCCTGAACAAACACCTGAGCACGGATAAAATGGTCATCGTCACCGCTGGCCCGACCGTGCCGCAAAAGCCGTTACCGGCCCCTTCTGATAAACCTGCCGAGCAACCGCTCGGGGTTCCGGAGCATTAATGGCGACTCGAGCACCTAAAAAACCCGCCCACAACGTCCACAACGGCGTGAACCAGCTACGCATCATTGGCGGCCAGTGGCGCAGCCGCAAGCTGAGCTTTCCCGACGCGCCCGGCCTGCGCCCGACGCCGGATCGCGTGCGTGAAACGCTGTTCAACTGGCTGGCGCCCTATGTGGAGGGAGCCAAGGTCCTCGACCCGTTCGCCGGCAGTGGTGCGCTGTTTCTCGAAGCCCTGTCCCGTGGCGCCGCTATGGGGCAGGCGCTGGATGCGAGCAATATCGCGGTATCCAGCCTCAAGGAACACCTCGGCACCCTGCGCTGCACCAACGGACAGGTGCAGACGGCCGACGCCCTGCGTTATCTGGAAACCCAGACCGCCAGCGCTTTCGACCTGGTATTCCTCGACCCGCCGTTCAATCAGAACCTGCTGCCCGCCGTCTGCACGCTGCTGGAAGAGCGTCAGTGGCTGGCCGACGACGCCTGGGTGTATACCGAAAGCGAAACGGCGCCGTCGACCCTCGGCCTGCCGGCCAACTGGCGTCTGCACCGCGAGCAGAAATCCGGCCGTGTCTATTACGCGCTGTGGCAACGCAGCGCCTGATCACAAGCAACATGCGTTAGCTGATCTGCGATAAATAGATACCGCACAGCCCCCTCCGAATCTCGCCACAGTGGTTGCCGCAATCTGCGTTAACCACTGAGGACGATTCACGTATGGACACATTTTGCAGCCGGATGCTGCTCTTTCTTTGCCTGGCGCCCCTGATGTCCCTGGCCGCCCCGCCCCCACCGACTCACCACTTCACTCTGGACAATGGCCTTAAGGTGCTCGTGCGCGAAGATCATCGCGCGCCGCTGGTGACCTCACAACTCTGGTTCAAGGTCGGTTCCGCCGACGAAGCACCGGGCCAGAGCGGGCTCTCCCACACGCTCGAACACATGCTCTACAAAGGCAGCAGCAAGACTTGCGCCGGCGAGGCCACGGCGATTCTGCAATCGCTCGGCGCCCGGGAAAACGCTTTCACCAGCAAAGATGTCACCGCCTATCACCAAACCCTGACCCCCAGGTACCTGGGTGTTGCGTTCGAGCTGATGGCCGATCTGATGTCAACTGCACACCTGCGCGATGAAGACCTGACCCCGGAACTGGCGGTGATTCGCGAAGAACGGCGTTCGCGAACCGAAGACGACCCCAGCGGCCTGGCACTTGAGCGTCTCACCGCCGTGACGCATTTGGCCAGCAGCTATCGCACGCCGACTATTGGCTGGATGCATGACCTGAACCAACTCAATGCCAGCGATCTGCGCCATTGGTATGAAACCCGCTATGCGCCCGGCAACGCCACGCTGGTCGTTGTCGGTGACGTGACGCTCGATCAGGTCAAGCAGTTGGCGCAGCGTTACTTTGGCCATCTGCAAGCAAGAGCCGTTCCGGGCGCGTTAAGGCCCACGGAGCTGAAACAGCCCGGCGAGCGCAGACTGATCCTGCATCTGCCCGTCCCCGCCCCCCAACTGATCATGACCTTTAATGTGCCGGGGTTGGTCACCGCCGAAAATCGGCGAACCGTGCACGCTCTGCGCCTGATCGACACATTGCTGGGTGGTGCCAACAGTGCACGCCTGCAAAAGCGCCTGCAATTTACCGAGCAGTTGTTCAGCGAGGTGGCAACCTCTTACGACACCCTCACACGCGGTGACAGCCTGCTATTGCTGACCGCCAATCTTGCCAGCGCCCACCCTGACGATCTTGAGGCTGCCGAAAAGCGAGTCTGGCAAATGATCGAAGAATTGCGAACCAGCCCGCCAGCCGCCGATGAGCTGGAACGTGCCCGCACTCAGTTGATTGCCCGGCAGATCTACGCGCAAGACTCCATCGTAGAGCAGGCCCAGGGGTTAGCCGCATTGCAGAGTATCGGCCAACCCTGGCAGTTGCTGGATCAGGATGCGGACGAGCTGGCACAGGTGACACCCACTGATATACAGCAGGCCGCCATGACCTTTTTGACCCGCGAACGCCTGAGTGTTGCGCATGTGTTCAAGGAGACCCGCCCATGAACGACTACCGTTGGCCTACCTGGGTCGCATTGTCAGGTCTCGGCCTGATCGCCTGTCTGTGCGGCGCCCGAACGTTTGCAGACACTTCGATTGTTGCGCCGGCAAACTTCCCCGCGCCACGCCTGGAGTCTCTCCGGGTGCCGGTTTCTGATCCGGCCACGCCACGGGGGCTGTCCATCAAGGGCTGGAAGACCCTGACCGGCACCAAGGTGTTGTTCATCCGCACCACGGCATTACCGATGTTCGATCTGCATGTCAGCTTCGCGGCGGGCAGCGCGCGGGACGGCGGCACGCCGGGGCTCGCCGCCACCACGTTTGGCATGCTTAACGAAGGCGTGCCAGGCAAAGACTTGCCTGCCATCGTCGAAACCTTCGACGGCCTGGGTGCGCAGCTCGAAATGACGATCGATCACGAACGTGCCAACCTGGTGTTGCGCAGCTTGAGCGACGCTCAAAAAAGCGCCCCGGCACTGCACCTGTTTACTCAGATACTCGGCGAACCGTTGCTGACCGACGAGGCTTTACAGAGGGTAAAAAACGAACTGCGTGACCACCTCCTGTTCAGGTCGGAGCAGGCAGGCAATTCGTCCGAGCAGTCAGTCAAGGCATTGCTTGCCCCGGGCAGCCCCTATTCGCTGCCGTTCTATGGCACGAATCAGGGCCTGCAGTCGCTGAGCCGCCAGGCAGTCAAAGACTTCCACCAACGTTTCTACAGCGCCAGTCATGCACAGATCACCCTGGTCGGTGACCTGACGCTGGACCAGGCAAAAGCCATCAGCCTGCAAGTCAGCCACGCATTACCGGTCATGCCTGCGGGCACGGGGGCTACGCCGATGCCTGCGCTAAGACCGCTGGGCACCAAACGGACCTTCCATGAGGAGCAGCCACTGACCCAGACCTCGTTGATACTGGGCCAGCTCGGTGTGTCGCGCCAGCATCCGGACTATGCCGCGCTGTACGCGGCCAACCTGATTTTTGGTGGCACGGCAAACAGCCGACTGATGAACGAACTACGGGAAAGGCGCGGGTTGGTGTACGACGTGCATTCACAAAACAGTCACTGGGCCAGCGCGGGCTTGATGACAATTTCCCTGCAAGTCAGCCCGTCATTGAGCGCAGGCATTCTGGCGTTGACCCGATCAATGTTCCGCGACTATCTGCGCGACGGGCCGACGCAACAAGAGCTCGACCAGATCAAGCTTAGAGTGACCAACATGGTCGCCCTGGACAGCGCCAGCAACAAACAAATACTCAAGCAATTGGTGGACATCAATCGCCATGATCTGCCACTCGACATCGATTACATCGCCCAGCAGGTGCAACGCCTGACGCTCAAGCAAATCAAAGAGGCGCTGAACCGACACCTGGCTGCCGATCAGTGGCGCGTGGTGACGATCGGTGCAACCGTCGATCAGCAGCCGTTGCCTGCACCACCGGCCACACCGCCCGGCACATCTTCCAGTGCATGTGTCGCGCCGTAGCAGGCTTTGTGGCAAGTTAGGTTTTAAATTGAAAAGCAGCAGACGACCGGCGTCTGCTGCTTTGCGCAAGACCTAGTCGAGATTTGCCGTGCAACCACGTTCACCTTCCCCCGCCCTTCGTTTCAGTCCGGCCTTTGGCCTGGGCAATCCACACCTGCAAACCCTGTGGGGTCCGTTGTGGCGTAAAACCGTTCATCTTGATCGCCAGCGTGAACGCCTGTGGCTTGAAGATGGCGATTTCCTCGACCTCGACTGGCACGGCCCTCACAGTGCCAAAGCTCCGTTGGTATTGGTGCTGCACGGGCTGACCGGTTCCTCGAACTCGCCATACGTTGCCGGCCTTCAAGCCGCGCTCGCCGCGCAAGGCTGGGCCAGTGTCGCCCTGAACTGGCGCGGCTGCTCAGGCGAACCGAATCTGCTGCCGCGCAGTTACCACTCCGGTGCCAGCGAGGACCTCGCCGAAACCATTCGGCACCTGCGCGCCAAACGACCACTGGCGCCGCTGTATGCGGTCGGTTATTCCCTGGGCGGCAATGTGTTGCTCAAGCACCTCGGGGAAACCGGCAACACCAGCGGTGTGTGTGGTGCGGTGGCCGTGTCGGTGCCGTTTCGCCTCGACCAATGCGCCGATCGTATCGGCCAGGGTTTTTCCAGGGTCTATCAGGCGCACTTCATGCGCGAGATGGTCGCCTACATCAAGAACAAGCAAAGGCAATTCCAGCACGACGGACGCGAGGACGGTATGGCCGCACTGGCGGCGCTCGGCTCGCTGGAAAACATGCGCACGTTCTGGGATTTCGATGGCCGGGTGACCGCGCCACTGCACGGGTTCACCGATGCCGAGGATTACTATCGCCGCGCGTCGAGCCGTTACTTTCTCGGTGAGATCCGCACACCGACCCTGATCATTCAAGCGGCGGACGATCCGTTCGTGTTCCCGCATAGCCTGCCGCAAGCCAGTGAACTGTCGGCGACGACTGAATTCCAATTGCTGGCTCGCGGCGGTCACGTCGGATTCGTCGAGGGCTCGTTGCGCAAGCCCGGCTATTATCTGGAAAGGCGCATCCCGCAGTGGCTGGCGGGCCTGATGTCATGATTGATCAGGCTCGCCCCCACAAGGAAGGGCGTGGTAATTACTCGCCGGTAGCGATTCCACGCGAAGGCTCGTTGATCCACTCGCTCCACGAACCGGCATACAACGCCCCCAACGGATAACCCGCCAGGCACAGCGCGAACAGGTTGTGACACGCCGTCACGCCCGAGCCGCAATACGCGACCAGTGCCGACGGCGAACGCTCGCCAAGTCTGGCGGCAAAGCGCTGCTTGAGTTGATCGGCCGGCAGGAATCGACCGTCACCACCCAGGTTGTCGGTAAACGCCGCACATTGCGCGCCGGGAATGTGCCCGGCAATCGGGTCGATAGGCTCGACTTCACCCTTGAAACGCGGCAAGGCCCGGGCGTCAAGAAGGGTCAGCGTCGGTTGACCGAGCCGCTGCTGCAATTGCTCGGCGCTGAGCAGCAAGGTCGTGTCCGGCTGGCCGCTGAAACTGCCACGGACAGTGGTCGGTGCATCCAGGCTCAGCGGCAGACCCGCCGCGTGCCAGGCCTTGAGCCCGCCATCGAGAATGAACACGCCATCACGCTTGCCCAGCCACGCCAGCAACCACCACGCTCGGGCCGCATAGGCACCCGGGCCGTCGTCGTACAAAACCACGTCGCTGTCAGCGTTGATGCCCCAGGCTTGCAGACGCTCGACCAGCGCCGCAGGCGCAGGCAACGGATGCCGGCCCGTCACACCCTTGACCACTTTGCCGCTGAGGTCACGCTCAAGATCGGCGAAACTCGCTCCGGCAATGTGCCCCTCGGCGTAGCTGCGCTGACCGTAGTCCGGGTCATCGAGGGCAAAACGACAATCGAGAATCACCAGCCCCGGCTGCTCCTTGCGGACATCCAGTGCGGTAGGGCTGATCAGTTGCGCAATCGACATAACGGGCTCCTGTGGAATTCGACAGAACGGTTTACTTCACGTCCTCAAGGGCCTGGGCCAGCGGTACGTAGAATTCTTCGAACAGCGCATTGACCTGATCGCGCGCCTGCTCGGTGACAAACCCGGCTTCCAGCACCAACACCTGATACACGCCACGTTTGATGGCTTGCTCGCTGAGGTGGTTGGAGTTCTCACGGGTGGTGCACAGAAAGCGTACCCAGGACGTCAGGATGATCCAGGCATTGAGGGTCAGCGATTCAATCTGCACACGGTCCATGTCGAGGATCCCGGCGGCCACGAAACCCTCGTAGATCGCCGCGCCTTGAATCACGCAGCGCTGGGAAAAGCGTCGATAACGGGCCGCCAGTTCCGGATCGCTGTCGAGCAAATGCTCAAGATCGCGGTGCAGAAAACGGTAACGCCACATCGCCGACAGCAGCTCCTTGAGATAGAAGCGCTTGTCTTCGACCGTCGCGGCGCGTCCCTGAGGTGGGCGCAGGAAGCTGTCCACAAGGCTTTCGTACTCACTGAACAACACGGCGATGATCGCCTGCTTGTTGGGGAAGTGGTAGTACAGGTTGCCCGGAGAAATCTCCATGTGAGCAGCAATATGATTGGTGCTGATGCTGCGCTCGCCCTGTTGATTGAACAGTTCGAGGCTGTTCAGCACGATACGCTCGCTGGTTTTTATTCGTGGGGCCATGGCTTGAGCTTTAGTTCAGAGTGCGGTGACGGGCATCTTACGACCTATCCGGAAATGGATAAAACAAAGCTGCACAAGGAAGCCATTTGACTTTCTAGAGTATAGGCTCTAAAAATTGCCCCATTACAATAATTCCGGAGCCCACTATGACTGCCGATATAGCCTACCTGCAAACGCTGCAACAGCCACTGGAAGCGCTTGATCGGCAGTTCAACGCGCAACGGGTCGCGTATGCCGCCAACCCGATGCCGCCTGCTGCCCAGCGCCAGCAATGGCTCAAGGCCCTGCGCGATGTGCTGAGCGATGAACGTCAGGCCTTGATCGAGGCGATCAGTGCCGACTTCAGCCACCGCAGCGCCGACGAGACCCTGCTGGCCGAATTGATGCCCAGCCTGCACGGCATTCACTACGCCAGCCGCCACCTCAAGGGCTGGATGAAAGCCTCGCGGCGCAAGGTCGGCCTGGCCTTCCAGCCCGCCTCGGCGAAAGTCGTGTATCAGCCGCTGGGCGTGATTGGCGTCATCGTGCCGTGGAATTACCCGCTGTATCTGGCCATCGGCCCGTTGGTCGGCGCACTGGCGGCGGGCAACCGGGTGATGCTCAAACTCAGCGAATCGACGCCGGCCACCGGGCTGTTGCTCAAGGCATTGCTGGCGCGAATCTTCCCCGAGGATCTGGTGTGCGTGGTGCTCGGCGAAGCAGATATCGGCGTGGCGTTTTCCCGTTTGCGCTTTGATCATCTGCTGTTTACCGGCGCCACCAGCATCGGCAAGCAGGTGATGCGCGCGGCAGCGCAAAACCTCACCCCGGTCACCCTGGAACTGGGCGGCAAGTCCCCGGCCATTGTCTCCCGTGACGTACCGTTGAAGGATGCGGCCGAACGCATTGCCTTCGGCAAAACCCTCAACGCCGGCCAGACCTGCGTGGCCCCGGATTACGTGCTGGTGCCGCAAGACCGCGTCGGCGCGTTCGTCGAAGCCTATCGCCAGGCCGTGCAGGGCTTTTATCCAACCCTCGCCGACAACCCGGACTACACCGCAATCATCAACGATCGCCAATTGGCGCGGCTCAACGGATACATCAGCGATGCCACCAGTAAGGGCGCCCTGTTGATTCCGTTGTTCGACCAAGGCCAGGGTCGCCGCATGCCACACAGCGTGCTGCTCAATGTCAGCGACGAGATGACCGTGATGCAGGACGAAATTTTCGGGCCGTTGCTGCCGATCGTGCCGTATCAGGATCTGGAGCAGGCATTGGCTTACATCAATCAGCGGCCACGACCTCTGGCTCTTTACTACTTTGGCTACGACAAACGCGAACAGAACCGCGTGCTGCACGAAACCCATTCGGGTGGTGTGTGCCTGAACGACACCTTGCTGCATGTGGCTCAGGATGACATGCCATTCGGCGGCATCGGCGCTTCGGGCATGGGTCACTACCACGGTCGCGAAGGCTTTCTGACGTTCAGCAAAGCCAAAGGCGTACTGATCAAACAGCGTTTCAACGCCGCCAGACTGATTTACCCACCGTACGGAAAATCCATTCAGAAACTGATTCAGAAGCTGTTCATCCGCTAATCATTCGTCATCGCCGCCGGGTAATAAAAACAATGCACCCAAGCCTGACTGAAACACCTGCCCTGTCGCGCCGTGGCCTGCTGAAATTCAGCCTCGGCGCCACCGCGTTTCTCGCCACTGCCGGGCTCGGCGCCAGCCTCAGTGGTTGTTCGTCGAGCGTCCCGGCCCAGGGTTTCACTGTTTTGCGCGATGGCGATCTCTTGTTTCTGCGCGCATTGATTCCGGTAATGCTCGACGGCGCCGTGGCCGTCGAGAAGACGCCCGGCGCGGTCGACGGCACGCTCCAGTCGCTGGACTACAGCCTCGATCACCTGTCGCCGGAAATGCTCAAGCTCACCCGGCAGTTGTTCGACGTGCTGGGCATGGCCGTGACGCGCGGGCCCCTCACCGGCATCTGGGGCAGTTGGGAAAACGCCAGCCCTGAAGCAATGCGCCACTTCCTCGACCGGTGGAAAAACAGCGCGTTGAGCCTGTTGCGCATGGGCCACAGCTCGCTTCAGCAAATGGTGATGATGGCCTGGTACACCCGCGCCGAGTCCTGGGCGCATTGCGGTTATCCCGGCCCGCCGACTGTCTGAACCCAAGACGCGCCCTTCGCGGGCAAGCCCGCTGCCACCGAGGACTGCATTTCAATGTGCAAGCGAGCTTGCTCGCGAAGGGGCCCGCTGGAACAACAAAAACAAGAGAGCCTGAACATGCCAGTACCCGACCCGTTCCGCGAAGGCCTCGCCCGAGGCTGGAAAACCTACAACGGCGCACAACTCACGGAAGACCTGACCCTCGAAACCGATGTCGCGATCATCGGCAGCGGCGCTGGCGGTGGTACCACGGCAGAAATCCTCAGCGCCGCCGGCTATAAAGTGTTGCTGATCGAAGAAGGCCCGCTGAAAACCAGTTCCGATTTCAAAATGCTTGAAGACAAGGCCTACAGCAGCCTCTATCAGGAAGGCATTGGCCGCATGAGCAAGGACGGTGCGATCACTATCCTGCAAGGCCGGGCGGTCGGCGGTACCACGCTGATCAACTGGACATCGAGCTTTCGCACCCCAGAACCGACCCTCGAACATTGGGCCAAAGAACACAGCGTCAAAGGCCACAGTCCGACCGAGATGGCGCCATGGTTCGAAAAAATGGAACAGCGTCTCGGCGTCGCTCCGTGGCTGATTCCGCCCAACGCCAACAACGACGTGATCCGTAAAGGCTGTGAACAGCTCGGTTATAGCTGGCACGTTATTCCACGCAACGTGCGCGGCTGCTGGAACCTCGGTTACTGCGGCATGGGCTGCCCGACCAACGCCAAGCAATCGATGATGGTCACGACCATTCCGGCCACCCTGGAAAAGGGCGGAGAGCTGCTTTATCTGGCCCGCGTGCAAAAGCTGTTGATCACCGGCGACAAGGTTTTCGCCCTGCAATGCGTCGCCATGGACGAGCGTTGCGTCGAACCGACCGGGCGCTCCATCACGGTCAAGGCACGGCATTACGTGCTCGCCGGCGGCGGCATCAACAGTCCGGCGCTGCTGCTGCGTTCAGACGCGCCAGACCCACACAAAACCTTGGGCAAACGCACATTCCTGCATTTGGTGAACATGTCCGCCGGGCGCTTCGATGACGTCATCAACCCGTTCTACGGCGCGCCGCAGTCGATTTATTCCGACCATTTCCAGTGGAAGGACGGCGTCACCGGCCCCATGGGCTACAAACTCGAAGTGCCGCCGCTGCAACCGGCGCTCGCGGCCACCCTGCTCGGCGGTTTTGGTCAGGACAACGCGCAGCGCATGGCCGATCTGCCACATACCCACGTCACGCTGGCGCTGCTTCGCGATGGGTTTCACCCCGACAGCAGCGGCGGCAACGTAGAGCTGCGGGGCGACGGCTCGCCAGTGCTCGACTATCAAGTTTCGCCCTATGCCTGGGAGGGGTTGCGCCGGGCCTTCCACAGCATGGCCGAGATCCAGTTCGCCGGGGGCGCCAAAGCGGTGATGCCGATGCACGCCGACGCGCGTTATGTGAAGACCCTGGCCGAGGCCCGTACGTTGATCGATGGCTTGCGCCTTGAGCTGTATCGCACACGGTTGGGCAGCGCCCACGTCATGGGCGGCTGTGCGATGGGCGAAGAGCCGAAAACCGCCGTCGCCGATAGCCTTGGCCGTCATCATCAGCTCACCAATCTGTCGATTCACGACGGCTCGCTGTTCCCCACCAGCATCGGCGCCAACCCGCAGTTGTCGGTATACGGGCTGACGGCACAATTGGCGACGTCCCTCGCCGATCGACTGAAAAACCCATGAAAAACCGGATCATTCCCATCGTCTATAGTGCTTTCTTACCCAACAGGCGACTTGGCCGACCGGGACGGCTGCGATACCATCCGACTCCCCAACGGACTCCCGCCAGGACGACGCGATGAACCGAGTGTTGTACCCAGGTACCTTCGACCCTATTACCAAGGGCCATGGCGATCTGGTCGAACGCGCCTCGCGCCTGTTCGACCATGTGATCATTGCTGTCGCTGCCAGCCCGAAGAAGAACCCGCTGTTCCCGCTGGAACAACGGGTCGAACTGGCTCGCGAGGTCACCAAACACCTGCCGAACGTAGAAGTGGTCGGCTTCTCGACGTTGCTGGCGCATTTCGCCAAAGAGAAGAACGCCAATGTGTTCCTGCGTGGTTTGCGTGCGGTGTCGGACTTCGAATACGAATTCCAGCTGGCCAACATGAACCGTCAATTGGCCCCGGATGTGGAGAGCCTGTTTCTCACCCCGTCCGAGCGTTATTCATTCATTTCTTCGACGCTGGTGCGCGAAATCGCCGCGTTGGGCGGCGATATCAGCAAGTTCGTCCACCCAGCCGTGGCAGACGCCCTGACCCTGCGCTTCAAGAAGTAACGACCGTTCAAACGGCGCCCGCGTGCACTGCGGGCGCCAATGCGGCACAATTGCGCGCATTGATTTATAGCGCCCGGGCCTGCCGCCCCGGCTGGAGTGAGCATGTCCCTGATCATCACCGACGATTGCATCAACTGCGACGTCTGCGAACCCGAGTGCCCAAACGCCGCGATTTCCCAAGGCGAGGAGATCTACGTGATCGACCCGAACCTGTGCACCCAGTGCGTTGGCCACTACGACGAACCGCAGTGCCAGCAGGTTTGCCCGGTGGATTGCATTCCACTGGACGAAGCCCATCCTGAAACTCAAGAACAGTTGATGGAGAAGTACAACAAGATCACCGGCAAGGCCTGATCTGACCGCTTTGTAGCGTTTCTTCGGGCCTCTTCGCGAGCTAGCCCGCTCCCGCACTGGAATGCATTCCAAAAGTGAGAGCGGGCTTGCTCGCGAAAGGACCATCAACAACCGCGCTGAATTCAGAACACCTCACTCGCGCTGCTCAACCCCCCCCCCGTACACCCCAGACACCGCACAAACGCCGCTTTTGCCGGATCAACCACCAACGCCTGCCCTGCATCGCCTATCCCGCCACCCAGCGCGGTAAACGGCAACGACACAACAAACACGCCCGCCCCGATGACCGTCGCCACGACCAACAAAGGTCGGGCAATCAGCAAGTCGCCGATCATGGCGTAGGCCGGTGGGTTCTGGAGGGTGTAGCGCGGATCACCGCTGCCGTTTTCCGTGGCTTGAACAGCCAGGCTGGAACACAGCAGCAATGCGACAAGGAGCACTTGCGAGGATTTCATGGCACGATCCTTCGGGCTGAACAGTGAGACAACTCACTATAGACCGTGGGATTTTTTCAGCTTCCTGCTTCAGGTCTGGCAGCGCGGACAGAAAACACTGGCACGCTGACCAAGCTTCACTTCACGCAGCCCGGTGCCGCAGACCTTGCAGTGTTCACCGCCGCGACCATAGACAAACAGTTCCTGCTGGAAATAGCCCGGCTGCCCGTCACCGCCGATGAAATCGCGCAACGTGGTACCGCCACGTTCGATGGCGGCGGCGAGGATGCGTTTGATCTCGATCGCCAGTTTCAGATAACGTCGACGGGAAATGCCACCGGCCTCGCGGCGCGGGTCGATCCCTGCGGCAAACAGCGCTTCGGTCGCGTAAATATTGCCGACCCCGACCACCACCGCGTTGTCCATGATGAACGGCTTGACCGCCATCGAACGCCCGCGTGACAACTGGAACAGCCGCTCGCCATCGAACAGATCGGTCAAGGGCTCAGGCCCGAGACGAATCAGCAACTCGTGATTGAGCGGATCGTTGCTCCACAGCATCGCGCCGAAACGCCGTGGATCGGTGTAGCGCAAGGCCAGGCCCGACTCAAGCTCGATATCGACATGCTCGTGCTTGAGCGCCGGCAAACCGACCTCGACCAGGCGCAAATTGCCTGACATGCCCAAATGGCTGATCAACGTGCCGACTTCGGCATTGATCAGCAGATACTTGGCCCGCCGCTCGACCAACACGATGCGCTGCCCGGACAGGCGCACATCGAGGTCTTCGGGAATCGGCCAGCGCAGCCGGCGGTCACGCACGATCACCCGGCTGACGCGCTGGCCCTCCAGGTGCGGGGCAATGCCCCGGCGGGTGGTTTCGACTTCGGGCAGTTCAGGCATGGTGTCCTCGAATCAACGCGCGCCGAGGTCGCGGATCGTTTGTTTGAGCGTTTCGAAGTCGTAGTCCGACAGCCCCATGTAATCGAGAATCATCGGACCGATGCTTTCCCACTCGTAGTCTTCGGTCTGGTTGCCCAGCACCCGGTACGAAGCGCAGATGTGCTCGGCCATCTTGAGGATCGCCAGCAGGTTTTTCATCTGATTGTAGTGCGACGACTCATCCCTGAAGATCGCCAAGGCATTGTGGTGATTGGCGATTGACGCGCTGACATGCTCCGGCAGACGCCAGGATTTGGCGGTGTAATAACCGACCACCGCATGATTGGTGTTGAACTCTCTGTTTTCAGTGTCCACCACCCGACATTCGGCACTGGCATTGGCGTAAGCCTTTTCCAGTACCGACATGTAATGGGGGAAGCGCTGCAGCATCAACGGCACACCGCAATCGTGAAACAGGCCCAAGGCATAGGCCTCGTCACTGGCCTGAATGCCGATGCGCTTGGCCAGCGTCAGGCAAGTCATCGCCACATCCTGGGCGGTATCCCAGAAACGATTGAGCGTGACGATGGTGTCGTCGTTCAGCTCGCCCTTGATCGACTGCGCGTTGATCAGATTGACGATCGAACGGCTGCCCAGCAGATTCACCGCGCGCTGGATCGAAGTGATCTTGTTGCTCAAGCCGTAATACGGCGAGTTGACAATTTTCAGCAGCGAGCCGGACAGGCCGGGATCCTGGGAGATCAGTCTGGCGATCACCTCCAGGTCCGGATCGGGCATGTACTGCTCCATTTGCAGATCCACCATGATCTGCGGCTGCGCGGGCACGCTGATGCCTTGCAGGGATTGTTGAATCTGTTCGGTGGTCAGCTCTTGGGACATAAGTACACACTCTGGGACAGGCGGCGATTCTAACGCTTAAAAACCGCAAGACGACACCTCGGTGGGCATTTGTCAGGAACTTTCATTCAAGCCCTGGCTTCGGACTTTTTGATACCGACCGGATAATCGAAACCCGCTCGGTGGCAAATTCGCGGCTCTCGAAGGCGCATCGGCGTTTCATCGCTCATCAAACCCGACATAACTCGCAACACGGTATACTCCCGCTCTTTTTTCCGGAGCGACGTCATGTCCCTGCCTAGCTTGCGCCTCAAAGCCAACGCCGACCGTCGCCTGCGCGCCGGTCACTTGTGGGTCTACAGCAACGAAATCGACGTGACCGCCACGCCACTGCATGGCTTCAATGCCGGCGATCAGGCCATCCTCGAAGCGGCGGGTGGCAAGCCGCTGGGCATCGTGGCAATGAGCCCGAACAACCTGATCTGCGCCCGACTGCTGTCGCGCGACATCAAGGTAGCACTGGACAAATCGCTGCTGGTGCACCGCCTGAACGTGGCTCTGTCCCTGCGCGAGCGTCTGTTCGACAAGCCGTTCTATCGGTTGGTCTACGGCGATTCCGACCTGCTCCCAGGCCTGGTGGTCGACCGTTTCGGCGACATCCTGGTCGTGCAGATCGCCTCGGCGACCATGGAAGCGCATAAAGAGGACGTGATCGCCGCACTGACTCAAGTGCTCAAGCCAAGCGGCATTCTGTTCAAGAACGACTCCGCCGCCCGTGACGCCGAAGGCCTCAACCGCTACGTCGAAACGGTATTCGGCCTGGTGCCGGAGTGGGTGGCACTGGAAGAGAACGGCGTGAAGTTCGAAGCCCCGGTCATTCAAGGCCAGAAAACCGGCTGGTTCTACGATCACCGCATGAACCGCGCACGCCTGGCGCCTTACGCCAAAGGCAAACGCGTCCTCGACCTCTATAGCTACATCGGTGGCTGGGGCGTGCAGGCTGCAGCGTTCGGCGCCAGCGAAGTGTTCTGCGTCGATGCCTCGGCCTTTGCCCTTGACGGTGTCGAGCGCAACGCCGCGTTGAACGGCTTCGCCGACAAAATGACCTGCATCGAAGGTGACGTTTTCGAAGCCTTGAAAGAGCTCAAGGCCAGTGAAGAACGCTTCGACGTGATCGTGGCCGACCCGCCGGCGTTCATCAAACGCAAGAAAGACATGAAAAACGGTGAAGGCGCCTACCGTCGCCTGAACGAACAAGCCATGCGCCTGCTCAACAAGGACGGCATCCTGGTCAGCGCTTCGTGCTCGATGCACCTGCCGGAAGATGACCTGCAAAACATCCTGCTGACCAGTGCACGTCACCTGGATCGCAACATCCAGTTGCTGGAGCGCGGCGGCCAAGGCCCGGATCACCCGGTACACCCGGCGATCAACGAAACCCGCTACATCAAGAGCATCACCTGCCGCCTGCTGCCTAACAGCTGATCAATGCGGATGACGGGGAGCCAGCAGGCTCCCCGTTTGCTTTACGCCTGCCCCTGGCGAACTCTGCGTCACCTCTACGTCAACAATCACGACTTCCTACACGGACTTTCCTACTAACGTGAAGGATATTTCCTTACGCCCTTAAATTATTGAAAAACACCCTACAAAGTCCAACTCCAGCTAAAGATAGTTCCGACAAAATTACTGGAACATTCCTACTTAATATCCACTTGCCAATATTCCATTACAAACTATTATGAAGTTGTCACCACGAGGTGACTTCAACTATCAACGAACAAGGAGTTCACATCATGAAAAGCATTTCTCTGGAAACCAACAAAATCGCAAACCTGGCTTTTCTGGTTGCACCTAAAGCCCGCTAAGTGAGTCAGGACGCCGTGGAGTGCCGGCAACGCGGCGTCCTTTCGACTTTATCCAGAGTGAATGAATACCATGCACATATACCCTTATCTATTTATATTGCCGCGCTCGCCCGGACTAATAGTATGGAACTACAAAGACCACACCCAACATGAACTTGACCTGAACTATTCAACCCGCCTCGCCCAACTAATAAGCAACCCCAACCTCTTCGACCCACACAACATAATAGACACGCAACTATTAAGCGCGGGCATTCTAACCGTTTCAAAAATAGACAACCCGCCATGGGGTTGGGATGAACTGTCGAAGATCTATCACATCGGCACTCAAAACATTCCCTGCGAACACAGCCCGCAGAATATTCATGAGTGGTCCAGGCTATATCTGGCGCACTGCAACGAAGTATTGGCCACCCCGGCTCCCGCAACAGACCGGCCCATGCATGTGGCCGGACAGCGCATCGCTTTGCCCCTCCCGCGCAGTTTGAACGACGACAGCCTGAGTAACGCACTGCTCCAGCGCAAAACCTGTCGCTCCTACACCGGCGCAGCGATGACGCTCGATGACGTCGGCACCCTGCTTTACCTTTCTCTCGGTTACCTCCATGAGCGCGACCTCAATCGCGACGACAGCATTGCCCAAGACCTTGGCGCACGCCGCAGCAGTCCGTCCGGTGGTGGCCTGAATGCATGCGAAGGGTTTCTGCTGGTGCGCAACGTCGACGACCTGGAGCCCGGCATTTACGCCTACCACCCTGCCGAACACACCATTAGCCGGGTCAATCCCTTGCCTCAACCGGCGCTGGGCGACTTGCTGGGCGGCCAGCACTTCATCAACAACCTGCCGCTGGGATTGTTCATCACCGCTCGATTCGATCGGCTCTGGTGGAAGTACGAGCACTCACGCGCCTATCGCATGGCATTCATTGAGGCGGGTCATCTGTCGCAGACCTTTCAACTGATCGCCACAGCACTGGGTCTCAACACCTGGTTGACCGGTGCATTTGCCGACAAGCAGGTCGAAACGCTCCTCAAAATCGAGGGAAGCGCTGAACAACCTTTGTTCTTTGTTGGCTGCGGAGAAAGCGACGGACAGGTGATGTGCCAGGAAATGCGTGATCTCTTGCGCGAGGTACAAGCATGACCCTCCCTATCCCGGATTCGAACGAAGTACCGGTGTCATGGGCGCTTAAATTCACCCTGGGGGATTGGGACAGCCGCGCCTCGGTACGCAGCAGTACCCACGACTATCAATTGCCGGACGACGTGCTGCAGCAACTGCAAACCCGCTACTGGTTTCCACCGGCCTTTTTGCCTTATCTGGCCCACCCGGCCATCGAGGCCGCCGGACGCGAAGTGCAACACCGACTGACGGCCAACCATCTGGTGCACTTTCTCGATTACACCACCCTGCTCGAACATCGCATCGTCAATCGCGCGGTTGAGGTCATCGTTCATCGGGAACTGCCTATCTACGTGCCTCTGCCAATGAAACACGCGGCGCTGCAACTTTATACCGACGAGGGCTACCACGCGTTGTTCTCCAATCGTCTCGCGGAGCAGATCGCCGGGTTCTACGGGATGAGCGCACGTCCGGCGATTCCGAAGCGGATCACTCGCATGAACGCACTGATCGCCCGCACCCCGCAGAAGCACCGTGCACTGGCATGGCTTCTGCTTGGCTTCGTCTCGGAGACCATCATTGCCCGGGAGCTGCTGGACGTCTGTCGCGACAGTCTGGTGTCCAGCGTGAACGACATGCTGCGCGATCACCTGGCCGACGAAGCCCGCCACAGCCGCTACTTTGCCGAAGTGTTCCATTACTTCTGGCTTTCGATGAACAGTCGCCAGCGCACGTTTGCAAGCAGAACGCTGCTGGAGATCATCGGGCTTTTCTTCGAGGTCGACGAACGCTGGCTGCAACAGAGCCTGCGCGGTGCGGGCATTGCCGACAGCGACGTGATGGACATTGTCGCCAGCATGGCAACGGTGCAGGCCAACCGCGCGCGCGCACGTTCAGGCTCCATCGCTACGCTGGATGCACTGCGCAAGGCCGGATTTTTCGCAACGCCCCATAACCAGACACTTTTTGCCAAGGCAGGACTGATCGATGGATAACGGAAAGTACGCGGTAATCACACGCCAGCGTCGCGGGGCTGTCGGCCTTTTACTGGCCATGGTGCTGCTGGGCGTGTTTCCACTGGATGTCCTGCTTCCATCATTTCCGGCACTGGCGGCGCATTTCCGCAGCACACCGGCGGACATCGCGCTTTCAATCAGTCTGTTCGCCGTGGGCATCGCATTTGCCCAGTTGTTGATCGGCCCGCTATCCGATGTGATCGGACGCAAGGGCTTGTTGCTCGCCGGTATGAGCGTATCGATGCTCGGCGCCCTCGGTTGCGTGTTGACCGGCGACTACACGCTGTTCCTGATATTCCGGGTGGTGCAGGCACTGGGTTGCGGCTGTTTTGTGCTGTCCCAGGCACTGGTACAGGACCTGTTCGAAGGCGAGGAGCGTGATCGCTTGCGTATTCTGATGGTCACCGCCACCGGGATTTTTATCTCCGTGTCGCCGCTGGCCGGCACCTTTCTGCAAGCCACCCTCGGCTGGCGCGGCAGTTTCGGGGTGTTCATCGCGCTGTCCGCCACGGTGCTGATCAAGGCATGGCTGTTTCTGGAGAACACTCGCCCTGTCGTCAGCGGCACGCACCCGGGTTTCCTCAAGGCCTATCGACGGGTGCTGGGAGATTTCGACTTTGTCGGCTACTGGCTGATTTCAGCCTTCGCATTCGCCTGTCATTTCTCCTTTATCGTGATTTCCCCACTGATCTTCATGGATCAACTGCAACTGTCGGCCTATGACTTTTCGCTGATCCTGCTGGTGTACGGCGCTGCGTATGTCGTCGGTGGCATCATCGCCACCGTACTGAACCGACGCATCACGCCGGGCCGGCAGATCATCACCGGGCTGAGTCTGATCCTGCTGTCAGGTTTGGTGATGCTTTATCTGGCGGCCAACCATGCACTGGCCCCAGCCACCGTTCTGATTCCGATGCTGATCTGCACGGCCGGCACCACCATCGCACGACCGGCAGCCACCTCGCGGGCCATGGGCCTGTTTCCCGAAAACGCCGGCACGTCGGCTTCGGCTGGCAGCACGATCATTTTCATTTGCGGCGGAATAATCAGTGCATTGATCAGCCTGAGCCCGGCCAACCTGCAATCCACGCTGGGTTACTGCTTTGTTTTGCTCAGTGGCGTGGCTCTGGCGTTGAACAGGGGGGTGAGCCGCCGCGCCAACATGCTCAAGATCAACACGACCGCGCAACCGGATGGCGAATAATCCTGCCAGTCGTCATCCCGCAACCGCCGCTGGCACTGCAACAACACTTTGCGCCATTCCCTCCAGACGCCAGCGGTGTAGAATCGCCAGATTCATCGCCATTCATCCCCCGGCGGGTTTATGAGCTCAGGCTGAGACCAGCGGCGATCCCGCAACGTCATCGGCCACTTCCAGACACACGGCCATTACCGGGTGTTCCAGACGTCAATAGAAGCTCACTTCCCCTTTGATACCTGATTAGCCGCCCGGAGTGCTTCAATGCCTGATTACCGTTCGAAAACATCCACCCACGGCCGCAACATGGCCGGCGCCCGCGCACTGTGGCGCGCCACCGGGATGAAAGATGACGACTTCAAAAAGCCGATCATCGCCATTGCCAACTCGTTCACCCAGTTCGTGCCGGGCCACGTGCACCTCAAAGACCTGGGCCAACTGGTCGCTCGCGAGATCGAACGCGCCGGTGGCGTAGCGAAAGAATTCAACACCATCGCGGTGGATGACGGTATCGCCATGGGTCACGACGGCATGCTCTATTCGCTGCCGAGCCGTGAAATCATCGCCGACTCCGTCGAATACATGGTCAACGCCCACTGTGCCGACGCCATCGTGTGCATTTCCAACTGCGACAAGATCACCCCGGGCATGCTGATGGCCGCCCTGCGCCTGAACATTCCGGTGATCTTCGTTTCCGGCGGCCCGATGGAAGCCGGCAAAACCAAACTCGCGTCCCACGGCCTCGACCTCGTCGACGCCATGGTGATTGCCGCCGACTCCAGCGCTTCTGACGAGAAGGTTGCCGAGTACGAGCGCAGCGCCTGTCCGACCTGCGGTTCCTGCTCCGGCATGTTTACCGCCAACTCGATGAACTGCCTGGTGGAAGCCCTGGGCCTGGCATTGCCGGGCAACGGTTCGACCCTGGCCACCCACAGCGATCGCGAACAACTGTTCCTGCAGGCCGGCCGGACCATCGTCGAGTTGTGCAAGCGTTACTACGGCGACAACGATGAGGCGGTATTGCCGCGCAACATCGCCAACTTCAAGGCGTTCGAGAACGCGATGATGCTCGACATCGCCATGGGCGGTTCGACCAACACCATCCTGCACTTGCTGGCAGCCGCTCAGGAAGCCGAGATCGATTTCGACCTGCGCGACATCGATCGTCTTTCGCGCAGCGTTCCACAACTGTGCAAAGTTGCGCCGAACATCCAGAAGTACCACATGGAAGACGTGCACCGCGCCGGCGGTATCTTCAGCATCCTCGGTTCTCTGGCCCGTGGCGGCCTGTTGCACACCGATCTGCCGACCGTACACAGCCGCAGCATGGAAGAAGCCATCGCCAAGTGGGACATCACCCAGACCACCGATGAGGCCGTGCACCACTTCTTCAAGGCAGGCCCGGCGGGCATTCCAACCCAGACTGCGTTCAGCCAGTCGACCCGTTGGGAAACCCTGGATGACGACCGTGAAAATGGCTGCATCCGCAGTTTCGAACACGCCTACTCGAAAGAGGGTGGCCTGGCCGTGCTGTACGGCAACATCGCGATGGACGGCTGCGTGGTGAAAACCGCCGGTGTCGACGAGTCGATCCATGTGTTTGAAGGCAACGCGAAGATCTTCGAAAGCCAGGACAGCGCCGTGCGCGGCATCCTCGCCGACGAAGTGAAAGAAGGCGACATCGTCATCATTCGCTACGAAGGTCCGAAAGGCGGCCCGGGCATGCAGGAAATGCTCTACCCGACCTCGTACCTGAAATCCAAAGGCCTGGGCAAAGCCTGCGCCTTGCTCACCGACGGCCGATTCTCCGGCGGCACTTCGGGCCTGTCCATCGGCCACGCTTCGCCAGAAGCCGCTGCTGGCGGTGCGATCGGTCTGGTGCGCGATGGTGACAAAGTGCTGATCGACATTCCGAACCGCTCGATCAATCTGTTGGTCAGCGACGAAGAACTGGCGGCTCGCCGGGTCGAGCAGGACAAGAAAGGCTGGAAACCTGTGGAAGTGCGTCCACGCAAAGTGACCACCGCGCTCAAGGCTTACGCCCTGCTGGCGACCAGTGCCGACAAAGGTGCTGTGCGTAACAAGGCGATGCTTGACGGGCTGTAAGCGTCAATCGCAGGAACAAAAATGCCTCGCCAAGTGCGAGGCATTTTTTTGTCTGGCCAGATTCCCCAGACACTGAAGATCAAAACTGTGGGACTGTCAGTGCACCCGGAATCCGGGCGCCCACAGAAGATCGGGGCTTACTGGATGTCTTCGGGTTTGACGATCACCCAGTTCTTGTCTGCCGTCACCGGCAACCCTTCCTTGGCCTGCGCCGCAGCGTGCTTGGCCATCATGCCGTTCAACTGCGTCATGTATTTGTCTTTGCGGTTGATCCACAAGTGAATGCCGCCCTTGGCCACGTCGACATCGTGGAACAGCATGTAACCGTCACTGGTAGGGGTGTCGCCGCCCACCAATACCGGTTTTTTCCACTCGTCGATGTAAGTCAGAATGGCGGCGTGCTTGCCGGCCATCCACGTCGCCGGGGTCCACAGGTATGGCGTCAGTTCGAGGCCGAGGTTGGCCTTCTCGTCATATTTGCCGGCGGTGATCTGCTTGCGCGCGGTGGTCAGTTCGTTGGTCTCGCGGTTCTTCAGCATCGTCGTCACGCCAATCACGTTCTGTGGTTTGACGTTGTAGCCGTACTTCGGATCGGCGGCGACCATGCGCACCAGTTCTTCAGACGCGGCGGTCATCACATAGACCTCGATGCCGTTCTCCATCAGCTTGTTGTAGAGCTCTTGCTGCCCGGTGAAGATTTTCGGCGGATTGACGTCGAGCGTCTTGACCACATCGCCGTCGTAATAAGTCGCCGGCACGGGTTTGCCCGAAGCCATCAGCTCATCGACGTAGCCTTTGAGTTCCTTGAGGGTGAAGCCGGAGAACACCTGCGCCACCCACGGGTAGCAGACCATGTCGTCGACTTCGCAGAGGCGATAGTAGTAACTGAACAGGCTTTCCTTGTGGTCGGCGGTGTCCTTGAACGGAATCAGTTTCAGGGAGGGGTCGAGTTTGTCGCGGGTGATCAGGCCCTTGTTTTCCATGAACGGCAACAAGGACTCTTCCAGGTCATAGCGGTAACTGGTGTTGTCCATGTCGAACACCGCGTAGTTACCTTTGTTGGCATTGGCGGCAATCATCGCGTCCAGCGCCTTGGCCTGATCGGCTGGCCAGTGTTTCAAATCGGTGGCGAATGCCTGACCGGCCAGGCCCAACCCCACAGTCAGTGCGACAGCCAGAAATTTCGGTGCAAACTTCATAAGCCCTTCTCCCTGATCAAAGAGACCGACGGTAACAAATAAGTGTGACCGTTTTCATCTGTCAGCGACCGTCCACGTCTCCATCACGCCAGATGCATTCCCCAGAGCGACGCCTACTTATTCCAAAAGCGACTATTACCCTGCGTTTTCGGTATTAATTCATTTGAAATCAAACTGTTAGGCTTGCCGGTTCGCAGCAGCCCCGCAAGGCTGCTGGCAAAGTCTTTCCTGGAGTTCTCATGAATCTACCGTTGATTCTCAACCTGCTGGTGTTCCTCGCCCTGCTCTTGGGTCTGGCACAAACCCGCCGCACCCATTGGAGCCTGGCGAAAAAAGTCCTGCTCGCGCTGGTGCTCGGTGTCACGTTCGGTATAGCTCTGCACGCCGTTTACGGGACGGGCAATCCAGTGCTGAAAGCCTCGATTGGCTGGTTCGATCTGGTCGGCAACGGTTACGTGCAGTTGCTGCAAATGATCGTCATCCCGCTGGTGTTCGCTTCGATCCTCAGCGCGGTGGCCCGCCTGCACAACGCCTCGTCGCTGGGCAAGATCAGTTTCCTGACCATCGGCACGCTGCTGTTCACCACCGCGATTGCGGCGCTGGTCGGTATCGGCCTGACCAACCTGTTCGGCCTCAGCGCCGAAGGTCTGGTGGCCGGCACCCAGGAAATGGCCCGTCTGCAAACCATTCAGACCGACTACGCCGGCAAGGTCGCCGAACTGAATGTGCCGCAACTGCTGCTGTCGTTCATCCCGCAGAACCCGTTCGCCGATCTGGCGCGGGCCAAACCGACTTCAATCATCAGCGTGGTGATTTTCGCCGCGTTCCTTGGTGTCGCCGCGCTGCAACTGCTCAAGGATGACGTCGAGAAAGGTCAGAAAGTGATCAACGCCATCGACACCCTGCAAGCCTGGGTGATGCGCCTGGTGCGCCTGGTGATGAAGCTGACCCCGTACGGTGTACTGGCGCTGATGACCAAAGTGGTGGCTGGCTCCAACCTGCAAGACATCATCAAACTCGGCAGTTTCGTGGCGGTGTCGTACCTCGGTCTGGGCCTGATGTTCGTCGTTCATGGCCTGCTGGTGTCGGCGGCCGGGATCAACCCGCTGCGTTTCTTCCGCAAGATCTGGCCGGTGCTGACGTTTGCATTCACCAGCCGTTCCAGTGCAGCGAGCATTCCGCTGAGCATCGAAGCGCAGACCCGCCGTCTGGGCATTCCACAATCGGTAGCCAGTTTTGCCGCATCGTTCGGCGCGACCATCGGCCAGAACGGCTGCGCAGGCCTGTACCCGGCGATGTTGGCGGTGATGGTAGCGCCGACCGTAGGCATCAACCCGCTGGATCCGCTGTGGATCGCGACGCTGGTGGCGATTGTGACCCTGAGTTCGGCCGGTGTGGCGGGCGTAGGTGGCGGTGCGACGTTTGCCGCGCTGATCGTGCTGCCGGCGATGGGCTTGCCGGTGTCACTGGTGGCCTTGCTGATTTCGGTTGAGCCGCTGATCGACATGGGGCGTACAGCGTTGAACGTGAGTGGAGCAATCACCGCCGGTGCGATTACCAGTCAGGTGATGCAGCAGACCGATAAAGCACTGCTCGATGCCGATGAACATGGGCAGTTGGCACAGGCTTGAGTTGTTCTTTGCCTGACCTGCCCTCTTCCACATTGGATTTGTGTCGATCACAGATCCAATGTGTGTGGGCTTGCTCCGGGCGGCGTTCCGACGAAGCTCTTAAGCTTTTTCCCAGACCTCGAAGGTGTACGCCGGTTTGTCGCCCTCGGCCGCATTCGGCACATTCGACACCAGCTTCCACTGGTTAAGATCGAACGCCGGAAACCACGCATCACCTTCCGGGCTCAGCGCCACACGGGTCAGGTACAGACGATCCGCCTGCGCCAGCCCTTGCGCATACAACTGCGCGCCGCCAATCAGCATCAGTTCATCGACGCCCTGTTCCTTCGCCCATTGCTCGGCGCGAACCACCGCGGCTTCGAGTGATGGATAAACCTCAGCGCCTTCCAACACCAGATCGGCCTGACGACTGACCACGATGTTCAAGCGCCCGGGCAGCGGACGACCGAGGGAATCCCAGGTCTTGCGCCCCATGATGATCGGCTTGCCGAGGGTCGTGGCCTTGAAGTATTTGAAGTCCCCCGGCAGGTGCCAGGGCATGCTGTTATCGACGCCGATCACGCGGTTTTCACCGAGGGCTGCGATCAGGCTTAAGGGGAGTGTTTTAGTCATGCCGGCGAGGATACCAGAGCCTCGCTTGACCCGATAAGCGCCACAGCGGTTATGCTCACGGCTCAATTGAGCGACGGGATGCCGCGTGACACAACTGACTCCACTGCAAAACCTCTGGCTGACCGAAACCATCCGCCTGCGCGAAGAACACGCGGGGCCTCTGGATGATCTGGAAGCCAATCGTCTGGCCCGCGCGGCTGGCGGCGATCTGCCGAGCCGTATTCAACGCCGTGCCTTGTGGCTGGCCGAGCGTGACGGGCTGACCAACGCACTCAAGCACTGGCTGCAAGGCGCGCGTCTGGCGCTGGTGCTGCTGATGATGTTCGCCGTGTTGAGCGGCGCCGGACTGGCCTTCGCCGCGCTTGGGCAAACCCCGGTCAATGTGTTCTGGGCCTTGGGCAGCCTGCTCGGGCTGAATCTGATTCTGCTGCTGAGTTGGGCGACGGGGCTGATTTTTGCCGGCGAACACGGCGCCACCCTCGGGCGCCTGTGGCTATGGCTCAGCGAAAAACTGGCCCGCGATGCCAAAGCCGCGCAACTGGCGCCGGCCCTGCTGCTGATGCTGCAACGCAAGAAACTCAATCGCTGGGCCCTCGGCGCAACGGTCAACGGCCTGTGGCTGCTGGCGATGCTCAGCGCGCTGATGCTGCTGCTGACCCTGATGGCGACCCGGCGCTACGGCTTCGTCTGGGAAACCACGATTCTCAGCGCCGACACGTTCATCAACATGACCCAGGCCCTCGGTTCGCTGCCGGCGCTGCTTGGCTTCAACGTGCCGACGGTCGAGATGATCCGCGCCAGCGGTGCCGGCGCACTGGATATTGAAAGCGCCCGTCAGGCCTGGGCAACGTGGCTGGTCGGCGTGCTGATCATCTACGGCGTGCTGCCGCGTCTGTTGCTGGCGCTTTTCTGTTTTTGGCGCTGGAACAGCGGCAAAGCCTCGCTGCGTCTGGACCTGAACCTGCCCGGCTACGCCCAACTGCGCGAACGCCTGATGCCGACCAGCGAACGCCTGGGCGTCACCGACGCCGCGCCTGAGCAATTGCACCGCGTCGAAAGCAGCGTCAGCGAACACGCCAGCGAAGGCGCATTGCTGGTGGCGATCGAACTCGACGAGCAACGCCCATGGCCGCCGGCGCTGCCGAAAAACGTCAGCAACGCCGGCATCCTCGACAGCCGCGAGTCACGCAACAAACTGCTCGAACAACTCAGCCGCTTCCCCCCGGCACGTCTGGTTATCGCTTGCGATCCACGGCGCTCGCCGGATCGCGGCAGCCTCGCGCTGATCGCCGAACTGGCGCGCAACGCCAGCGCCACCCGCGTCTGGCTGCTGCAAGCTCCGCCCGGTGAAGCGCTGGACGCCGAACGCCTCGGCGACTGGCACATCGCACTGCAACAGTTGGAACTACCCTTTGCTGATTGCGCGCCGTTGAACTGGCTGGAGAACGGTCATGACTGATGCCTTCAAAGCGCCGCTGAAACTCGCCGTGGTCGGCCACACCAACGTTGGCAAGACTTCGCTGTTGCGCACGCTGACCCGCGATGTCGGTTTCGGTGAAGTCTCGCATCGGCCAAGCACCACCCGGCATGTCGAGGGCGCGCGGCTGTCGGTGGACGGCGAGCCGTTGCTCGACCTCTACGACACGCCGGGGCTGGAAGACGCCATCGCCCTGCTGGATTTTCTCGAACGTCTGGAACGCCCCGGCGAACGCCTCGACGGCCCGGCGCGGCTGGCGCGGTTTCTCGACGGCAGCGAGGCGCGCCAGCGTTTCGAACAGGAAGCCAAAGTGTTGCGGCAACTGCTCGCCTCCGACGCCGGTTTGTATGTGATCGACGCCCGCGAGCCGGTGCTGGCCAAGTACCGCGATGAACTGGAAGTGTTGGCCAGTTGCGGCAAACCGCTGCTGCCGGTGCTCAATTTCGTCAGCAGCGCCAACCACCGCGAACCGGATTGGCGTGACGCGTTGGCGCGTCTTGGTCTGCATGCGCTGGTGCGTTTCGACAGCGTGGCGCCGCCCGAGGATGGTGCGCGACGGCTGTATGAAAGCCTCGCCTTGTTGCTGGAAAACGCCCGGCCGCAACTGGAACGCTTGATTGCAGATCAGCAGGCACAGCGACTCGCCCGGCAGCACAGTGCAGCGCGGTTGATTGCCGAATTGCTGATCGACTGCGCCGCGTGCCGCCGCAGCGTGGTCAGCGAAGCCGAGCAGGAACAGCAAGCCATCAGCGAACTGCGCAAGGCTGTGCGCCAGCGCGAACAGAAGTGCGTCGAAGCGCTGCTCAAGCTGTATGCGTTTCGCCCGCAGGATGCGGCGGCGAGTGATCTACCGTTGCTCGATGGCCGCTGGGGCGATGACCTGTTCAACCCGGAAACCTTGAAGCAACTCGGTGTGCGTGTGGGGGGCGGGATCGCTGCCGGGGCAGCCGCCGGGGCTGGCGTGGATTTGCTGGTGGGCGGCATCACCCTCGGCGCGGCGGCATTGGCCGGGGCAATTGCTGGCGGTGCGCTGCAAACGGCGCGCAGTTATGGCAGTCGCTTGCTCGGCAAGATCAAAGGCCAGCGCGAGTTGACGGTGGATGACGCCGTGTTGCGGCTGTTGGCGTTGCGCGAGCGCCAGTTGCTGCTGGCCCTGGATCAGCGCGGGCATGCGGCGCTGGACGCGGTTCAGGTTGCCGCACCGCAGGAAAAAACCTGGCGACAGGGCAAGTTGCCGGAGGCGCTGAGCAAGGCGCGGGCGCATCCGCAATGGTCGTCGCTCAACCCGCATGCGAAGTTGAATCAGGCGCAGCGGCAGGAGCAAATTGAGTCTTTGGCTGAGGATTTGTAGCGCCTGAGCCGGCCTCTTCACGAGCAAGCCCGCTCCCACAGAAAAACGCATTCCCCCGGGCTTGCTCGCGAATGAAGGTCTTGTGACCTGCCATCAAATGTCCCCCAGCAACTGCGCGACATTGCGCTCGGCCATGGCCGGACCGACGCTCATGCCGACGCCGGTGTGCATCAGCGCCACACTCAGCCCCGGTGCCGGGCGCAGGAACGAAAACGGCCCCGGCCCACGGGCGCCATAGACACCCTGCCAGCGCTCGATCACTTGCACCTTGCAGCCGAGGGTGTGTTCGGCCAGTTCGAGCATCCAGGTGTCGACTTGCTCGGCGTTGAACGGCGACGGATCGCTGCCGTAGTGGTGCGAATCGCCGATGATCAACTCGCCATACGGTGTCGGACTGATCAACAGGTGAATGCCGTTTTCATGCAGGTGCGGTTGTTCGCGCAGGATCTGCGCCTGCACCGCCGCCGCTTCCGGCAAGTCGGCGAAGGCGCCGTAGTGCACGCCGCTCAACCCCGTGAGCAAGGCGTGTTGCAGGTTCAGGTCGACGTGCGGTTTGGCGCGGAGCATTTGCAGGCGGCAGATTTGCGGGTCGAGCGTGGCAATCGGTTCGGCCAGCAGCGTCTGATAATCATGGCCGGAGCAGACGATGATCTGTTTGGCGGTGAACGAACCGGCCGTGCTGTGCAGACGCCCCGGCTCCACATCGCGCACCAGCGTCGAGAAATGAAATTCGACGCCGAGGTCGCGGCGCAGGTAATCGATCAATGCTGGAATCGCTTCACGCGAATACAACTGTTGATCGTCCCTCCCGTGCAAGGCTGCACGGTGATGGCTGAACTGACCGCTGTAGAGGTCGCGCAACGCGGCGCCGCGCAACAAGTCGACGTTGTAACCGTTTTCCACGGCGCGGCCGGCGCAAAAGGCTTCGAGCAGGTGTTCTTCAGCTTCAGTGCGGGCAAACAGGTACGAGCCGTTACGCTTGATTTGCAGGCCGGCGAGCTGCGCCCAGTCGCCCCAGATCTCGCGGCTGGCCTTGGCCAGTTCGAGCATTGGCCCGGGTGGCTGGCCGGTGACCAGTGCCTGGCCGAAGTTGCGCACCGAGGCGCCGAGGGGCGTGGCCGTGCGTTCGAAAACCGTGACTTTGAGACCGCGTTTGGCGGCGGCATAGGCGTGGGACAGGCCGAGGATGCCGGCGCCGACGATCAGCAGGTCGTTGTGTTGTGTCATGGAAATTTTCCCTGAATGGGAGACCGCCTTCGCGAGCAAGCCCGCTGCCACAGGGGATTTTGGGTGCCCACAGAATGTGTGTTCACTGAAGATCCAATGTGGGAGCGGGCTTGCTCGCGAAGCGGCCCTGTCAGTCGATAAAGAGCTTACTTGGCGACGACTTTCTCGGACTTGCCGTCATAGCGCTTGCGCCACTCGGCCAGGATCTCGTCGCGGTTCTTCGAGGCCCAGGCAAAGTCGTTTTTGATCAAACGCTGCTCGTAATCAGCCGGCAATTCCGTCTGCGGCTTGGCAATCCCCGGCTGGGCAAGAACAGCGAAGTTCTCCTTGTACAGATCCATCGCCTCGGCGCTGGCGGAGAAGTCGGCGAGTTTCTTCGCGGCTTCTTCATGCGGCGTGCCTTTGATCACGGCAGTCGCCTCGATCTCCCAGCCCAGGCCTTCCTTCGGCAGGATGATGTCCAGCGGCGCGCCCTGGCGCTTCAACTGAACGGCCGGGTATTCGAAGGAAATACCAATCGGGAACTCGCCCGCCGCCGCCAGTTTGCAAGGCTTGGAGCCGGAGTGAACGTACTGGCCGATGTTCTGGTGCAGGCCGTCCATGTACGCCCAGCCCTGCTTCTCGCCGAAGGTTTGCAGCCAGGCGCTGACGTCGAGGAAACCGGTGCCGGACGACGCCGGGTTGGGCATGACAATCTTGCCTTTGTACTCAGGCTTGGTCAGGTCCTGCCAGCTCACCGGTTTGCTCAAGCCCTGCTTCTCGGCTTCGACGGTGTTGAAGCAAATGGTCGCGGCCCACACGTCCATGCCGACCCAGGCCGGCGGGTTGGCGGCGTCGCGGTAGTTCGCGCCGATCTTGCCCAGATCCTTCGGTGCGTAACTTTGCAGCATGCCTTGCTGGTCGAGGATCGCTAGGCTCGAGGCGGCCAGGCCCCACACGGCGTCAGCCTGCGGACGGGCCTTTTCGGCCAGCAGTTTGGCGGTGATGATCCCGGTGGAATCGCGCACCCATTTGATCTCGACGTCCGGGTTGGCCTTTTCGAAGGCGTCCTTGTAGGACTTCAGTTGCTCGGCTTCGAGGGCGGTGTACACCGTCAACTCGGTTTTCGCCGCGAAGGCATTCAGGCTGAAAGTGGCGAGCACAGCAGCGGCCAGGGCCATAGGCTTGAACATGATCGTTTTCCTGTCTTTTTGAGTTGAGGGTTACGGGAAACATCAGTGACCGGGCGCGGTTTGCCGCCAGGCCTGGGAACGGCGCAGCAAACCGCGCGAAGCCCACGCCAGCAGCAAGGACACGCCCGCCGAGGTGAACAGAATCAGGGTCGACATCGCTGCCGCGCCGCCGACGTTGCCGGCGTCATCCATGTTCAGCACCGCCACCGCCGCAAGAATGGTGTCCGGGCTGTAGAGGAAGATCGCCGCCGACACCGTGGTCATCGCCGAGACGAACAGGTAGCGCACGATGTCCAGCAACGCCGGCAGGCAGATCGGCACGGTCACGCGCAGGTAATGCCGATACAGCGGCGCCTTGAGCGACAGCGCGGCGGCTTCGAACTCGGCATCGAGCTGGCGCAGCGCGGTGGTTGCGGTCATTTGTGCGGTGGTCAGATAGTGCGCAATGGTGCAGACGATCAGCAGGATCATCGTCCCGTAGAGCACATGCAGCGGGTTGCCGGTCAGGTTGAAAAAGAACACGTAACCCAGACCAAGCACCAACCCCGGCACCGCCATCGGCACGAAACTGAGCATGCGCAACGCCAGATTGAGGCCGCGTTGCGTGCGTGTTTTTTCCATCAGATACGCGCCGGTGAAGATCAGCACGCTGCCGATCAGCGCCGTGCCCAGCGCCATCTTCAAACTGTTGCTGTAGGCCAGCCAGCCACCGCCGGCGGTTTCGTTGAACTGATAGTGGTTGAGCGACAGCGACAGGTTGTACGGCCAGAACTTCACCAGCGAGGAGAACACCGCCATGCCGAACACCAGCAGCAACGCCGCGCAGATCAGCAGGACGATGACCAGATAGCAGCCATCACGCACTTTCGACGGCGCCGGTTTGAACACCTGGGCGCGGCCACTCATGGAGTCGCCGTGACGTCGACGCAACCACGCATCGACGCCAAAGCTCAGCAGCGCCGGCAGCAACAGCACCATGCCGATCAACGCACCACGGCCGAATTGCTGCTGGCCGACCACGGCTTTATAAGCCTCCAGCGCCAACACTTGATAGTCGCCACCGACCACCACCGGCACACCGAAATCGGTGATGGTCAGGGTGAACACCAGACAGAACGCGGCGAACACAGCCTGTCGGGTCGCCGGCCAGGTGATGCTGCGAAACGCCTTGGCCGGACTGGCGCCCATGCTCGACGCCGCATCGAACAGCCGCGCATCGGCCAGGGACAGCGCCGACAGCAGAATCATCAGCGCATGGGGAAAGGTGTAGATCACCTCACCCAGCACAATCCCCCAGAACCCGTAGATGTTGTCCGAGAGCAGCCCGCGCAACAGGCCTTGATTGCCGAACAGATAGACCAGCGCAATCCCCGGCAGCATCGACGGCGCCATCAGCGGTAGCAGGGAAATCCCGCGCCAGATGCCTTTGGCCGGAATCAACGTGCGTTGCAGGGCGTAGGCAAACAGGTAGGCCAGCGGTACGACGATGGCCGCGACGCTGAGGGAAACTTTCAGGCTGTTGCCGAGCAGCCAGTGGAAATTCTCGCTGGTCGCCAGTTCTTTCGCAGCGAGCCAGCCACCGCCCTGCCCGGCTTCGCTACTGAAGCCGCGCCAGAAGATCGCCAGCAACGGCAACAGCACCGCAACGCCAAGCAGTACCAGCAGCAGGAGTTTGCCGCCGACGACGAAGATGCGGTCGCCGATCTCGGCACGGGACGTCTGACGCACCTGCTTATGCGGGAGCGGCAGCGCGAGGTGGCTGCTCATCAGGCAAACACCTGCAGGCTGCGCGGCGGCAACGCAACCATGATCTGCTGGGCGCCGAGGCGCGGCATGGCCTCCGGCGCCAGTTCGGCGAGCAGCGCGTGGCCGGGCAGTTGATCGAGTTCGAAGCTCATGCGGCAGCGGTTGCCGAGGAAGGTGATCTCGCGGACTTTGGCCGGGAACAGGTTTTCTTCGTGCACCAGCGGATTGACGTTGATCGCTTCCGGGCGGCAGAACAATCGGCCCGAGGCGCCGCTCACGCTGCCATCCGCCAGACGCACATCCATCCCGCCCACCCGGGCGTGGCTGGCGCTGCTGCGCTGGAACGGCAGCCAGTTACCCTGCCCGACAAACTCGGCCACAAACGGTGTGGCCGGGCGGTTGTAGATGTCCTGCGGGGTGGCGTACTGCTCGACCCGACCGTTATTCATCACGGCGATGCGGTCGGCCATCAGCATGGCTTCGTCCTGATTGTGCGTGACCATCAGGGTGGTGATGCCGAGGTTGCGTTGCAGTTGGCGCAGTTCGGTACACAAATGCTCACGCACCCGGGCGTCAAGGGCCGACATCGGTTCGTCGAGCAGCAGCAGCGACGGTGCCGGGGCCAGAGCGCGGGCCAGTGCCACCCGTTGCTGTTGGCCGCCGGACAATTGGCCGGGGTACTTTTTCTCACTGCCGGTGAGGCCGACCAGTTCCAGCATCTCACCGACGCGGCGGCGCACTTCATCGCGACCGCTGCCGGCGAGGCCGTAGGCAATGTTCGCCTCCACCGTCAGATTGGGGAACAGTGCGTAGGACTGAAACAGAATCCCGTAGTCCCGGGCCTGCGGTGCGAGATTCGAGACATCGTGGTCACCGAGGTACAACTCGCCGCTGTCCTGCTTTTCCAGACCGGCGATGCAACGCAGCAACGTGGTCTTGCCGCACCCGGACGGGCCGAGCAGGCACACCAGTTCACCGGCCGCGACGTCGAGGGAGACGTTATCCAGTGCGGTGAACGCGCCAAAGCGCTTCTGCACGCCGCGCACGTTCATCGGTGCGCCTGGGTGAGTCAGGGTGGTTGCGATGGCAGGATTCATGGGACAGACCTCATCAAGCAGATGAGGCAAATCCTAGCGTTGTAATGCGTCCGTCATGTGGCAGTGAGGCAAAAACGGCTGATAGTGGTATTCGGGGATTTTGGTTTGGGCTGAGGTTCTGCATTGCCTGGTCTGCCCCCTTCGCGAGCAGCCCGCTCCCACAGGGGGAACGCATGCCAATGTGGGAGCGGGCTTGCTCGCGAAGAGGCCCAGACATTCACCAAAAGATTCCGGCGATCGACACCTCTAGCCTCCACTCAGCGGCACATGGGCATGCGCCGCTGAGCGCGTTGATCATTCGGTCGGCACTAACCTGTCCAGCACACGATTGACCGCCAACTCGGCCAGCATCACCACCTGAGCGATGCCTTGCAGGGTTTTGCGGTGCGAGCCTTCCACCAGTGCCGCGTGGTTGTGGAGCATGACGGTGGCGGAGCCGAGGGTTTCACTGGCGTCGGCCAGCAGGGATTCGGTGTCAGCCTCAGGGTGTGCCATGTAGAGCGTGTTGGGGGTGTAGGACGCGGCCATGATGGCGGCGACCGGTGGGCAGAGATAGTGGTCGAGGGCGCGCTCGGCGGCTTCGTGGAATTTCTTTGAATCGGGCGATTCGTAGGGGGATGCCGGATCGGAGATCGGCGGGTTTGGCGTTGGTTTGAACATTGAGTCTTTCTCCAGTAGAGCCGCAGCCATCTCGCTACTAAACGAAAGGGGTGGCAGCTGTGCGCAAGTTAGTAGACCGGCAGAAGACTCAAGACCCGGCGCACCCGAAGATGCCATGCGCACAGCCACCATCAAGTGCAAGCAAGCGCCCGACTGGATGATTCTTGTACAGCCGTAAGTCAACTGATCCGGGCTACTAAACCCGATCACTGGAAATCAGTGATGCGAACCAAGTTACGCAGCCAGCCCAAGGCGCACAAGCCGGCGGATTCTGGTGCATGCGTAGGCAGCGGCGCAAGGATTTGTAGGCTGCCGGGCGTAACACCGAGTGTCTTTAAACACCTGCGCTGGAAAGGGTTTAGTGCCCTACAGAGATTGGGGATTTACCTGTCGGATTTTGCTGCGGCGGCTGACCCCTTCGCGAGCAGCCCGCTCCCACAGGGGGAACGCATGCCAATGTGGGAGCGGGCTTGCTCGCGAAGAGGCCGGCACAGGCACTGAAAGATCTCAGGCCGGGGACATTTCCTGCGCCAACCCCAAAAACGCCGCCGGCAACCGCGCATTCTTGCGCTCCTTGAGGCAGTACAGGTACTCGGGAATCTGCGGCGCATGCTCAAGGGTCAGCACCTTTAGCTGCGGATCATGCGGCACTTCCTGGCGGGCAATGATGCTGATGCCAATGTTGCGCAACACCGCCTCGCGAATCGATTCACGGCTGCCGATCTCCAGCAGCGGCCCGAAACTCACCCCGGCGCTGGCCAGCAACTCTTCGGTCAACCGCCGCGTGGTCGAACCCGACTCGCGCATCAGCAACGTATGCCCGACCAACGCACTCAGCGACACATGCTCATGCACCGCCAGCGGGTGATTGCGATGCACCGCCAATACCAGCGGATCCGTGCCGAGCACCCGACGAATCAGCCGCGCATCATCCAGCAACTGCGACGACGCGGCGACATCGACCCGGTAATCCTCCAGCGCTTCGAGCACCTGCTGCGAGTTGCCGATTTCCACCGACACGTCCACCTGCGGCAGGCGTTCGCGAAAAGTCTTCACCAGATCGAGGATGTAATACGGCGCGGTCGCGGCGATTCGCAACGTGCCTTGCACCTGGCCGCTGTTGCGCAGGAAAAACTCGATATCGGCTTCCTGCTGCAACAACGCCTTGACCATCGGCAGCAGCCGCGCGCCTTCGTCGCTGACACTCAATCGGCGACCGCCACGGTAGAACAGCTCTACCGAATAGTGGCTTTCGAGGTTACGAATCTGCGTGGTCACGGTCGGTTGGCTGAGGCCGAGTTTTTTCGCCGCCAAAGTGATGCTGCCCAGACGGGCCACCATGTAAAACGCCTTCAGCTCGGCACTCAGCACAACCACCCCTCATCGTCTATTTGCGCAACAGGCGCAAACCGTTGAACACCACCAGCAGGCTCACGCCCATGTCGGCAAACACCGCCATCCACATGGTGGCGAGCCCGGCGAAGGTTACCCCAAGAAAGATAGCCTTGATCACCAACGCCAATGCAATGTTCTGTTTCAGGATGCTGGCGGTATCGCGAGACAGGCTGATGAATGCCGGGATCTTGCGCAGATCGTCGTCCATCAGGGCGACATCGGCAGTTTCGATAGCCGTGTCGGTGCCCGCTGCGGCCATGGCAAAACCGATCTCGGCGCGGGCCAATGCCGGGGCATCGTTGATACCGTCGCCGACCATGCCGACCCGGTGGCCATGTGCGTAAAGCGCTTCGATGGCTTGCAGCTTGTCGGTCGGCAACAAATCGCCCTGAGCCTGATCGATGCCGACCTGCGCGGCAATCGCCTGCGCGGTGTGGACGTTATCGCCCGTGAGCATCAGGGTTTTCACGCCCAGCGCATGCAACTGGCGGATCGCTTCGCGACTGCTCTCCTTGACGGTGTCGGCCACCGCAAACAGCGCCAGCGGGCCGGACTTGTCGAGCAACAGCACCACGGATTTGCCCTGTTTCTCCAGCGCGAAGAGTTTTTCTTCCAGCGCCGGGGAGCACAGGTTCAGCTCTTCAACCAGACGATGGTTGCCCAAGTAGTAGACCTGGCCGTTGATCTCGCCTTTGACGCCACGGCCGGCCAGCGCTTCGAAGTTATCCACAATCTGCGCCGCGAGGTTTTTATCCACAGCGGCGTTGGCGATGGCCAGCGACACCGGGTGATCGGAACGGCCGGCCAACGCGGCAGCAATCGCCGGGGCGGTGGCGTCGGCCGTCGGATCGAGGGACAGGTAATCGGTCTGCACCGGTTTGCCGTGGGTGATGGTTCCGGTTTTATCCAGCGCCAGATAATCGAGCTTGAAACCGCCCTCCAGGTACACGCCGCCCTTGACCAGAATGCCTTTGCGCGCCGCCGCCGCGAGGCCGCTGACGATGGTCACCGGGGTGGAAATCACCAAGGCACATGGGCACGCGACCACCAGCAACACCAGCGCGCGGTAGATCCAGTCGAACCACACCGCGCCCATGAACAGCGGCGGAATGATCGCCACGGCCAGGGCCAGGACGAACACCGCAGGGGTGTAGATTGTCGAGAATTGATCGACGAAGCGCTGGGTCGGTGCGCGTGCGCCCTGGGCTTGCTCGACGGCGTGAATGATCCGCGCCAGCGTCGAGTTGTTCGCCGCTGCGGTGACCGCGTATTCCAGCGAACCGGCCTGATTGATGGTGCCGGCGAAGACTTTATCGCCCACGGTTTTCTCCACCGGCAGGCTTTCCCCGGTGATCGGCGCCTGATCGATGGTCGAACGGCCGCTGACGACTTCACCGTCCAGCGCAATACGCTCGCCGGGTTTTACCCGCACGCGGGCGCCGAGTTCGACGCTTTTCACTTCCTGTTCGAGCCAGCGACCGTCAGCCTGCAATACGGTCGCCTGCTCCGGGGTCATTTGCATCAGACCGCTGATCGCGTTGCGCGCACGATCCAGCGAACGTGCTTCGATCAACTCGGCCACGGTGAACAGGAACATCACCATCGCCGCTTCCGGCCATTGGCCGATCAACACGGCACCGGTCACGGCGATGCTCATCAGCGCATTGATGTTGAGGTTGCGGTTCTTCAGGGCAATCCAGCCCTTTTTGTAGGTGCCGAGGCCACCGCTGAGGATCGACACCAGCGCGATGATCGCCACCACCCAGGTCGGCGCGGCGTTGGTGAAGTGGATCACTTCGGCGGCGAGCGCACCGACGCCGGACAGCGCCAATGGCCACCAGTGTTTTTTCACGGGGGCCGGGGCTGGCGACTCGACGCCCGCCTCCAGCGGTTCGGCGTGCATGCCGAGGGATTTGATTGCCTCAGTGATGGGCTCGGTGCCTGGCAGCGTGTGGGTCACACCGAGCACGCGGTTGATCAGGTTGAATTCCAGTTGCTCGACGCCGGCCAGTTTGCCGAGTTTGTTCTGGATCAGCGTCTGTTCGGTCGGGCAGTCCATCGCCTCGATGCGAAAGCTGCTCAGCCGGGCGTCGGCGCTGGTCTTTTCGCTCAGTAGCACCCGTGCAGGTGCGGCGGCTTTCGATGCGCAGCAAGCGTCGCCGCCGTGGTCATGTTTATGCACAGGCTGCAATTTATGGCTGTGGTCGTGCCCCGCGTGGGGTTTGTGGGAGTGCAGGGAATCGCTCATTGGTCGCGTCCATGAAGGTGCCTGTTGCCAAGTAAAGACCCTGTAGCCACTATAGGGTCAAGCACCCTTTTGGAGATTGCCGTCATGAAGATCGGAGAACTGGCCAAGCTGACCGATTGCGCCGTCGAAACCATTCGTTACTACGAGCGCGAAAACCTGCTGCCAGAGCCCGCCCGCAGCGACGGCAACTACCGCGTCTACACCCAGGCCCACGCCGAACGCCTGACCTTCATCCGCAACTGCCGCACCCTCGACATGACCCTCGAAGAAATCCGCAGCCTGTTGGCCATGCGTGATAGCCCGCAGGATCAGTGTGAAAGCGTCAACACGCTGATCGATGAACACATCCAGCATGTGAAGGCACGAATTGACGGGTTATTGGCGTTGCAGACACAACTGCTCGACCTGCGCCAACGCTGTGGCGAAAGGCCGGGGGCCGATCAATGCGGGATTTTGCAGCGGCTGGAAGTGAGTGGCGGGGTGGTGGCGACGGAGGTGGAGCATTCGCATGTGGGCCGTAGTCACGGCCATTAAGAACACCCGATAACCAATGTGGGAGCGGGCTTGCTCGCGAAAGCGGTGTGTCAGCCAACACATAATTGACTGACACACCCTCTTCGCGAGCAAGCCCGCTCCCACAGGGTATTGCGTGAAACCTCAGACCGCCATCGGCGCGGTCATTGGCGCGTGGTGTTCATAACCTTCCAGCGAGAAGTCGCCTGGCTCCACCAGCTCCAGCCACTCCGGCTGATACACACCGGTCTTGGCAAATTCCGGCACGCGGTCGGAGATTTTCAGTTTCGGCATGGCGAACGGTTCGCGCTTGATTTGTTCGTTGAGCATGTCCAGATGGTTTTCGTAGACGTGCGCATCACCGATGAAATAGGTGAACCAGCGCGGGGTGTAACCGGTCAGGCGACCGATCAGGCTCAGCAGCGCGGCGCCTTCGGTGAGGTTGAACGGCGTGCCCAGGCCCAGGTCGTTGGAGCGGATGTAGAGGGTCAGGGAAATTTCCCTGGTCTCGACATTCGGGTGGAACTGGTACAGCAGATGGCACGGTGGCAGGGCCATTTCATCGAGTTGGGCGCAGTTCCAGCCGTGGAACAGGATGCGGCGGCTGCCCGGATCATTGATGATCGTGTCGACGCACTGGCGCACCTGGTCGATGGCTTTGTACAGCACCACGTAGGCCTGGCCGTCTTCTTCGCCTTGAGCGATCTGCTTGTAGCCATTGCTCAAGGTTTGTTCGATGGCCGCGGTGTTGCTCAACGGAATCTGCTTGTACGCCGGCCATTTGCGCCATTGCACGCCATAGATTTCGCCGAGGTCGTCGTCGCCCTGACGGAACGGGTTGGCCAGCCACTGGGCGTTTTCGTTGGCGTTCTGGTCCCAGACCTTGCAGCCCAGCGCGCGGAATTCAGCGGCGTTGTTCACACCACGCAGAAAACCGCACATCTCGCCGATGGCCGATTTGAAGGCCATCTTGCGGGTGGTGATCGCCGGAAAACCTTCCTGCAGATCGAAACGCAGCATCGCCCCCGGGAAACTGATGGTGTTGATGCCGGTGCGGTTGGCCTGTTTGGTGCCGTTCTGGATGACGTGCGAGACCAGTTCGAGATATTGCTTCATGAGTTACCTGTGTCCTTGAACCCGGGGGCCGTCGCCCCCGGCCTTCGAATTTATACGGCCGCCGCGGGCGCTGCCGGGGCGCGATGATAAGCCAGCCAGATCAGGTACAGACCGGCAAGCACCATCGGCACGCAAAGCACCTGACCCATGGTCAGCCAGCCCCAGGCCAGATAGCCCAGTTGCGCGTCCGGTACACGGACGAATTCGACGATGAAACGGAAGATGCCGTAGAACAGCGTGAACATCCCCGATACCGCCATGGTCGGCCGCGGTTTACGCGAGAACAACCACAGGATCAGGAACAGCGCGACGCCTTCAAGGGCGAACTGATACAGCTGCGACGGGTGACGCGGCAACTGCGCCGGGTCGCTGAACGGCGGGAAGATCATCGCCCACGGCACGTCGGTCGGCTTGCCCCACAACTCGGCGTTGATAAAGTTGCCGATACGCCCGGCGCCCAGGCCGATCGGCACCATCGGTGCGACGAAGTCCATCAACTGGAAGAACGACTTGTTGTTCTTTTTGCCGAACCACAACGCGGCCAGCATCACGCCGATAAAGCCGCCGTGGAACGACATGCCGCCCTTCCACACTTCGAAAATCAGCAACGGGTTGGCCAGGTAGGCGCTCAGATCGTAGAACAGCACGTAACCCAACCGCCCGCCGACAATGACCCCCATCGATAACCAGAAAATCAAGTCGGAGAGTTTCTCCTTGCTCCAGGTCGGGTCGAAGCGGTTCAACCGCCGGGACGCCAGCAGCCAGGCGCCGCCGATGCCGATCAGGTACATCAGACCGTACCAGTGGATTTTCAGCGGACCGATGGCCAGGGCCACCGGGTCGATCTGCGGGTAAGGCAGCATTGCGACTCCTCGTTAGAAGTTGAAACCAGAATTCCCGGGCGACGCTGTCACCTCAGGATTAAGCCAGGATTGCGACCTGCTCAAAGCAGAAAACTCAAGCCAACGCAAAACAGCAAAGCGGCGAACAGCCGTTTGAGCAAGCGTGGCGATAATCTATGTGCCAATCGTGCGCCGAGACGGGCGAACACCATGCTGGTCAGGGCGATGCCCAACAGCGCCGGCAAATAGACAAAACCGAGACTATGGGCCGGCAGCAGCGGATCGTGCCAGCCCAGAATCATGAAACTTAATGCACTGACCAGGGCGATCGGCAGACCGCAGGCCGACGAGGTCGCTACCGCTTGCTGCATCGGCACGCTGCGCCAGGTCAGGAACGGCACGGTCAGCGATCCGCCGCCGACGCCAAAAATCGCCGAGGCCCAGCCAATCACACTGCCAGCCACGGACAGACCGAGTTTGCCCGGCACCGTTCGGCTGGCCTTGGGTTTGACGTCCAGCGCCAACTGCACGGAAATCACCAAGGCAAATACGCCGATGATTTTTTGCAAATGCGGCCCGGAAATCGCTTCGGCCGTCAGCGCACCGAAACCGGCGCCGACCAGAATACCCACGGTCATCCACGCAAAAACCGGCCAGCGTACCGCACCACGTCGATGGTGCTCACGCACGGCATTGACCGAGGTGAAGATGATCGTCGCCAACGACGTGCCGACCGCCAGGTGGGTCAGAATCGATGGGTCGAAGCCCTGCAACGTGAAACTGTAAACCAGCACCGGGACAATAATGATCCCGCCGCCCACCCCGAACAGCCCGGCCAGCACGCCTGCACAGGCGCCCAGCGCCAGATAGAGCAGAAATTCCATGACCGTCTCCCAGACGCTTTCCCCAAACCGGAGCGGCATGGTAACGGATGCATACCCTTAGGCGGAACTGGCGATGGATGCACGGACGCCGGATGCGTAGAGTGGACAAAAAACACACAAGGACCACCTTATGTGCCTGATCGTTTTTGCCTGGCGCCCGGGCCATGCCCAGCCGCTGATCGTTGCGGCCAACCGTGACGAGTTTTACGCCCGCCCCAGTCTGCCGCTGGGGCAATGGCCTGAGGCACCGCATGTGCACGCCGGACGCGATCTCGAAGCCGGTGGCACCTGGCTGGGGATCGGTGCCAACGGGCGCTTTGCGGCGCTGACCAATATCCGCGACCCGCATCAGCCGCCGGCGCGTAAATCGCGGGGGGAGCTGGCGGCGGGGTTTCTCGCGGGCGATGAGGCGATTGATGACTATCTGGCCGACGTTGTCGGTCGCTCACCAGAGTACGCCGGGTTCAACCTGCTGCTGGGCAACAGCCATGAGCTATGGCACTACAACGCACGGATGTCGGAGCCGGTGATGCTGCAGTCCGGGGTCTACGGATTATCCAATGCCGGACTGGACACGCCGTGGCCGAAGCTGCTCAAGGCCAGGGCGGCGTTGAGTGCAGTGCTGGAGGATCCGCAGCCTGCACGGTTGCTGGCGTTACTTGGCGATGCGCAAACGGCGCCGTTTGCCGAGTTGCCGGACACCGGCGTGGGGCTGGCGACGGAATCACTGCTGTCGAGTGTGTTTATTGCCAGCCAGAGTTACGGGACGCGGGCAAGTACGGCGCTGGTGGTGCAGGCGGATGGGACGCGCAGGATGGTGGAGCGCAGCTTCGGGCCGTATGGCGGGCATCTGGGGGAAGTCGAGATTGTGGTTTAGCGGTATCTGGACTGACACCTTCGCGAGCAAGCCCGCACCCACATTGGATCTGTGATCGACACAAATCCCCTGTGGGAGCGGGCTTGTTCGCGAGGGGGCGATCAGCCTTTTAAAGGGCTTTGTTGACCGCCGGCGGATTGATCTTCGACAACCCAAGGTTCTTCAGCGCCAGTTGCAGCGAACTGTGGATAACTTGCGGGTTATCGATGGTCATCAATTCGCCCAGCAATTGCCTGGCCTTGTCCAGATTGACCTGACGCAGCATCCACTTCACCTTCGGCAAGTTGGTGGCGTTCATCGACAGACTGTCGAAGCCCATCGCCATCAACAGCACCGCCGCCGCCGGATCACCGGCCATCTCGCCGCAAATGCTCACCGGTTTGCCCTCGGCATGGGCGTCGCGCACCACGGTTTGCAACGCTTGCAACACGGCCGGGTGCAGGTAGTCGTAGAGATCCGCCACCCGTGGGTTGTTACGGTCCACGGCCAGCAGGTATTGGGTCAAGTCGTTGGAGCCGACCGAGAGGAAGTCGACCATCCGCGCCAGTTCCCTGGTCTGGTAGACCGCTGCCGGAATCTCGATCATCACCCCGATTGGCGGCATTTGCACGTCGGTGCCTTCGTCGCGCACCTCGCCCCACGCCCGGTGAATCAGGTGCAGGGCTTCTTCGAGTTCGTGGGTGCCGGAAATCATCGGCAGCAAAATCCGCAGGTTGTTCAGGCCCTCGCTGGCCTTGAGCATGGCGCGGGTCTGCACCAGGAAGATTTCCGGGTGGTCGAGGGTGACGCGAATGCCGCGCCAGCCGAGGAACGGGTTGTCTTCCTTGATCGGGAAGTACGACAGCGACTTGTCACCGCCGATGTCCAGGCTGCGCATGGTCACCGGTTGCGGATGGAACGCGGCGAGCTGTTCGCGGTAGATCGCCAGTTGTTCCTTCTCGCTCGGGAAGCGCTGGTTGATCATGAACGGCACTTCGGTGCGATACAGACCGACACCTTCGGCGCCACGCTTCTGCGCCCGCGCCACATCCGCCAGCAGGCCGGTGTTGACCCACAGCGGCATGCGGTGCCCATCGAGGGTCACGCAGGGCAGATCACGCAGGGCATCGAGGCCCAGCGCCAGTTGTTTCTCTTCTTCGACGACTTCGGCGAACTGCTTGCGCAGCACTTCGCTGGGGTTGGTGTAAACCTCGCCACGAACGCCATCGACGATCATTTCAATGCCGTCGACCTTGGCGTACGGCAGATCGACCAGGCCCATCACCGTTGGAATACCCATGGCCCGGGCCAGGATCGCAACGTGGGAGTTCCCCGAACCGAGTACCGAAACCAGACCAACCAGCGTGCCTTCCGGCACCTCGCCGAGCATGGCCGGCGTCAGTTCTTCGCTGACCAGAATGGTTTTTTCCGGGTAGACGAGGTTCTGTTGCCGCTCTTCCTGCAAGTAGGCCAGCAAGCGGCGGCCGAGGTCTTTGACGTCCGACGCTCGCTCACGCAGGTAGGCATCGTCCATCAGTTCGAAACGGTTGACGTGTTCAGTGACCACCTGACGCAACGCACCCTGCGCCCACTGGCCGGTCTTGATCACAGTGGTGATTTCGCTGCCGAGCGAGGCATCGTCGAGCATCATCAGATAAACGTCGAACAGCGCGCGCTCTTCGGGACGCAGTTGTGTCGCCAGTTTCGCCGACAAGGCACGCATGTCGGCGCGCACGCCTTCGATGGCGGTCTTGAACAGTGCCAGTTCGGCGTTGATATCGGTGATGGTCTTGTCCGGCACCACGTCCAGATCCGCCGGCGGCAACATGACCACCGCCGTACCGACCGCCGCACCCGGCGAACCCGGCACGCCAACGAACTTGGCTTCCTGAATGCCTTTGCCCTGACGGCCCAGACCCCGGATCGAACCGGTGGCCTCGGCGTGGGCGATAACGCCGGCGAGCTGCGCGCTCATGGTCACGAGGAAGGCTTCTTCACCTTCATCGAACTGGCGGCGTTCTTTTTGCTGGATGACCAACACGCCGACGACGCGGCGGTGGTGAATGATCGGTGCGCCAAGGAAGGAGGCATAGCGCTCCTCACCGGTCTCGGCGAAGTAGCGGTAGCGCGGGTGATCCGCGGCGTTTTCGAGGTTCAGGGGTTCTTCACGCGTGCCGACCAGACCCACCAGACCTTCGTTGGGTGCCATGCTGACTTTGCCAATCGAGCGCTTGTTCAAGCCCTCGGTGGCCATCAGGACGAAGCGGTTGGCCTCGGGATCAAGCAGGTAGACCGAGCAGACCTGGCTGCCCATGGCCTCTTTGACGCGCAACACAATAATCCCCAACGCCGCCTTGAGATCCTTGGCGGAGTTAACTTCCTGGACGATCTTGCGCAGCGTATTGAGCATGGCTCGGGGTCGAACTCCGTCGTCAGTCGCGCGCTAAAAGGCGCGGGGCAAGCTCTTTGAGGGCGCGGCGATACACCTCGCGCTTGAATGTCACCACCTGGCCCAACGGATACCAATAGCTGACCCAGCGCCAGCCATCGAACTCCGGTTTACCGGTCAAATCCATCCGCACCCGCTGCTCGTTGGAGATCAGGCGCAGGAGAAACCACTTCTGTTTCTGGCCGATGCACAGCGGTTGGCTGTGGGTACGCACCAGACGTTGCGGCAAACGATAGCGCAACCAGCCCCGTGTGCAGGCGAGTATTTCAACATCTTCACGTTCCAGGCCAACTTCTTCGTTCAGCTCGCGGTACAAGGCGTCTTCCGGCGTCTCTTCAGGGTTGATTCCCCCTTGTGGAAACTGCCAGGCATCTTGATTGATACGGCGAGCCCATAGCACCTGGCCGGCGTCATTCGTCAGAATGATCCCGACATTGGGGCGGAAACCATCGGGGTCGATCACGGCAACAACCTCGCAAACGCATGTCGCCGCATTGTTCCACAAAGCTTGATAAGGCGGCAACGAAGGTTCCTACCTTATGTGCACTCTTGTGAAAAGACCGTATTCTTGTCGCCTTTTTACTGACTTTTCAGCGGGTAACTGCAATGCGCCTGGCTCTATTCGATTTGGACAACACCCTTCTGGGCGGCGACAGCGATCACGCTTGGGGCGACTATCTGTGTGAACGCGGCTTCCTCGACCCCGTCGCGTACAAAGCGCGCAACGACGAGTTCTATCAGGATTACCTGGCCGGCAAGCTGGATAACGCCGCGTACCTGAATTTCTGCCTGGAGATTCTCGGCCGCACCGAAATGGCCGTGCTCGATCAATGGCACAACGACTACATGCGTGACTGCATCGAGCCCATCGTGTTGCCCAAGGCGCTCGACCTGTTGAAAAAACACCGCGATGCCGGCGACAAACTGGTGATCATCACCGCGACCAACCGTTTCGTGACCGCGCCGATTGCCGTTCGTTTGGGCGTTGAAACCCTGATCGCCACCGAGTGCGAAATGGTCGATGGCCGTTACACCGGGCGCAGCACCGATATCCCGTGCTTCCGTGAAGGCAAGGTGACGCGCCTGAATCGCTGGCTGGAAGAAACCGGGCATTCGCTGCAAGACAGCTACTTCTACAGCGACTCGATGAATGACTTGCCGCTACTGGAGCAGGTGGCGAACCCGGTGGCCGTGGATCCGGATCCGAACCTGCGCGCTGAAGCCGAAAAGCGTGGCTGGCCGGTCATCACACTGCGCGACTGAAATCGCTTTCGCGAGCAAGCCCACTCCACACTGGAATGCGTTCCCCTGTGGCAGCGGGCTTGCACGCGAAGGGGCAACCCGGTCTCAAGCCTTAAACAGGCTTGGCCCCCATCAACGCCGCAATGGCGAGAAATCCGACACCACTGACAATCGCCAGCGCCAGACTGAATTTCCAGTTACCGCCCCCGCTCGTCCACCGTCGATTCAGCCGAACAAGCAACCAAACGGCACTGAATGTGGCCACGGCATAGATCACGCTGGAGCCCAGAATCCAGAACTGCCCCAATGGCCAGCCAATCAGATGCACCAGCCACCAGCCGGTGAAGGGCATGCTCAACATGCCGATCAGCATCAGACACCAGACAAACAACCACGGACGCTGCATCGTGCTGGCCGGCCCTTGACTGCGATTACGCCAGGTCAGCGCGGCGAGCCCCAGGCCGCTGGTGAGTATCACCACGGTTGCAGCGACGTGAAGGACTTTCAGGGTGGTCAGGGTTTCCATGGGTTTCTTTTCCTTGGGCCATGCCCATCAGCGTAGCCGTTCAGCCAAGAAACAGCTTATAGGCCGGGTTGTCGCTTTCGTCCCAGTACGGATAACCGATTTGCGCCAGCGCCTGCGGCACCAGATGCCGCTCATCGTGGGGCACTTGCAGCCCGGCGACCACCCGGCCATCCGCCGCGCCGTGGTTGCGGTAGTGGAACATCGAGATGTTCCAGCGCCCGCCAAGTTTGTTGAGGAAGTTGAACAGCGCGCCCGGACGCTCCGGGAATTCGAAGCGCAGCACCACTTCATCAACCACCTGCGCCGCACGCCCGCCGACCATGTGACGGATGTGCAACTTGGCCAATTCGTTGTCGGTCAGGTCAATGACCGGGAAGCCCTGCTCGGCCAGGCTCGCCAGCAGTGCGCTGCGCGGGTCGTTTTCCGGGTGGGTCTGCACGCCGACGAAGATGTGCGCTTCGCTGCCGGTGTTGTAGCGGTAGTTGAATTCGGTGATCTGACGCTTGCCGATGGCCTCGCAGAACGCCTTGAAGCTGCCGGCCTTTTCGGGAATGGTCACGGCGATGATCGCTTCGCGGCCTTCGCCCAGTTCGGCGCGCTCGGCAACGTGACGCAAGCGGTCGAAGTTGACGTTGGCACCGGAGTCGATGGCGACAAAGGTCTGGCCGCTGACGCCGCGCAACTCGACGTACTTCTTGATCCCGGCCACGCCCAAGGCGCCGGCAGGCTCGGTGATCGAGCGGGTATCGTCGTAGATATCCTTGATTGCCGCACAGATCTCGTCGGTGCTGACGGTAATCACTTCATCGACATGATCTTTGCAGATGTCGAAGGTGTGCTGGCCGATCTGCGCCACCGCGACGCCGTCAGCAAAGATGCCCACGGTCGGCAACACCACGCGTTCGCCGGCAGCCATGGCGGCTTGCAGGCAGTTGGAGTCGTCGGGCTCGACGCCGATGACTTTGATGTCCGGACGCAGGTATTTCACGTACGCCGCAATACCGGCGATCAGGCCGCCGCCGCCGACCGGGACGAAAATCGCATCCAGTGGCTGCGGGTGCTGACGCAGAATCTCCATCGCCACGGTGCCCTGCCCGGCAATGGTGTGCGGATCGTCGTACGGGTGGATGTAGACGTAGCCTTTTTCATCGACCAGTTTCAGCGAATAGGCCAGCGCTTCCGGGAACGAATCGCCGTGCAGCACCACTTTGCCGCCACGCGAACGCACGCCTTCGACCTTGATCTCCGGGGTGGTCTTGGGCATGACGATGGTGGCTTTGACGCCCAGCACTTTCGCCGCCAGGGCCAGACCCTGCGCGTGGTTGCCCGCTGAAGCGGTGACCACACCACGGGCGCGTTCTTCGTCGCTCAGTTGGGTCAACTTGTTGTAGGCGCCCCGAATCTTGAACGAGAACACCGGCTGCAAATCTTCGCGCTTGAGCCAGATGTCATTGCCCAGCCGCTCGGAGAGCTGGCGAGCGTTCTGCAGCGGGGTTTCTACGGCAACGTCATAAACGCGCGAGGTGAGGATCTTTTTGACGTACTGTTCGAGCATCGGAAAGCATCACTGAGCGGTTGGGCAGGGCCAAGGAGTCTAACCCGGCTTTTGCCCGGGCGACCACACGATTGCAGAGGTTTTAGACCCGCTTGGGGCTATAATGCCGGCCTTTCCGTTCTCACCTTGCCCGCTTCCGGAGCCCGCATGACCCAGGATCAACTCAAACAGGCAGTGGCTCAGGCTGCTGTCGACTTCATCCTCCCGAAACTCGACGACAAAAGCATCGTCGGTGTCGGCACCGGCTCCACCGCCAACTGCTTCATCGACGCACTGGCCCAGCACAAGGGCGCATTCGATGGCGCGGTCGCCAGCTCCGAAGCCACCGCCGCGCGCCTCAAGGGCCACGGGATTCCCGTCTATGAACTGAACACCGTCAGCGACCTGGAGTTCTACGTCGACGGCGCTGATGAAAGCGATGAGCACCTGAACCTGATCAAGGGCGGCGGCGCGGCCCTGACCCGCGAGAAGATCGTTGCCGCCGTGGCCAAGACCTTCATCTGCATCGCCGACGCCAGCAAACTGGTGCCGGTGCTGGGCGAATTCCCGCTGCCGGTGGAAGTCATCCCGATGGCTCGCAGCCACGTCGCTCGCGAACTGGTGAAACTGGGCGGCGACCCGGTGTACCGCGAAGGTGTACTGACCGACAACGGCAACATCATCCTCGACGTGTTCAATATGCAGATCACCAATCCGGTGGAGCTGGAAACGCAGATCAACGCCATCGTCGGCGTGGTCACCAACGGTTTGTTCGCCGCGCGTCCGGCGGATCTGCTGCTGCTGGGTACGAGTGAAGGTGTGAAAACGCTGAAGGCTGAGTAAGCCAGACTGCCCACATTTTTGTGGGCAGATGCATGCCCCCACCTGTGGGAGCGGGCTTGCTCGCGACAGCGGTGGATCAGTCGACATCTGCGTTGTCTGGTCCACCGCTTTCGCGAGCAAGCCCCATTTTGCAGTGTCAGTCAGTTCTGGGCGGGCTTTTTGAAGACGTAAAACAGGTTTGGCTCACTCACCAGGTACAGCGTCCCGTCGTCATCCATCGCAATGCCTTCTGCCTGCGGCACGGTTTTCTGCAAGCCTTGTCGGCCCTTGCTCAGCGACAGGGTGCTCAACGGGCGCCCACCCACATCCAGCTCCAGAATCAGCCCCGACTCATCCGACAGTGCCAGTAAATGCCCGCTGCGCTCGTCGTATTGCAGGCTCGACAGATCACGCACGAACATGCCGGCATCCCGTTTGGGATTGTTGATCACATGCACCGCGTAGGACTTTTCCGGGTTGAAGTGCGGGAAACCGTGCACTTCGTAGATCAGCATCGGGTCGCGCTCTTTCGCGACAAACAAGCGCTTGCCCACCGAGTCATAAGCCAGCCCCTCAAAACCCTTGTTGCTGCTCGCGTGCACACCCAGGGTCATTTGCTCGGCGTCCGCCGCATCGAGGAACGTGGTGACATCTTCCAGGTGAATCTTGATCAACCGCTGCTGGCGCTCGTCGGTGATCACATAAGTATCGGCACTGATGAACTCAACCGCCTCCGGATCACCAAAGCCGATCAGTGCGATGCGGCGCAGGATTTTGCCCTCCAGCGACAGTTCGACCAGCTCGGCATGTTTGTTGGTGACTGTGAAAAGACTGTTGCGCACCGGATCGTAGGTCAGCGCCGACACGTCATCGTCCAACCCCTCGATTACCCGCGCCTCGATCTCCACCCGATATTGATCCAGACCAATGGCCTCGCTGCTTAGCGGTTGCCACAGGGTGTGCAGATTGAACCAGGCGCGCTCGAACAGGCGCAGGTATTGGCCAATCGCGATCAACGCGATCAGAGCAATCACCGAAAGGGTGACAAGGAGAGGCTTGGGACGGGCAAATCGACGCATGCAGGAGGGCTCGGAATCAAAACAGGCGGATGAAATATCACGCCTGTCTGAAATGAAGCTTAATGGCCACTTGCCTTGGACGACAAGAGCCTCCCCAGCAAGGGCATTACTTCTGCTTTTCGAAGCGATAGAACAGGTTCGGCTCGCTGACCATATACAGCGTGCCTGCCTCGTCCAGGGCCACGCCTTCGGCGCGGGGAATGGTGCTCTTCAAACCGTTGAAGCCGCCAAGCAGGGTCATGAAACTGACTTGCTCGCCCTTCTCGTCCAGCTCCAGCAACAGGTGCGAGTCAGCCGACAACGCCAATGTGTGACCGGTGCGCGGGTCAATCGCCAACGCCGAGAGATTGCGAATGTCGAGCTCATCACTGTCCAGCTTCTGCTTGTCGCCTTTGAGCGTCTGGCTGCCATCGCTTTTCCAGGTGAACAGCACCGGTGGACGCTCCTCGCCCAGCAGGAACTGCTGGTTGCGCGCATCCCAGGTAATCGCTTCGAAAGCTTTGTTCTGGTCTTTCGAGGGGCCAAGGTCGTACTTGGGGAAATTGGCGATGTTCAGCTCACGCGTATCGGCGTCGACCTTGACGATCGACAGCATGTGCAGACGCTCATCGACAATGGCCATCAGGCCGTTTTCCATGATCGTGACGCCTTCCGGGTTGGCCCAGCCCACCAGCGGCATCTTGCGCAGCACATCGCCTTGCAGGGTCAGTTCGACCAGAAACGGGTTCTTGCCCATCACCGAGAACAGGGTTTTGGTCTGCGGGTTGTAGGCCAGATCCGACGCCTCATCCTTCTCCATGCCCGGCAGCGGCTTGGCATCGATGACCACCCGGTAATCCGGCAGCCAGACACTTCCCTTTTGCTCGGCCGGGCTTTCGAAACGCTCCAGTACCCACAGCGCACCGCGATCATCCCAATGCATCAGATACGCCAGCCCATACGCTGCGACGATCACCAGCAATAGCAAGGAATACCAGCGCAGGGCGAAACGTGAGCGGCGAGGGGTTTTGAGCTGAGTTTGAGATGCCATCGAGGGATGCGTTCCGAAAATTCAGGCTATGGGTAATAGCACAAAGAGGCCGGCTCAGACGCCAGAATGACGGAAATTATCCAGACGGGATGTGAAAAAAACGGCAAATGGCGAGATTGTCGTGGTTTGTCCCCGATATTCGGGTCACCACAAACCAATGCGAGAGCGGGCTTGCTCGCGAAGGCGTCGGATCAGTCGACATCTTCGTTGACTGACAAAATGCTTTCGCGAGCAAGCCCGCTCCCACAGGTTTTTGCAGTGTGGCGGTTAGCGCACGCTGCTGGTAAAGCGGCTGGCGCCGACCAGTTCCAGCACGATGTCGTCGCCGACATTCAGCGGGCCAACGCCCACCGGCGTGCCGGTCAGGATCACGTCACCGGCCTGCAGCGAGAAGCAGCCGGCCATGTGCTGGATCATCGGCACGATCGGGTTGAGCATCGCGCTGCTGTTGCCGTCCTGACGGACTTCGCCGTTGATGGTCAGGCGGATGCCGATATCGGTCAGATCAGCAAAGGTGCTGCCCACCACGAACGGGGCAAGCACCGCCGCGCCGTCGAACGACTTGGCGATTTCCCACGGCAGGCCCTTGGATTTGAGCTCGGCCTGCTTGTCGCGCAGGGTCAGATCCAGCGCCGGAGCGAAACCGGAGATCGCATCGAGCACTTCTTCACGGCTTGGCTTGGTCGACAGCGGCTTGCCGATCAACACGGCAATTTCCGCTTCGTAATGCACCGAACCGCGCTCGGTCGGAATGCTGAAACCGCCTTCCAGCGACACCACGCAACTGCCCGGCTTGATGAACAGCAACGGCTCGGTAGGCACCGGGTTGTCCAATTCCTTGGCGTGTTCGGCGTAATTACGCCCAATGCACACCACTTTTCCCAGCGGGAAGTGAATACGCGTGCCGTCGACATACTGGTGCTGATAGCTCATTTACCGACTCCTGCCTTCATTGATTCATCAGAGATTGCCAATCAAACCGCGAAAATCTTGCCCGGGTTCATGATGCCGTTCGGGTCGAACACCGCTTTGACCGCTTTCATGTATTCGATTTCGACCGGCGAGCGGCTGTAGGTCAAGTAATCGCGTTTGGTCATGCCCACGCCGTGTTCGGCGGAGATCGAGCCGTTGTACTTCTCGACGGTTTCGAACACCCACTTGTTGACGGTGGCGCATTTGGCGAAGAACTCGTCCTTGCTCAGGCTTTCGGGCTTGAGGATGTTCAGGTGCAGGTTGCCGTCGCCGATGTGGCCGAACCAGACAATTTCAAAGTCCGGATAGTATTCGCCGACAATCGCGTCGATTTCCTGCAAGAACGCCGGCACTTTTGAAACGGTGACCGAGATGTCGTTCTTGTACGGGGTCCAGTGCGAGATGGTTTCGGAGATGTACTCGCGCAGCTTCCACAGGTTCTGCAACTGGGTTTCGCTCTGGCTCATCACGCCGTCCAGTACCCAGCCCTGCTCGACGCAATGTTCAAAGGTTTCCAGCGCGCTGTTGGCCACTTCTTCAGTGGTCGCTTCAAACTCCAGCAGCGCGTAGAACGGGCAATCGGTTTCAAACGGCGCCGGCACATCACCGCGACCCAGCACTTTGGCCAAGGCCTTGTCGGAGAAGAATTCGAACGCGGTCAGGTCGAGCTTGCCCTGGAAGGCGTGCAGCACCGGCATGATCGAGTCGAAATCAGCGGTGCCGAGGACCATCGCCGTGAGGTTTTTCGGCGCACGATCCAGACGCATGGTCGCTTCAACGACAAATCCAAGGGTGCCTTCGGCGCCAATGAACAACTGGCGCAGGTCGTAACCGGTGGCGTTCTTGATCAAATCTTTGTTCAGCTCCAGCACGTCACCCTTGCCGGTGACCACCTTCATGCCGGCAACCCAGTTGCGGGTCATTCCGTAGCGAATGACCTTGATCCCGCCGGCATTGGTGCCGATATTGCCGCCAATCTGGCTGGAACCCGCCGATGCGAAGTCCACCGGGTAGTACAGGCCCTTTTCTTCAGCGACGTTCTGCAAATGCTCGGTGACCACGCCCGGCTGACACACGGCGGTGCGGTCAGTGAGGTTCACGTCGAGAATCTGGTTCATGTAATCGAATGACACGACCACTTCGCCGTTGGCGGCCACCGCAGCGGCGGACAGCCCGGTGCGCCCGCCCGAAGGCACCAGCGCAACCTTGTGCGTATTGGCCCAACGGACGATGGCCTGCACCTGTTCGATAGTCTTGGGAAACACGATGGCGCTCGGCGCGGGGGCGAAGTGCTTGGTCCAATCCTTGCCATATGTGTTCAGGGAGTCGGCGTCGGTCAGGACCTTGCCAGGCTCGACCAGGGTCTTCAGTTCATCAATCAGGGCAGGATTGGTCATCGACAGAACTCTCGAACAATTCATGGTCATCCTGAGAACGCTTCACGTCGCAGGAATGAGTGTTTAGCGGGGTCGTTATGCTAGCATACCGACCCCGCCGGCCAGTGCCCAAACGCCTGTTCTGCGGTGACGGCTTTCTTGTCGTCCAGGTCAATGTCTGTTGACCATTTCCTGCCATTTTTCTCCGGGATACAGGTTTACGCAGATGAGCAAGACTTCTCTCGATAAGAGCAAAATCAAGTTCCTTCTTCTCGAAGGCGTCCACCAATCGGCTGTCGACGTCCTCAAGGCGGCGGGCTACACCAGCATCGAGTACCTCACAGGTTCTCTGCCGGAAGCCCAGCTCAAGGAAAAGATCGCTGACGCTCACTTCATCGGCATTCGTTCGCGCACCCAACTGACTGAAGAGATCTTCGATCACGCGAAGAAGCTGGTAGCGGTCGGTTGCTTCTGCATCGGCACCAACCAGGTTGACCTGGACGCGGCTCGCGAGCGCGGTATCGCCGTGTTCAACGCGCCGTACTCCAACACTCGCTCCGTGGCCGAGCTGGTGCTGGCCGAAGCGATCCTGCTGCTGCGCGGCATCCCTGAGAAAAACGCGTCCTGCCACCGTGGCGGCTGGATCAAATCCGCAGCCAACTCCTTCGAGATCCGTGGCAAGAAGCTGGGCATCGTCGGCTACGGTTCGATCGGTACTCAGTTGTCGGTTCTGGCCGAAGGCTTGGGGATGCAGGTGTTCTTCTATGACACCGTGACCAAGCTGCCGCTGGGCAACGCGACCCAGGTCGGCAACCTGAACGAGCTGCTGGGCATGTCCGACATCGTGACCCTGCACGTTCCGGAAACCGCTGCGACCCAGTGGATGATCGGCGAGAAGGAAATCCGCGCCATCAAGAAGGGCGGCATTCTGATCAACGCAGCACGCGGCACCGTGGTCAAACTGGACGCCCTGGCGGACGCGATCAAGGACAAGCACCTGATCGGCGCGGCCATCGACGTCTTCCCGGTGGAGCCACGCTCCAACGACGAAGAGTTCGAAAGCCCGCTGCGTGGCCTGGACAACGTGATCCTGACCCCGCACATCGGTGGTTCGACCGCTGAAGCGCAAGCCAACATCGGTCTGGAAGTGGCGGAAAAACTGGTCAAGTACAGCGACAACGGTACGTCCGTTTCGTCGGTGAACTTCCCGGAAGTGGCCCTGCCGGCTCACCCTGGCAAGCACCGCCTGCTGCACATCCACGAGAACATCCCGGGTGTGATGAGCGAGATCAACAAGGTCTTCGCCGAAAACGGTATCAACATCTCCGGTCAGTTCCTGCAGACCAACGAGAAAGTCGGCTACGTGGTGATCGACGTCGACGCCGAGTACTCGGATCTGGCGCAAGAGAAGCTGCAGCACATCAACGGCACTATTCGTAGCCGTGTGTTGTTCTGATCCAGCGTTGAGCGACAAAAAAAGGGAGCCTTCGCAGACTGTGTGAAAACACACTGATGGTGGTTTCAAGCAAACGCCCCGACTTGTTCGGGGCGTTTGCTTTTGTGCGGACGGCAGACGAAAAAGGGCGTTTCAGCCCATCAACTGACGTGCGCCGAGCACGTTAATCGCTCTTTTCAGGTTATAGGCGTTCACCGCCAAGGCCATTTCGGCTCTCGCCCCCTCGAGCTGTCGCAGCAAGAAGCGAGCGTTGCCAAACAACCA
>NZ_CAXAPL010000027.1:0-86479 GCF_963970845.1 Pseudomonas sp. RA_105y_Pfl2_P56
TCTACTTGGTCGACAACTGACAATTTAAAAGTCAGCGTGTAATCGCGCTGACTACGTTTTGCGCCCGTATCCATTGCACCCTCCTGATAAGAAGCCAGAAGGTGTAAACCTTATTCAGGACGAGACACGATGCGGAAAAAAGCCCCCTGAGCATTCGCGCCAAGGCGTTGGTGTTCGTCGATCCGCGCTCGCGGCAGTTGCGAGAAGAGTTGGAGCAACTGGCTTCGCGTTCGATTTCAGTATTGATTCGCGGTGAGACCGGAACGGGCAAGGAGTTGCTTGCCCGGCACATCCACCGCGCCAGTGATCGCAGCGGCTTGTTCGTGTCGGTCAATTGCGGCGCGATCAGCCCGACCTACGCCGATGCTGAACTGTTCGGCTACGCTGCCGGCAGTTACAGCGGTTCGGCCAGCAGTCGCGCAGGCTGGTTCGGTTCGGCCAATGGCGGCACCTTGTACCTCGATGAAATCGGCGACTTGCCGCTGCCGATCCAGATCAAATTGCTTGCCGCGCTGGAAACCCACGAAGTCACCCGCGTCGGTGCGCATCAGTCAGGCTCGGTGGATGTGCGTCTGGTGGCCGCGACCAGCATCGATCTGGCGCAAGCGGTGGACGCCGGGAAATTCCACGAACGGCTCTATCACTACCTCAGCGAGGGGCCGTTGGCATTGCCGGCGCTGCGCGAACGCATTGGCGACATTCTGCCGCTGGCTGAATATTTTCTCGGCATTTATAGCCAGCGACTGGGTCTGCCGGTGCCGTTGATCAGCGCAGCGGCGCAGCATGTACTTGAGCAACACAATTGGCCGGGCAACACCCGCGAGTTGGAAAACGTCATTCACTTTGCCTTGCTGGTGAGCACCGGCGACGAGATTTTGCCGCAGCACCTGAACCTGCCTGAGGCGTCTGGGCCGCAGCTTCAGATCGAACGGCTGGTGACGCACATCGACATTGGCGGCAGCGTGGCCGAGCGCAAGGCATTGAAAGAGTGGCTGATTAGCCTGAGTGAGAGGCTTTGAGCCGTGTAACTCTGTATGAACAAAATGGAATATGAAGCTGAATAAACGTTATTGTCCGGGAATAAAAAATCCCGGTATTGTCCGCTTCACGCCAGCGATAGCCCTTCACTGGCACCGCTATTAGATGCCGTCGTCGATGACGACCGTGATTTTCGATAAGGACACTGCATGAAAAAGGTTCTGTTGTTTACCGCATTGGCGGCTGCGCTGACGGCTTCCCTGGCCCAGGCCGGCGAGAAACTGGTGGTGGCGGCGACGCCGGTCCCACACGCTGAAATTCTTGAGCTGATCAAACCGACCCTCGCCAAAGAAGGCGTGGATCTGGAAATCAAAGTCTTCACCGACTACGTGCAGCCGAACGTGCAAGTGGGCGAGAAGCGCCTGGACGCCAACTACTTCCAGACCAAGCCTTATCTGGACAGCTTCAACGCCGGCAAATACAAGGACGACAAGTCCAAGTACCTGGTAACCGTGCAAGGTGTTCACGTTGAACCGTTCGGTGGCTACTCGAGTAAATACAAAACCCTGGCTGAACTGCCTGACGGCGCGACCATCGCCATCCCGAACGAAGGCAGCAACAGCGGCCGTGCGCTGATCCTGCTGCAGAAGGCTGGCCTGATCGAACTGAAAGACCCGAAAAACGCCCTGGCGACCCCAAAAGACATCGCCAAGAACCCGCATAACTTCAAGTTCAAGGAACTGGAGTCGGCCATGCTGCCGCGCGTTCTGAACGAAGTTGATCTGGACATGATCAATACCAACTACGCGTTGGAAGCCAAGTTGAACCCGACCAAGGACGCCCTGGTGATCGAAGGCGCCGACTCGCCTTACGTGAACTTCCTGGTGGCCCGTGAGGACAACAAGAACAGCGACGCCATCAAGAAACTGGCCGCTGCCCTGACCAGCCCGCAAGTCAAAGCGTTCATCGAGAAGAAGTACAACGGCGCGGTACTGCCGGCGTTCTGATTTGACGATTCGGCAAACCCTTTCCAGGGTTTGGATATGAAAACGCCGATGGCTGGAAATAGTCATCGGCGTTTTTGTGTGTGCTCAGTTTCCTCGCCCACCGAGAGAGGGCTGGGTGAGGTTGCTGTTGACCGTGATCTCAGACCGCCTGGGCCTTCAATGCCCTTCGCAACGCCACCAGCAATTTCACGATGTCCTGCGGATCCAGGCGCTGCGGCACTTTTAAGTCAGCCATATTCTCTTCCTTGTGATGGTTGGGCCGGGGGAGTCTGGCCAAAAGCTGTTCGTCCTTGGAGGCCTTTTTTGAAAAAAAGATCCTTCCTACAGCAAAAGGAAAAATAGCCTTGTTATTTGTTCTCCGCCAACAAGTAAAACCGTTCGCGTGGGGATCAGCATCAGTCAGGCCAATTCCACGCCGGCTCATCCAGCACTCGCTGCCCGACAATCCCGGTCTGGCCCAGCGTCTTTTCCAGCACGATGCAGTTGCACTCCGGGTCTTGCTGCAACGCTGATATCAACCGCCGCGCATGGGACACCACCCATACCTGAGACTGCTCAGAGGCGCGGATAATCAAGCGTGCCAACGCCGGTAACAGATCCGGGTGCAGGCTGGTTTCCGGTTCGTTGAGCACCATCAGTGACGGCGGTCGCGGTGTCAGCAATGCCGCGACCAGCAGCAGATAGCGCAACGTTCCGTCCGACAACTCCGCCGCCGACAGCGGTCGCAACAACCCTTCCTGATAAAACTCGATGGCGAAACGTCCTCCCGCCAACGGAGCGATGTCGAGCCGTGCGCCGGGAAACGCATCGCTGATGGCGGTGCGCAGCGCTTCGGGATCACCGATTTCGACGATGGTCTGCAACGCCGCCGCCAGATCCCGGCCATCGTGATGCAACACCGGCGTGCGCGTGCCCAGTTGTGGCTGGCGCGCCGGGGCGTCGGCATCGCTGCGAAAGTGGTCATAAAAGCGCCAGCGCCGAATGAATTCGCGCATCTGGAACACTTCCGGTGAGCTGCGCAAGTTGCCGACCTGATCGAACAGGCTGTCGAAGTTCGGTGTGTGTTGCGCCAGCACGTCCCAGCGGCGGCCGTCGCGGGCGCGGATCATCGGGCCGTCGCGATCCACCAGCAGGCTGGCCGGGCGATACAGTGGCCCGGCCCAGATGCATTCCTTTTTGATTTCTGGATCAAGCGAGAAACAGGAGTGGGTCGGCGCAGGCAAGCCGAGGGCAATCGAATAACTGAAATCCTCCCCGGCAAAGCCCAGGCGCAGACGCTTCACGCCCTGGCGCACCGTCGGCTCGATCGCCACTTCGCCGTTGCGCATGCGCCGGCTGATGGTTTCCGGTCCGGCCCAGAAGGTTGAGTCCAGTCCGCCTTCGCGGGCCAGTGCGTTGACCACGCCACCCTGAGCGGTCTCCGCCAACAGGCGCAAGGCCCGATAGAGATTGGATTTGCCGCTGCCGTTGGGGCCAGTGATCAGGTTCAGACGGCCCAGCGGGATCACCAATTTATTGATTGAGCGGTAATTGGCCACCGCGAGGGTCTTGAGCATGGGGCTCCTCATTGATCGTTCCGGCGCTCGGCGTGGGAATGCCCCCGTGAACGACCGCAGGGAGTATAGGGATCGGGCATACAGACGCGGAACCCTGTTCTAAGCTCACAGTCGTATCGTCACTTGCACGTTCGTACACAGGAAGGAGTCTGCATGGCGAGTCCCGGATTGAAAACAGCAGTCATGCTGGGCCTGTTCACGTTGTTGACCGCTTGCGGCAAGAAAGAAGCGCCTGAGGACTACTTGCCACGGGTCTTTGTGCAAGTGGTGAAACCCGCCGAATACGCCGCCGCCGTGACCCTGACCGGTGACGTGCAGGCGCGGGTGCAGACCGAGTTGTCGTTCCGGGTCGGTGGCAAGATCATCCAGCGCATGGTCGATGTCGGTGACCGCGTCAGCGCCAGACAAGTGTTGGCCAAACTCGATCCCAAGGATTTGCAGACCAATGTCGACTCCGCCCAGGCGCAAGTGACCGCCGAACAGGCGCGGGTCAAGCAGACCGCGGCCGCGTTCGTGCGTCAGCAGAAACTGTTGCCCAAGGGTTACACCAGCCAGAGCGAATACGATTCCGCGCAGGCAGCATTGCGCAGTAGCCAAAGTGCGTTGAGCGCCGCGCAGGCGCAATTGGCCAATGCCAAAGATCAACTCAGCTACACCTCATTGATTGCCGATGCACCGGGCATCATCACCGAGCGTCAGGCCGAAGTCGGCCAGGTGGTTCAGGCGACTGCGCCGATCTTCACGCTGGCCCGCGACGGTGCTCGTGATGCGGTGTTCAACGTGTACGAGTCGCTACTGGCCGAGCGCCCTTCGGATCGTTCGATTGTGGTCAGCCTGCTGGATAACCCGGCGATCAAAACCACCGGCACCGTGCGCGAAATTACGCCGGCGGTGTCGGCGCAGTCCGGCACGGTGCAGGTCAAAGTGACCCTCGACAGCCTGCCGCCGGGCATGCAACTCGGTTCGGTGGTCAGCGCTACTGCCAAGGGCAGTGGCACGTCGGCGGTGGAACTGCCGTGGTCGGCGCTGACGAAAAAAGTCAGTGAACCGGCGGTGTGGATGGTCGACGACCAAGGTGAAGCGCAATTGCACACGGTCACGGTCGGCCGATACCTGACCGGCAAAGTCATCATCAGCGACGGCCTCAAGGGCGGCGAGAAGGTCATTGTGGCCGGTGGGCAGTTGTTGCATCCGGGCATCAAAGTCGAGATTGCCGAAAACACTTACAAGGATCTGCAACCGGGAGCACAGCCATGAAACGTCTGGGGCTGTTGTTCATGGCGGTGTTGTTGGCCGCGTGCTCGAAAAGCGAGCCGCCGCCGGAGCCGGTGCGTCCGGTGCTGTCGGTCAGGGTTCAAGCGCTGAACGAGGAGACCCTTGGGCGTTTTGCCGGCAGCATTCAGGCGCGTTACGAGAGCAACACCGGTTTTCGCGTGGGCGGGCGCATCGCCAGCCGTAACGTCGATGTCGGCGCCGAGGTTGAAAAGGGCACGCTGCTCGCCACCCTCGACCCCTCCGACCAGCAGAACCAATTGCGTTCAGCCCAGGGCGATCTGGCGCAGGTCCGGGCGCAATTGATCAACGCTCAGGCCAACGCCAGGCGTCAGCAAGCACTGTTTGATCGCGGGGTCGGTGCGCAAGCGCAACTGGACATCGCCAATACGGATCTGAAAACCACCCAGGCTTCGCTGGAGCAGGCGCAGGCGGCGGTCAATCAGAGCAAGGATCAACTTGGCTACACCCAGTTACGCGCCGATCACAAAGCCGTGGTCACCGCGTGGAACGCCGAGGCCGGGCAAGTGGTGACGGCCGGCCAGCAAGTGGTGACCCTGGCGCAGCCCGATATCAAGGAAGCGGTGATCGACCTGCCCGACACCCTGGTCGATCAGATCCCCCGCGACGTGGTGTTTCTGGTCGCTGCGCAACTCGACCCGAGCATCAACGCCACAGCGACCCTGCGCGAAATCGAGCCTCAGGCACAAAGCGCTACGCGCACCCGCCGCGCACGCTTGACCCTGGCCGATACCCCGAGCGGTTTGCGTCTCGGCACGGCGATCAGCGTGACCCTCAGCTCGGCGATCAAACCACGCATCGAATTGCCCGCCACGGCGATACAGGACGTCGATGGCCAATCGCGCGTCTGGGTGATCGACACCCAAAGCAAAACCGTCAGCCCTCGCGACGTTCGCGTGATCAGTCGCACCGACGGCACCGTGGTGCTGGCTGGCGGTGTGAAGAATGGTGAGCAGGTGGTCAGCGCCGGCGTCAACAGCCTCAAACCCGGACAATCCGTGAATCTTGACGAGGACAGTCAATGAAAGGCTCTTTCAACCTCTCCGAATGGGCCATCAAGCATCAGTCTTTCGTCTGGTATCTGATGTTCGTCGGATTACTCATGGGGGTGTTCTCGTACTTCAATCTGGGGCGTGAAGAAGACCCTTCGTTCACCATCAAGACCATGGTGATCCAGACCAAATGGCCGGGCGCGACCCAAGAGGAAACCCTCAAGCAGGTCACCGACCGCATCGAGAAAAAACTCGAAGAACTCGACTCCCTCGACTACGTGAAAAGCTACACGCGGCCGGGTGAATCAACGGTCTACGTGTACCTGCGCGACACCACCAGTGCCAAGGACATTCCGCAAATCTGGTACCAGGTGCGCAAGAAAGTCGACGATATTCGCGGCCAGTTTCCCAAAGGGATTCAAGGGCCTGGTTTCAACGATGAGTTCGGTGATGTCTACGGCTCGGTGTATGCGTTTACCACCGACGGCCTGACGATGCGCCAGTTGCGCGACTACGTGGAACAGGCCCGGGCGGAGATCCGTGATGTGCCGGGGCTGGGCAAGATCGAGATGGTCGGTCAGCAGGATGAAGTGATCTACCTGAACTTCTCCACGCGCAAACTGGCGGCGCTGGGCATCGATCAGCGTCAGGTTGTGCAAAGCCTGCAATCGCAAAACGCGGTGACCCCGGCAGGGGTGATCGAAGCCGGGCCGGAGCGGATTTCCGTGCGGACCTCGGGGCAGTTCGCCTCGGAGAAAGACCTGGCCGAGGTGAATCTCAAGCTCAATGACCGCTTCTACCGTCTGGCCGACATCGCCGACATCAGTCGCGGTTACGTCGACCCGGCCACGCCCGAGTTCCGCTTCAACGGCAAGCCGGCCATCGGGCTGGCCATTGCCATGCAGAAGGGCGGCAACGTTCAGGCCTTCGGCAAGGCCCTGCACGAGCGCATCGATCAGCTCACGGCAGACTTGCCGGTCGGTGTCGGCGTTCACTCCGTGTCCGATCAGGCCGTGGTGGTGGAAGAGGCGGTCGGCGGTTTCACCAGCGCTTTGTTCGAAGCGGTGATCATCGTTTTGGTCGTGAGCTTCGTCAGCCTCGGCGTGCGCGCCGGTCTGGTGGTGGCGTGCTCGATTCCGCTGGTGCTGGCGATGGTGTTTGTGTTCATGGAATACAGCGGCATCACCATGCAGCGGATCTCCCTTGGCGCACTGATCATTGCCCTCGGCCTGCTGGTGGACGATGCGATGATCACCGTGGAGATGATGGTCACGCGCCTGGAGATGGGCGAGACCAAGGAGCAGGCCGCCACGTTCGCCTATACCTCGACGGCTTTCCCGATGCTCACCGGTACGCTGGTGACCGTGGCCGGGTTCGTGCCGATCGGTCTCAACGCCAGTTCGGCCGGTGAATACACCTTCACCCTGTTTGCGGTGATTGCGGTGGCGATGCTGGTGTCGTGGGTGGTGGCGGTGTTGTTTGCGCCGGTCATCGGTGTCCACATTCTCAGCGCCAATGTGAAACCCCATGAGGCCGAGCCCGGGCGTATCGGGCGGGCCTTCAACGGTGGTCTGCTGTGGTGCATGCGCAACCGCTGGTGGGCGATCGGCATCACCGTGCTGTTGTTCGCGCTGTCGGTGTTCTGCATGCGGTTTGTGCAGAACCAGTTCTTTCCCTCCTCGGATCGACCGGAAATTCTGGTCGACTTGAACCTGCCGCAGAACGCCTCGATCAACGAGACCCGCAAGGTCGTCGACAAACTGGAAGAAACCCTCAAGGGTGATCCGGACATCGTGCGCTGGAGCACTTATATCGGTCAGGGTGCGATCCGCTTCTATCTGCCGCTCGATCAGCAATTGCAAAACCCGTACTACGCACAACTGGTGATCGTCAGCAAAAATTTCGAATCACGCGAGGCCTTGAGTCAACGCTTGCGTGAGCGCTTGCGCAAAGATTTCGTCGGCATCGGCAGTTATGTCCAGGCACTGGAAATGGGCCCGCCGGTCGGGCGTCCGATCCAGTACCGGGTCAGCGGCAAAGACATCGATCAGGTGCGCAAGCACGCCATCGACCTGGCCACCGAACTGGACAAGAACGCGCACATCGGCGAGATCATCTATGACTGGAACGAGCCGGGCAAAGTCCTGCGCATCGACATCGCCCAGGACAAGGCCCGCCAACTCGGGCTGTCGTCCGAAGACGTGGCGAACGTGATGAACAGCATCGTCAGCGGCTCGCCATTGACCCAGGTCGATGATGATATCTACCTGATCAACGTCGTCGGTCGTGCGGTGGACTCCGAGCGGGGCACGCCAGAAACCCTGCAGAACCTGCAGATCGTCACGCCCAACGGCGCGTCGATTCCATTGCTGGCATTCGCCACGGTGCGTTATGAGCTGGAACAACCGCTGGTGTGGCGTCGCGACCGCTTGCCGACCATCACCATCAAGGCGTCGGTGCGCGACGAAATCCAGCCGACCGATCTGGTGAAACTGCTCAAACCGTCGATTGATGCCTTCGCCGACAAACTGCCGGTGGGCTACAAGGTCGCCACCGGCGGTACGGTCGAAGAAAGCGGCAAAGCTCAGGGGCCGATAGCCAAGGTTCTGCCGCTGATGCTGTTCCTGATGGCGACTTTCCTGATGATCCAGTTGCACAGCGTGCAGAAGATGTTTCTGGTGGCCAGTGTCGCGCCGCTTGGGCTGATCGGCGTGGTGCTGGCGCTGGTGCCGACCGGTACGCCGATGGGCTTCGTGGCGATCCTCGGGATTCTCGCGCTGATCGGCATCATCATCCGTAACTCGGTGATCCTCGTGACGCAAATCGATGAGTACGAGAGCAAAGGCTATGCGCCGTGGGATGCGGTGGTGGAGGCGACCGAGCATCGACGCCGGCCCATTCTGCTGACTGCGGCGGCGGCGAGCATGGGCATGATCCCGATCGCCCGGGAAGTGTTCTGGGGGCCGATGGCGTACGCGATGATCGGCGGGATCGTGGTGGCGACGCTGCTGACGCTGCTGTTCCTGCCGGCGCTGTATGTGGCCTGGTACAAGATTCGCGAGCCGAAGGAAGACGCTTCAACATCGGCCCGTTGAGGGCGCCTGTTACACCTTTGGGAACGGTCTGACTTACAACCATGATTTATTGCGTTACCGTCCCTCCTCCATTTGGAGGAGGACACCCGATGTCGACTGTCGCTTGCTGGCTGCGCCAACTGCTGTTGATGGCCGGCCTGTGCCTGTCGCCCTCATCGCTGGCCGAAACGCTGTTGGAAAACTCGCTGTGGCAGGTGCAGATCGACCCCGCGACGCTCGCGTTACGGGTCACCCCGGCCAACAGCGCGACCGTGCAGGCATCATCGGGGGGGCAAGCGCACAAGGTCAGCCAACTGGTCAGACGCGGCAATCGCCTCGATTGGCAATGGGACGATGGCGCCTGGTCGCTCAGCGTAGAACTCGATCAGCGTGACCTGTCCTTCTCGATCACCGCGCGCGACCCCGCCGAACTGGAGTTCCTGCGCCAACCCGGCAGCGCCATGGGCAAAGGCCTGATCTGGCCACTGGCCGAAGGACATTACGTGCCCCGGGCTGATCCGGTGTGGCGACAGTTTTTGCTGGGGCAGGGCGAATTCAACACGACCCAGGACCTGAGCCTGCCGCTGTGGGGCGTTGAGCATGATGGGTTCAGCCTCAACTGGTTGCTGACCAACCCCTACAACAATCAACTGCTGTTCAGCGCTGACGGCGACACGCTGGCGTTGGCGGCGCGGCACCAATTCACTGCACTCGCCCCTTCAACGCCGCTGACCTTCAGCCTGTACCTGGGCGCGGCCGAGCCGTTGGCGGGGGCCAAGCGCTACCGGCAATGGCTGATCGATAACGGGCGCTACGAAACCCTGAACAGCAAACTTGAGAAAACCCCGCAGGCCAGCAAGTTGTTGGGTGCCAGTCATGTCTACCTGTGGGGCAATGATCTGCTGGGGTCAAAGGATGTGCGCGACTGGCCGGCACTGCTCGGCCAGTTACGCGGCCAGGGCGAGCTCGCCAGCGCGCTGCGCGCCGGGATGGATCGTGAGGCATTGCAACTGCTCGCCACCCAAACGGTGGTCAACCGCTACCCGCAAACCGTCCTGTTGCGCGGTCTCAACCGTGCGCTGGCCACGCAGGCGCGCAAAACCTGGCAGGCCCGCGCGCAGCCCGACATGCAAGCGCTGGTCGACGGGTACGCTGCGCTGCGTGCGCAGTTGGCCACTGAGTTTGTTGACGCCTTGACGGACGATCCTAAGCGTTGGGGCAGTACCTTGTCGCTCGATACCATCAAAGGCTTGCAGAGTGCCGGGCTGACACGCCTGTGGCTGGGGCTCGGCGAAGGCTGGGAGGGTGGACTCTGGCATCCTGAGGCGGTTCGCGCTGGCGTGGCGGCGGGGTATCTGATGGCACCGTACGACTCCTACGAGACGGCGCTGAGCCGTGACGAGAACCCGGACTGGACGACGGCGCACCTGGGGGACAAAGCCAACGTGGACTGCGCCATCGTGCTGCAAAGCGGTGAGCCGAAAACCGGCTTTCAGCAGTCGGGCCATTACACCGATCCTCGTTGCGTGCGCCCGTTGCTGGAGCAGCGAGTCAAAGCGGTCAGCGCTGCCGCTGGTTTCAACAGCTGGTTCCTCGACGCCTATGCCACGGGCATGGTGTTCGACAGCTATCGGCCGGGCTCGACGATGACCCAGGCGCAAAACGCTGAAGGTAACGTCCAGGCATCACGCTGGATCAATGAAACGCTGCAACTGCCCAGCGGTTCCGAGGACGGCAACGCGACGACGGCGCAGGGCGTGTTGTTCGCCCATGGTATGCAGACGCCCGTGATCGGATGGGGTGATGTCGACATGAGCAAGAACCGCGACTCCGAATACTTCACGGGCCAATGGTATCCACCCGAGCAACCGGCGGTGTTCTTCAAACCGGTGCCGATTAAAGCGCCGTATCGACGCATTCACTTTGATCCGGCCAGCCGTTTGCCGCTGTACCAAGCGGTGTTTCACGGCTCGGTCATCACCACGCATCACTGGTTGTTCGACAGCCTGAAGCTGAGCAACGTACGGGTAGAAAACGAACTCACGCAGTTGCTCTACAACGTGCCGCCGCTGTATCACCTGAGTGCGGCGACGCTGGCGCAGCGCTTACCTTTGATTGCGCGGCAGGATGCGTTTTTCCGCCCGCTGCATGAGCGGCTGGCCACTCAGGCACTCACCGGTTTCCAATGGCTGAGCGAGGATCGGCAGGTGCAGCAGACTTCATTTGAAGACGGCACTCGACTGCTGGCCAATTTTGATCAGGCATCGCGTGAAGTGCAGGGGCAGACCTTGCCCGGCGAGAGCATCACGGTGTTGACGCCCGACGGCGCCGTCAGCCACTACCGGGTGCAGGCTGCTCCCTGACTCAGGCCTTGCGCCAGACGCTGGCCAGCCAGGGTTGTTGCTCGCGTGGCAGCCCGGCCGGGCGGAAGTAATGTTCCAGTTCGACGAACCCGGCCGTGGTAAGCAACCGGCGCCACGCCTCAAGGTCGTGATACGCGCCATACCGCGGCCCGTTCCAGCCCTCGCTGTTATCCCCGCGTGGATTGGAGCTGAACAGCACGCCACCGGGTTTCAGTGCGTTGCGCAACTGCTGCAATACCCGTGGCAACTCCTGCAAGGGCACATGAAAGAGCACGGCGTTGGCGAAAACACCGTCGAAGCGCTCTGAAGGCAGATCGAGTTTCAAAAAGTCCTGCTGCAAGACCTCGCAACCGCTGTCCTCGCGGGCCATGCGCGCAAACTCCTGCGAGCCGTCGAGGCCGACCGCGACGTGGCCCAAACGTGTGAACGTCTGCAAATCCCGCCCTGGGCCGCAGCCGAAATCAAGAATGGTGAACGGCGCGGCACCCTGAATGTGCCGCAACAGCGCATCAATGTTCTGGCTGACATCGTGATCGCGCGTGCCTTCGCGAAAGTCTTCGGCCACCGAGTTGTAGTGGCCGAGGGTGGTGGCGGTGATCTGTTGAAGGTCGGAGGGCGTCTGCTTCATGGCTGGGCTGCGTGGGGCGATGGAGGTTTGGCGAATATACGCCATCAGGCTGGGGGCTGCTGCGCAACTCATCGCCACACACAGGAGCACGCATTCCGACTGTGCGAGCCTGCCCGCGAAAGCGGTTTTACTGGCGACAAAGTACTTCAGCCAGAAGGTTTCATCCCCAGACAATCAATCGAACGATCCACCATCGTCTTGGCCATCTTCAGCAAATGCCAGACCGAAAAAACCCTGGCCCGGTCCGCGCCTTTCAGATGACAAAGGAAAGGGAACAGGCCTGTAGGTTCTCTGATTTTCCTGTGCGAAATTTTTCCTTTTCGGTGTGAATCGCTACTCACGGCAAAGCATAAAACCCCAACGTCTGTGCAATACATATGTACCGCACCGCGTTGTCCGCTTCGGGATGTAATGACGCCTGCGCGATAGACGACTGTCGCGATGTCTGCCCGGTTTTTTTTAAGGGGAGATTCACTTAGAAAAAAGGATTTTTTCATGAGCATTGTTCGCAAACCCGCTACTACCTCGTCGACCATCCGTAGCCCGGCAGACGTAGATTCACCCCGCAGAAGACCCGGCAATCCGCTGGACGGAGATGGGCCTGCGATAAAGAATTTTCGCCCTGATGCGGAGCAAGCACACATGGAGGTTGCCCGCGACCCTGGCGCGTCGGTTCCTGCAGTCCCGGCCGTTACGATTACCCCGTTGCTGTCTGCCGGGATTTTGCCTATTCGCCCCGAGGTTAAAACACTTGAACACTATCTGTTGAAACCTCCGGAGAAACTGGCTGAGGCCAATGCTCAAGGCTTCAGGGTGGTCAAGGGGCGGCTGTACGTCGATATCGCGCCCGGCAAGATCGCCCAGGTCAGGCGAGACCGGACGAGCGGAGAGTATCGAGCGACCCTGTTGTCTGAACTGGAGCCCTCGGGACCGGTACTGTTTTTCGAGCCGCAAAGCAAAACCTGGAAACTGGAACGCGACCGCATTCATACCGGCAAGGATGACGTGTTTGAGCTCGGACTCGACGCGGGCACCACTCTGGTGGCGCGTGGGTTGCGGCAATTTCCTGCGGAGCAGGCAGCCATTATCCGCTCGGAGTTGCGAGTGGTCCAAAGCACGTTCTCTGATGCCAGTCGGGCAATCGCGCTGAAATACCAGGAAGCCGATGCCGTCTACGAAAGCTACTTTGGGACCGACCACCAAACCGTTTCGCCGCGATTCTCTGAGTGCGTCTCGCGAGGATTGGCAGTTTCCAAAGAGTATCAAGGGTTTTGGGGGGACGATAAATTCCTGGGGGTTGATACTGCCGGCAATCACTTGGCCTGGATGTACAAAGGTGATTTCCATGGCCGGGTGTTCATCAATCGCAAATACCTGCGTGCCGGGGCGTTGAGCCTGACGCTGGGCCATGAAATGTTGCACACCAACAGAATCGATCGGTTCGCGGCCATCGGACCCAACGCGTCGGATTATTTCTACCTGGGCGTCGAGGCGCGTGGTTTTCTGACGTCGGAACCGCTAACCGTTTACGACGTTCCAGAGCGCGGTGTTTCCGAGGTCATCATGCGCGGTGGACTGACAGCCGAATATTTGAATGTCTTTATGAACGACCACAGTGAGTTCCTGTCGGGGGTCAGCCATTACCTGGGAATGCGCGACGTTCCGGATCTTCAGACGGCCGTTGATCTCTTCAATGCAAACCCGCAGATGCGCGCGCACATGGCCGCCAATAATGCTGACAGCATTATCTGCGCGACAAAAAGCATGCAAGAGTTGCATCGAAGCAAAACTGAATATGCATGGCTCGACAGCCTGATCGAGGATCTTTGAGTTGAATTGGGCGGCGCCGACTCTGCACCTGTTAGTTCTTACAGTATCGGCGCGAGTCAAAAGCGTTCAGTCTTCACCCATGTGTATGACGGACGCCGCCGACCATGATTGTTCACCACGACACTGCCACGCCGACGCTGTCTGTCATGGACTCTCGCTCGCAGGTGATCCGCCGCGTCGGCTATTGCCGACATCCGGACCAGCCCGACATCGACCCGCGCATCACTCGGCAAATGTTCGATGCGGCTGGACGTCAGGTGGCGTCGTGGGACCCGCGATTGTGGGGAACGGCACCGAAACCGAATCTGGCCACGGCTTATGGGCTGAGCGGTCAGGCCTTGCTGACGGACAGTGTCGATGCGGGTTGGCAGTTGAGTTTGCTGAACCAGGCGGGTTTGACCTGTTCGTTCTGGGATGCACGAGGTAGCCAGCGTCACACCGAATTCGACGAACAGCAGCGTCCGGTGGCACTGAAGGAGCAGGCCCGTGGCGAGCCATCTCGTGTGGTCGAGCGATTGACCTATGCCGCTGCCAGCGATGCGTTCGAGCAGCACAACCAGTGCGGTCGCCTGATCCGCCATGACGATCCGGCCGGTAACCGCATCATCAACGACTACGGTCTGACCGGTGCCGAGCTGGCCGAATCCCGGCGCTTTCTGACAGTGCTCGACCTGCCTGACTGGCCCACCGATCCCGACGTTCGTGACGAGTATCTTGAAGAAAAGTCGTACATAACCCGTCACGCTTTCTACCCGACGGGCGAACTGCAGCGCCAGATCGATGCCATGGGCAATACCCAAACCGTTCATTACAACGTATCGGGCAAACCCTCCGCGACCTGGCTTCTACTGGCCGGTGAAGGTAAGCCGTCGCAGTGTCTGTTCAGTGATATCCAATACAACGCTCAAGAACAGATCGAACGTGAGACCGCCGGAAACGGCGTCGTCAGCCGCGCGGAATACAGCCCTGATGACGGCCGGTTGCTCAGCCTGATCGCCGGTCTTGGCGAGCAACCTCCATTGCAGAATTTGCATTACGGCTACGACCCGGTGGGCAACATCGTCAGCCTGGAAGATAAAACCCAGGCCGTCACGTACTTCAATCACCAGCGCATCGAGCCGATCAGCCGTTATCGCTACGACAGCCTGTATCAACTGGTTGAGGCCAAGGGCTGGGAAGTCAGTCAGCCGAGCCATGGCCCGGCGTTACCGGATCTGCTGCCCACACCGCTGGACCCTAATCAACGGCGCAACTACACCCAGACATTCGACTATGACACGGCGGGCAACCTGATCACCCGACACCACAGTGGTGCGCCGGGGTTTTCGATGTTCACCTCCGCGCACAGCAATCGAGGTTTGGGGCAACGGGATGACGGTACTTTGCCGGGAGAGCCACAAATAACGCTGGGCTTTGATGCCTGCGGCAATCAACTGGAGCTGCAACGCGGACAGGCTATGCTCTGGGACATCCGCAATCAGTTGAGTCAGGTGACGTTGGTCAAACGCGAGGGCGAAGCTGACGACTATGAGTCGTATGCCTATGACCGACCAGGCCATCGGTTGCGCAAGGCAATTTTCAGCCAATCCAATCGCCGGACTTTGCACAGTGAAATCCGTTATCTCCCTGGCCTGGAAATCCATCGACAGGCCAGTGGCGAAGTACGCCATGTCGTCCGCGTCGAAGCCGGACCTTGCAGCGTTCGAGTGTTGCACTGGCCCGAAGGTAATTACGTCGACCAACAGAGGTACAGCCTCAGCGATCATCTCGGTTCCAGCACATTGGAACTGAATGAGCAAGCGACTGTGCTAACGCAGGAACACTATTATCCCTTTGGCGGTACGGCGTGCTGGGCGGGTAAAAGTGCAGGGGTGGCGAATGACAAAACCATTCGTTATTCGGGCAAGGAGAGGGATGCGACCGGGCTCTATTACTATGGACATCGGTATTACGCGCCATGGTTGCAGCGCTGGATTAGTCCGGATCCAGCTGGAGAAATCAATGGCTTGAACATTTTCTGTTTTGTTGCAAATAATCCTGTCGCTAGGAAAGACGTGGATGGCAGGTTTTTTTACGAAGGTAAAGATGATTTTGTGGAAACAGCACTCATCGGCTCGGAGAAACTGATTGCTGCACGAGGACTTGATGCGTTTCCTATGGACCAAGCGTCTGTAATAAGCTCGCAGTTGTCTGAAGTGGAGAAGGTTTTCGCAGAGGCAACTTATGTGTTAACGCAAGGGTACGCAGAAACCTCAGGAATCTTGCAGAGTTACTTTGGTCCGCAATACAGCGCGGTAGAAAACAGGCTTCCGGGAATTTGGACGCGTGGAAGGGAACTGGCAAATGCCTACGGTAGGCCAGCGGCGAGAGGAAAGTTTTTAGGTTTTATAGCGGTCCCAGGAACAGCGAGGCACTCAACTGCAGAGGTCAGACCTGGCGATTTTTATGGGCGTATTGCTATTAATCTAGACAGAGTTAATGGCAACTCAGGTCTGGTATTGGGGCATGAATTAATGCACTTGAACAGGGTTAGCCGGGTTAGCGCGGTCGGGCCTGGTGCGTTAGATAATTTCTACCTGAACTCTAATTCGCCGGAGCTTTTGAATTACCCAGTGATGCAATATGATTTGCCTGCTCGAGGTCTGTCCGAAGCCATCATGCACGGCGGTTTGAATCTTGTTTTTTCACAACAGTACCCGGCGTCTCATCGTGATTTCATTACCTCGGTTGGTAACTATATGGGGATGCCGGATATATTGGATCTTGAAACGTCGATTGAAATGTTTAATCAGGCTCCTCATCTGCGTGCGGAAATGGCGGCTAATAACGCGGATAGTCTTGTTTACGCAGCAAAAAGTATGAGTGATCTGTATCGATCCAGGCAGGAAGACAACAATTTATTCAACAATTTGCTTTATGGTTGAAATTCGATGCGGGTGACTCGATAGCTACACTCCAACAAAAGGTTGAGTGACTTGGGGGGCGTACCCCAAGCCACAATGAACAAGAACAACCCACTCAACGCTTGTTCAACCCCCGCGCCAACCGATCGCCACCCAACTGAATCACCGCCACCAACGCCACCAGCAGCACGATCACCGTCAACATGACCTGGCTGTCAAAGCGTTGATAGCCGTAGCGATAAGCGATGTCGCCCAGGCCACCGGCACCAATCGCCCCGGCCATGGCCGAGGAGTTGATCATCGTCACCAAGGTGATGGTGAAACCGCCGACAATTCCCGGCAGCGCTTCGGGCAACAGCACATGCCAGACGATGTGCCAGCGCCGGCAGCCCATGGCTTGCGCGGCTTCGATCAGACCATGATCGACTTCGCGCAGGCTGACTTCGGCAATCCGCGCAAAGAACGGCGTCGCTGCAATCGTCAGCGGCACCACCGCCGCCCACACGCCGTAGGTGGTGCCGACGATCAACCGGGTAAACGGAATCAGCGCCACCATCAGAATCAGAAACGGGACCGAGCGGAACAGGTTCACGAACGCACCCAAGGCGCGATTCAGCACCGGCGCCTGGTAGATCCCGCCCTTGTCGCTGGTGACCAGAATCACCGCCATGGGAATCCCCACCAGCAGGGCGATCAGCGACGACACACCGACCATCACAAACGTGTCGATAAACCCCTGTAGCAAGCGCTCAAACCACATAACCCGACACCTCCACCCGTTGCGCCCAATCACCCGCGCGCTGACGCAACTGCTCGGTGCTCAGCGATGATCCACTGACGGCCAGCAGCAGTTGCCCCAGCGCGTGGCCCTGAATCCGTTCCACACCGCCCTGAAGCAATTTCACCCGTCCGTCGAGTGCGGCGAACAAGGCCGCCAGGTCCGGCTCATCGCCGGCCGCCCCAGTGAACTGCAAACGCAGCACCACAGCGGCGCCGGGCGAGGGCGGTAGCGTGTGCAAACGGCTCTGCAATTCTTGTGGCAAAGCGTGTTGCAGCGGTGCGAGCAACGTCTGGCTGACCGCGTGCTGTGGGTCGCCGAACACTTCCCAGACCGGGCCTTGCTCGACGATCCGCCCGTGCTCCAGCACCACGACGCGGTCGCAGATTTCGCGGATCACCGCCATCTCGTGGGTGATCAGCACGATGGTCAGGCCCAGACGTTTATTGATCTCGCGCAGCAGGCCGAGGATCGATTGCGTGGTCTCCGGGTCGAGTGCCGAAGTGGCTTCGTCGCAGAGCAGAATGTCCGGGTCGTGAACCAAGGCCCGGGCGATGCCGACGCGCTGTTTCTGGCCGCCGGAAAGCTGTGCCGGATAGGCCTTGTGTTTGGCTTGCAGACCGACCAGTTCAAGCAGTTCGCGAACTTTTTTCTCGCGCTGTTCTTTCGGCACCCCGGCGACTTTCAGCGGCAATTCGACGTTCTGCCAAACGGTCTTGGCCGACATCAGATTGAAGTGCTGAAAGATCATGCCGATGCGTCGGCGCAGGGCGACGAGGCGATCTTCATCGAACTCGCCGATGTCGACCTGATCGATCAGCACACGCCCCGACGTCGGTTGCTCCAGACGATTGATCGTGCGGATCAGCGACGATTTGCCCGCGCCGCTGCGGCCGATGATGCCGAACACCTCGCCGCGCTGGATCGCCAGATCAATGCCTTGCAGGGCCGCGACCGGACCTTGCCGGCCGTTATAGGTTTTGCCCAGGCCGATGAAGCGTATGTGGGCGCGATTCAGCTCGGGATGCAGTTCGGTTTTTTCAGCATTGTTGGGCTCTGGAATCTCCAGTCGCCGTTGGATCGCGGCCGTCATGTTCAGCTTTCCCAACCGGCCTGGTACAGCTTGCCGTGGGCCTTATCCAGCGCGGCACGCACGGCCGGCGAGTGCTGGTAGATGTCGACCAATTTGATCAGACGCGGATCGTCCTTGCTCTTGGGCCGGATGACGAACTGGATCACGTATTCCTTGTGGTCGAGACCGTCGAACAGCAGCGCGGAGCCGGCATCGAAGGTCTTGGCCAGACGAATATAGGCCGGGTAGCCCTGGACCAGATCGGCGTCGTCATAGGCGCGCACCAGTTGCACGGCTTCGACCTGAAGGATTTTGATTTTCTTCGGGTTGGCGACGATGTCGTCTTCGGTGGCCTTGTAGCCAACGCCCGGTTTCAGCGTGATCAACCCGGCCTTGGCCAGCAGTTGCAGACCGCGACCGCTGTTGATCGGGTCGTTGGCGATGGCGACGCTGGCGCCTTCAGGCAACTCGTCGAAGCTTTTGTATTTTTTCGAATAGAGGCCGACGTTGTTGATGATCCCCGGGGCGAACGGCACCAGGTCAAAACCGGCGGCGGCCTTGGCGTTTTCAAGGAACGGGATGTGCTGAAAGTAGTTCACATCGATGTCGCCGGCCGCGAGGCTGACGTTCGGTGCGATCCAGTCGGTGAACTCCACCAGCTCGACTTTCAGGCCTTGTTTGGAGGCCTCCTCGACGGCGGCTTCCAGCGGAATCGCGAACGCGGCGGTGGTGCCGATTTTCAGTGGTGCATCGGCGGCGAATACCGCCGAGCTGAACAGGCCGAAGGTCAGGGCCAGTGCTTTGACTGGGTGGGTCAGGAATTTCTGGGTCATGGTGTGGTTTCCAGTCAGTGCATGAATATGGGTGTCTGGTAGGGCCTCTTCGCGAGCAAGCCCGCTCTCACATTTGGAATGCGTTCCCCTTTGGAAGCGGGCTTGCTCGCGAAGCTTTTAGCGACGAAATGAAGATCCGATGTGTTGCTCGGGCAACTGCGCCCCTGCGTGAAACAGCTTCTCGCGCAAGCTGCCGCTGTCATACGCGGTTTTGTACGACCCACGCCGTTGCAACTCCGGAATCACCAGCTCGATAAAATCGACATAGCTTTCCGGGGTAACGATGCGCGTGAGGTTGAAGCCGTCCAGCCCGGTTTCGGTGATCCACGATTGCAGCTCATCCGCCACTTGCGCAGGCGAGCCGACCACGGTGATGTAGCGACCGCCCAGAGCGTGCTGTTCGAGCAATTTGCGTCGGGTCCAGTCGTTGTTCTGCAGATTCTTGGTCGCGGACTGGATGGCGTTGCTCTTCACGTACTGGATCGGTTCGTCGATCGCGTACCGGGAAAAGTCGACGCCGGTGGACGCCGAAAAATGTGCCACGCCGGCCTCGGCACTGGCGTAGCTCAGGTACTCGGCGTGCTTGGCCCACGCCGCTTCTTCGGTTTCGCCGACGATGACGTTGAGGCCCATGAACACCTTGATGTCCTCGGGATTGCGCCCGGCCTCGACGGCGCTGGCGCGGACTTTGTCCACCTGCACCTTGGTCGACGGTTTGTTCTGGCCGCTGATGAACACGCACTCGGCGTGACGCCCGGCGAACAGCAAGCCGCGATCGGAACTGCCGGCCTGGAACAGCACCGGCGTGCGCTGCGGTGAAGGCTCGCAGAGGTGATAACCCTCGACCTGATAGAACTCGCCCTTGTGCTCGACCTTGTGCACTTTCTCCGGTTGGGCGTAGATCCGCTGCTCGCGATCATTGAGCACCGCGCCGTTTTCCCAACTGCCTTCCCAGAGTTTGTAGAGCACCTCCAGGTACTCGTCAGCCTGATCGTAACGACGGTCATGCTCGACCTGCTCGCGCAGGCCCATGGCTTTTGCGGCGCTATCGAGGTATCCGGTGACGATGTTCCAGCCGACGCGGCCACGGCTCAAATGATCGAGGGTCGACAGGCGTCGGGCGAACAGATACGGCGGCTCATAGGTGAGGTTGGCGGTCAGGCCGAAACCGAGGTTTTTCGTCACCGCCGCCATCGCCGACACCAGCAGCAACGGATCGTTGACCGGCAACTGGATCGACTCTTTCAGCGTGACGTCCACCGAGTTCTGGTAGACGTCGTACACGCCGACGATGTCGGCGATGAACAAACCGTCGAACAAGCCACGCTCCAGCAACTGCGCCAGTTCGGTCCAGTATTCAATGCTGTTGAACTGGGTTGAGTTGTCGCGTGGATGCGTCCATAAGCCGTGGTTGATGTGGCCGATGCAGTTCATGTTGAACGCGTTGAGCAGGATCTTTTTCTTGCTCATCAGATCGTGCCCCGCAATGGCGGGTTTTCATCGTTGAGGTAGTAATTGCCCACCGCGTGGTACTTCCAGCGCACCGGATCGTGCAGCGTGTGCACGCGGGCGTTGCGCCAGTGGCGGTCGAGGCCGTGCTCGATCAGGGTGGCCTGACTGCCGGCCAGTTCGAACAAGGTGCTGGCGGCGGTGAGGGAGATTTCTGTGCTGATCGCCCGTGCTTCGGCGACGGCAATCGAGGCGGCGGCGACCGTTTCGGCGCTGGTCTGGGCCTGAGCCTTGTCGAGGAACTCACCGGCGCGTTCCAGCAGCGCCTCGGTGGCGTGCAGGCGAATGCTCAAGTGGCCGAAGCTCTTCAACGTCAGCGGGTCTTCGGTGGCGTTGTCGTTGCCGGCGTCGATCCATGGGCGCGTCTTGCTACGCACAAAGTGCAACGCATCTTCGTAAGCGGCGCGGGCGATGCCGGTGTCGATAGCGGCGTGAAGAATCTGCGCCAGCGGACCGACGGTGGTCGGACGTTCGAAGGCGCTCTGGAACGGGATCACGTCTTCGGCGGCGACATACACGTCTTCGAAGAGCACCGAACCGCTGCCGGTGGTGCGCTGGCCGAAGCCGCTCCAATCGTCGATCACGCTCAGGCCCTGGCTGTCGCGAGGCACGAAGGCCAGTTGCTGCACGCCGTTTTCATCGACGACGGACGTTGGAATGCGTTGCGCGTAAATCGCGCCGGTCGCATAGAACTTGCGGCCATTGATGCGATAGCCCTCGCCTTCACGCTTGAGGCTGCTGACGCGATGGTGGGCGGTTTGGGTGCCCAGTTCCGCCAGCGCATTGCCGAAGCGCTGACCGGCTAAAACCTCGGCGTACAACCGTTGTTTCTGTTCGTGGCTGCCGTTCACTCGCAGCACTTCGAGGGCGTAGAAATGGTTCTGCGGAATCTGCCCGAGAGAGCCATCGGCCTCAGCGATCAGGGCGATGACGTTGGCCAGCGTCACGTTGGACACACCGGCGCCGCCGTATTCTTTCGGCACGCTGATGCCCCACAGGCCGGAGCGGGAAAACACGTCGAGTTCCGGCAGCGGCAGTCGCCGCTCACGGTCCCGCACGGCGCTGTCGCGTTTGAAATCTTCGGCCAGGTCGCTGGCGATGATCAGGGCTTGCTCATCGCTGGTGATGACCGCGACGGGATGGGAAAGAGGCATAGGTTTCTCCAAGGCTCTTGAGAAGGTGTGCGGTCGTCAGATCCAGGAGTGGCGAGCCGGTAGCTTGCCGTTGAGGCGATAGGCGCCGACCGCGTGATATTTCCAGCGCACCGGGTCGTGCAGGGTGTGCACCCGGGCATTGCGCCAGTGACGGTCGAGGTTGAATTCGGCGAGGGTCGCGCGGCTGCCGGCCAGTTCGAAAAGCTTTTCGCTGGCCAGCAGCGAGATCTCGGTGGTCAGCACTTTGGCTTCGGCCACGGCAATTGAAGCGCGGGCGGCGGACTCGGCCGTTATCGGCGCGGCGTGCACTTGATCGAGCACTTGCCCGGCCTTGCGCAGCAGCGCCTGGGCGGCGTGCAGTTCGATTTTCAGTTTGCCGATGTCGGCGATCACGTAGAGGTCATCGCTGGCGCGTTCGACCTTGGCGTCGATCCATGGTCGCGAACGGGTTTTGACGAATTCGATGGTGTCTTCGATAGCGCCACGGGCAATGCCGGCGTCGATCGCCGCCTGAATCAATTGCGAGATTGAGCCTTGGGTGTTCGGGGTTTCGTTGATCTTCCAGTTATCAACGACAAGAGCCGCTTCGACGCGCACGTTGTTGAGCACGATCGTGCCGCTGGCGGTGGTGCGCTGACCGAAGCCCGACCAGTCATCAACAATGCGCAAACCTGGCGTGCCACGTCGGACGAACGCCAGCACTTGCTTGCCATCATCGTTGAGCGCTTTGACCGCAACCCAGTGCGCAAACAGCGCGCCAGTGGAATAGAACTTCTGGCCATTGAGCAGGTAATCGTCGCCGTCGGCGGTGATTCGCGCTTTCAACTGGAGGGTGTTTCTGGTGCCACGCTCAGGGCCGCCATTGCCGATGCGCCAGCCTTCGAGAACACTCTGGAACAGCTGTTGTTTTTGCGCGTCGGTGGCACTGCCGAGCAGCAGATGGATGATGCCGAACTGGTTCTGCGGGATCTGTCCCAACGCCGGATCGGCGGCGGAAATGATCGCGAACACCTCGGCCAGCGTGACGAACGAAACCTGCGGGCCACCGTATTGGCGCGCGATGGCAATGCTGCCCAGACCGCTGCGGGTGAACTGTTCGATCAGTGACCAAGGCAACTGGCGCTGGCGGTCGCGATTGGCGGCTTGCACGAGCGCGACTTGCGCCAGCTCATGGGCGGCCTCAATGGCTTGGGCGTCGTTGCGCAGGACCTGCGCGGGCAACAACAAGGGGGCGATGTCCAGATCAGACTGGACGTTCGCGTCTGCCAGACTGGACATCAGCGCCACTCCCTGGCTGCACGCAATGCCCTGGCGATCTGCACTGGGGTGATTGTGTTCCGGACCATACGACCTACCTCACATCTCATGAATAACGCCGCGAAGTGCGGCGAACGAAAGAATGTCCGGTGGTCCGGTTTATATACCCTAGGCGTGTATAAAAATTAAATAAACTAACTTTTAGGAATATGCATATGAAGGTGTGATGGTCGGGATGCTCAAGCCCTTTGCGGTGAGGGGCCAAGGCTCCTCACTCCGCCTTAGGCTTTATTTTTTGCGGGATTCAGCCGCCTTGCAGGTGGGCTTCAACGGCACTTTCAGATAAGGATTCACGCAACCGATCTTCAGCGTCCTTGGCGGCGCCCAGCGCGAGTTGTTGCCGACCCGGTCGAGGATGCAATAGGTCACGTCCAGGCGCAGATCCTCGCCGGCTTCGACAATCACTGCCGGCGGCACCCAGACCTGAATCGGCAGGCCGACATCCGCTGCCGTGATGGGCGCCAGATCCATGCGAACATCACCCCAGCGCACAGTAATGGCGTCATCCTCGGCCATGTTCGTGTAAGGCTCGATGGTCAACGGCACACCGCGTTTGATCTGGTTCGGGTTCACGCCCTGGCGGCGAATGGTGTCAGGGATCGTTACCGGCGCCAGTTGCTGGTTTTCGTCACCGCACAATGCCGACGGTTGGCCGCCCGGGCAATCGAGTTTGACCTGCACACGGCTTGCCGCCGACAGCGCCGGGCCTTGGCCGACCTGCATCACCCGGTAGTGAATGCGGGCGGTGCCATTGACAATAAAACTTTCCGGCACCCGCAGGTTGACTGTCGCGCCAACGTCCTCGGTCGTCAGTACCTTGGAGGCGACATAGCATTTGTTCCAGAACAGTTCGATCAGGTCGCCGCAGTCCATGTCGGGGTAGGGCGACACCTCGATCAACAGATGAGCGGCAGCAGCCAGATTGATGCCGTTTTTTTGCGCTGACGCCAGGGTCGGCGCTGCCAGTTCGGGGGTATGCGAAGTGCGAGTCATCGATTTCTCTCCTTGAAGCCTTGCAGCGAAGTCCGTTTCTGAAAGAACAAAAGGCGTGAATCAACGGGCAATAAATCTGTGAACTGATGTTCAAGTTAGTGCGGGTTGATTGAACTAAGTAGCGCCGGTTGGCGACTAGATAAGAGTGTGCGGGAAGGGGTGTCAATAGACGGCGTTAGTTAATCAATGAATTACGAACTAATCAGAATATTCCTACGTTGTTGAAGCCGTGTGCCTAGGGTATATGGTGAACGAGACCACAGAACTCCGGGCTTTTTGCCAGTTTTGGCGCAGCGTTATTTGGTAGCTGCGATGAAAGGCGCGGCGGATTTTATACACGCAATAGTGGTTTCAGAATATATACATGTATCGCATCGGTTCCAGGCAGGTTGTATATATTCAGGAAAGTTTTACGCGGCGAAAAAGGTAACTTCCATCCATGGAAGTTGACGTCTCGCACAGCAAGGGTTTTCAGGTGTGATTCAAAAACTTGCTGAGAAACTGTTTGGTGCGCTCTTCTTTGGGGTCGGCAAACAATGCTTTGGCTTCACCTTGTTCGACGATCACGCCCTTGTCGAAAAACACCACGCGGTTGGCCACGTCGCGGGCGAAGCCCATTTCGTGGGTGACGATGACCATGGTGCGTTTCTCCTCGGCGAGGCCGCGGATGGTCGCCAGTACTTCGCCCACCAGTTCCGGATCGAGGGCCGAAGTCGGCTCGTCGAACAGGATCACTTCCGGCTCCATTGCCAGCGCCCGGGCAATCGCCACGCGCTGTTGCTGGCCACCGGAGAGACGACGCGGATAGGCGTCTTCCTTACCGGCGAGGCCGACCTTGGCCAACAGCTTCATGCCCAGGGCAATGGCTTGCTCGCGCGGCATCTTCTTGACCACGACCGGGCCTTCGATGACGTTTTCCAGGGCAGTGCGATGGGGAAACAGGTTGAAGTTCTGGAACACGAAACCCACATGCTGGCGCAGGTTGCGCACCAGGCTTTGCTGCTGGTTCAGCGGGCGGCTGGTATCGATCTCGATATCGCCGACCTTGATCCGGCCGCTGGTGGGTTGTTCAAGGAAGTTCAGGCAGCGCAGGAACGTGGTTTTACCCGAGCCGCTGGGGCCGATGATTGCCACGACCTCGCCTTCCTTGACTTCAAGATCGATGCCGTTGAGCACGACTTGATGCTTGAATTGCTTGGTCAGTTTTTCCACGACAATCATGGGGTCAGGACTCCTGGTCGTGCCGGTTGACCCGCTCTTCCAACTTGTTCTGCAAGTGCGAGAGCACTGTGGCCAGAATCCAGTAGATCAGCGCGGCGGCAAGATACATGGTGAAGACTTCGAAAGTCCGGGCGGTGATCAACTGCGCCTGACGGAACAGTTCCGGCACCTGGATGGTGGCGGCCAGCGCGGTGTCCTTGACCAGCGAAATGAAGCTGTTGCCCAGCGGCGGCAGTGCCGTGCGCATCGCTTGCGGCAGGATGGCCCGGCGCAAAGTCTGCGCGCGGGTCATACCGATACTCGCCGCAGCTTCCCACTGGCCACGTTCGATCGAACCGATCGCCGCGCGCAGGATTTCACAGGCGTAAGCGGCCATGTTCAGCGAGAAGCCAATCAGCGCGGCGGGCAGGGGGTCGAGTTCCACACCCATTTGCGGCAAGCCGTAATAGATCACGAACAGTTGCACCAGCAACGGCGTGCCGCGAAAGAACGACACGTAGATACGGGCCAGCCAGTTGACTGTTTTGAAACGCGACAGACGCATCAACGCCAGGCCAAAGCCCAGCAGCAGGCCGAAGAACATCCCGCCAAGGCTGAGGACGACCGTGTAGTACGCGCCCTTGAGCAGGAAGGGCGCGGAGTCGAGTGCGAGTTGGAAAGCTTCTTCCATTATTGAGTGACGTCAGCTTGGAAGTATTTTTCCGAGATCTTGGCCAGAGTGCCGTCGGCACGCAGCTCGTCGAGGGCTTTGTTCACGGCAGCCAGCAGTTCCGGTTCACCTTTGCGCAAGGCAATGCCGGACTCCTGACGGGAGAACGCTTGACCGGCCGCCACGGTTTTCGGGGCTTTCTTGGCGTATTCAAGCGCGGCCAGGCGGTCGATCAGGATGGCGTCGGTACGGCCGTTGTTCAGGTCGGCGAACTTGGTCGGATCATCATCGTAGGTGCGCACGTCAGCGCCAGGCACGTTGGCACGAACCCATTGTTCGTAGTTGGTGCCCAGGCCTACGCCGACTTTCTTGCCGGACAGGTCAGCTGCGGTCTTGATGTTCAGCGCGGCTTCTTTGCTTTTGAGCACCAACGCCTGAATCCCGGAGATGGTGTACGGCTGGGAGAAGTCATACTTCTTCTTGCGGTCCTCGGAGATGGTCACTTGGTTGACCACTATGTCCAGGCGCTTGGATTCCAGCGCCGCGAGAATACCGTCCCACTTGGTCGGCTGAATCTTGGCTTTGACGCCCAGTTTCTGCGCCAGCGCTTGGGAGAGCTCGACTTCGAAACCGGACAGCTTGCCGTCGGCATCGACGAAGCTGAACGGTGGGTAAGTGCCTTCCAGGCCGACGTTGATTACGCCTTTGTCCTTGATCTGTTGCAGTTGCTCACCGGCAACCGCCTGGCTGATCAGACCGGCGCTCAGCGCCAGGCCCAGCGAACCGACCAGCAGATTGCGACGTAGTGCGGAAAAATTCATGACAAGCCCCTGTGTTTTCTTATGGAAGACGCTTAAGGAAAGTTGGCGAATTCGGGAATTGGACGACAGCGCTATCCTGCCTTAAAGCAGCTTAAGCGTCTCGCGCGAAATTCGCCTGCGGCGAGACTATATGACGACTTGGTTAGACTTGAAAATACTTAATATTTAAATTGATATTCCTTATTTGAATATAAAACCTTCCCACGCTCTGCGTGGGAACGGTCTCGTCTTCCGCTTACAAGAAGTCCTTATAGGCAAACAACGCCGGCGCCCCGCCGGTATGCAGGAAGATGATCGGGCCTTCTTCGAAGCGCTGCCGACCGATGCCATCAAGCAACCCGGCCATGGCCTTGCCGGTGTATACCGGGTCGAGCAACACCGCTTCCTGACTGGCCAGCAACTTCACCGCTGCCAGCGTCCCGGCATTGGGTTCGCCATAACGCGGGCCGAAATATTCGTCCCACAGCTCAATCTTGAAGCTGGCCGGCAGCTCAACGCCGAGCAGCTCAGCAGTACGTTGCGCCAGCCCCTGCACTTTCGGGCGCTGCTCTTCTTCAGTGCGCGACACGGTCACGCCGATCACCGGCAGTTGCGGCAATGCCTCACTCAACGCCAGCGCCAGGCCGCTGTGGGTCCCGGCGCTACCCGATGCCAGTACCACGGCGGCGAAGTCGAGCCCGGTGTCTTTGATCTGTTCGGCCAGCTCAAGCCCGGCACGCACATAACCCAAGGCACCGAGGGCGTTGGAGCCGCCAATCGGTACCAGATACGGTTTTTTTCCGTTGCTGCGCAGACGCACGGCGAGGGCCGCGAGTTGTTCATCGGCGTTGTCGAGGTTGTCGACCAGCTCAACTTTTGTGTCGAACAGATCCAGCAGCAGGCGATTGCCATTGCCGGTGTAGTTGCTGTCTTCGGTGCCCAGCGGATTTTCCAGCAACGCCACGCAACTCAGGCCGAGTTTGGCGGCCAGCGCCGCCGTCTGGCGAACGTGGTTCGATTGCAGCGCACCGGCGGTGATCAGCGTGTCGGCGCCCTGGGCGAGGGCGTCGGCGGCGAGGTACTCGAGTTTGCGCAGCTTGTTGCCGCCCATGGCCAGCGGCGTCAGGTCATCGCGTTTGATGTAGACGTCACGGCCGAGCCAGGTGGACAGGCGCTCAAGTTTTTCCAGTGGGGTCGGCTGGCCAAGCAGTTCCAGGCGAGTAAAGCGATCCAGCTGTTGTTTAATCATGGTTGCGTACTGGAGGAGAAAGATGAAGGGACTATAGGCACGCGCTTTTGCACGGGCAACCATCAATCGCTTATAGCCAAATGGACTGAGCCCAGCACTATCGGTTCTTAATTCGCCCTCACAGGCATGCCTTAAAGTAGTCGCCGTTGACGCGGCCAGGCACTCCGGCCGCCCGTGAGGAGTCTTTACCGTGAGCGAGCGTTCCAGCCATTGGCAATTACAGACCATCGTCAGTCAACTGCGCAGCGCGCGGGATCAGTGGCGCGCCCAGAATGGCCGGGCATCCGGCGAGCAGGGTGGGCGCGAACTGCCGTCCCGCGCCGCGATGGCGCAGATTCTTGAAGCGCTGTGTGGGGCATTGTTCCCGATGCGTCTGGGGCCGGTGGATTTGCGTGAGGAAAGCGAAGACTTCTACGTCGGCCACACCCTCGATGTCGCGCTGAATGCGTTGCTCGCCCAGACACGTCTGGAACTGCGCTACGTCGCCCGCCACAGCGCCCAGGACGACAGCGAAGTGGAGACCCGGGCGCTCCAGATCATTCAGGATTTTGCCTTGGCATTGCCGGGCTTGCGCACGTTGCTCGACACCGATGTGCTGGCGGCCTATCACGGCGATCCGGCGGCGCGCAGTGTGGATGAAGTACTGCTGTGCTACCCGGGGATTCTGGCGGTGATTCACCATCGTCTCGCCCACCATTTGTATCGTGCAGGGCTGCCGTTGCTGGCGCGGATCAGCGCAGAAATTGCGCACTCGGCCACCGGCATTGATATCCATCCGGGCGCGCAGATCGGCCGTAGTTTCTTTATTGATCACGGCACGGGTGTGGTGATTGGCGAGACGGCGATCATTGGTGAGCGTGTGCGGATCTATCAGGCGGTAACGTTAGGCGCCAAGCGCTTCCCGGCCGATGAAGACGGGCAGTTGCAGAAGGGCCATCCACGCCATCCTATTGTCGAGGACGACGTGGTGATTTATGCCGGGGCGACGATTCTTGGGCGGATCACCATCGGCAAGGGGTCGACCATCGGCGGCAATGTGTGGCTGACCCGCAGCGTGCCGGCGGGGTGCAATTTGACCCAGGCCAATTTGCAGCATGATGACGGGACGCAGAAGTAGCTTCTGATTTTTGTTGCGGCATCCAGCCTCTTCGCGAGCAAGCCCGCTCCCACATTTGGAATGAGTGGGCGTGCTCGCGAATGGATTTCGGGGTGAATCCAGATAGTGTCCCTGCGCCAACTCTCCACTGAACGAATCTCCCCAACCCCACGTCATACCTCTCCTTGAGCTAGCGTAGGAACACTACCGGCTGGCCGTACGATTAGTCCTTAGCGTCCTATCCATGTTTTACTTGAACGTTCAATCAAGTTAAACCGGTGGTTCGCTGCCCGCTCACAACAGGAGGCTTGCCTTTGCTGAGTCCGATCATTTCAGCCACGTCTCAATCCATCGAGGTGCGTGTTTCATGAGTGCATCTTCAACTCCCGCCAGCGGCCTGGTACGCATGAATCCGCCGGTGTTCTACTTTGCCGCGACGGTCATTCTGCTGTTTGGTCTCGTGGTCATCGCCATGCCACAACAAGCCGGTGCCTGGCTGCTGGCAGCGCAGAACTGGGCAGCCAACACGGTCGGCTGGTACTACATGCTCGCGATGAGCCTGTATCTGGTCTTCGTGGTGGTCACCGCGTTATCCGGCTACGGCAAGATCAAACTCGGTGCCGACCACGACGAACCCGAATTCAGTTACCTGTCCTGGGCCGGCATGCTGTTCGCTGCCGGGATCAGCATCACGCTGTTTTTCTTCTGCGTGTCTGAACCGTTGACCCACATGTTGCAACCGCCGCAAGGCGAGGCCGGCACGGCGGACGCGGCGCGCCAGGCGATGCAGATTCTGTTTCTGCACTGGGGCTTGCACGGCTGGGGGGTGTTCGCCTTCGTCGGCATGGCGCTGGCCTACTTTGCCTACCGTCACAACCTGCCGCTGGCCCTGCGTTCGGCGCTGTATCCACTGATCGGCAAACGCATCAACGGCCCCATCGGTTACGCGGTGGACGGCTTCGGCATCATCGCTACCGTGTTCGGCCTCGGCGCCGATATGGGCTTTGGCGTGCTGCACCTGAACTCGGGCCTGGACTACTTGTTCGGCATCGCGCACACCCAGTGGATTCAAGTCGGTTTGATTACCCTGATGATGGGCGCGGCGATCATCGTGGCTGTCGCCGGTGTGGATAAAGGCGTGCGGGTGATGTCCGACATCAACATGCTGCTGGCCTGCGCGCTGCTGCTGTTCGTGCTGTTCGCCGGCCCCACCCAGCATCTGCTCAATACCTTGATCCAGAACGTTGGCGACTACCTCGGTGCCTTGCCGATGAAGAGTTTTGACCTCTACGCCTATGACACACCGAGCGACTGGCTTGGCGGCTGGACGGTGTTCTACTGGGCCTGGTGGATCGCATGGTCGCCCTTCGTGGGCTTGTTCATCGCACGGATTTCCCGTGGCCGCACCATTCGTGAGTTCGTCTTCGGCGTGCTGCTGATCCCGCTCGGCTTCACCTTGGCGTGGATGTCGATCTTCGGCAACAGTGCCCTCGATCAGGTGCTCAATCACGGCATGAGCGCGCTCGGCATGTCGGCCCTCGACAACCCGTCGATGAGCATTTATCTGTTGCTGGAAACCTACCCGTGGAGCAAAACCGTCATCGCTGTGACGGTGTTCATCAGCTTCGTGTTCTTCGTCACCTCAGCCGACTCCGGTACCGTGGTGCTCTCGACACTGTCGGCCAAGGGCGGCAACCCGGACGAAGACGGGCCGAAATGGCTGCGGGTGTTCTGGGGCGTGATGACGGCGCTGATCACCAGCTCGCTGCTATTCTCCGGCAGCATCGATGCACTGAAGTCGGCGGTGGTGCTGACCTCGTTGCCGTTCTCGCTGATCCTGCTTTTGATGATGTGGGGCCTGCACAAGGCGTTCTATCTGGAGTCGCAGAAGCAGATCGCGCAACTGCACTCGCTGGCGCCGGTGTCCGGCTCGCGGCGTGGTTCAGGGGGCTGGCGACAGCGTCTGAGCCAGGCCGTGCACTTCCCGTCGCGTGACGAGGTGTACCGTTTCATGGACACCACCGTGCGCCCGGCAATTGAAGAAGTGACGGCGGTGTTTGTCGAAAAAGGCCTGAACGTGGTCACCCAGCCGGACCCGGCCAACGACAGCGTCAGCCTGGAAATCGGCCATGGCGAGCAGCATGCGTTCATCTACCAAGTGCAGATGCGCGGCTACTTCACGCCATCATTCGCCCGGGGTGGCATGGGCTCCAAGCAGCTCAACAATCGCCGCTACTACCGCGCCGAAGTGCACCTGAGCGAGGGCAGTCAGGACTACGATATGGTCGGCTACACCAAAGAGCAGATCATCAACGACATCCTCGACCAGTACGAACGGCACATGCAGTTCCTGCATCTGGTGCGTTGATCGTGGGTTGAGCGCCGAGTCGGATCAAGACTCGGTGCTCAAGCACCCTGCCAGGATCAGGCCGAAGAGGATGATTGGGGTGTGCAGGGTGGATAATCATCGACGGTTCTGACGCCTTCGCGAGCAAGCCCGCTCCCACAGGGGTTACGTCAATCGTCCATTAGCTGTTCATCAAACAAGAGAGGATTCGATGACTTACACCGCTGCCGAAAACCGCTATGAGTCCATCCCTTACCGCCGCGTCGGGCGCAGCGGTCTGGTGCTGCCGGCGCTATCGCTGGGCCTGTGGCACAACTTCGGCGACAGCACGCCGATCGACACCCAGCGCGCCCTGCTGCGCACTGCGTTCGACCTGGGGATCAACCACTTCGACCTGGCCAACAACTACGGCCCTCCGTACGGTAGCGCCGAGATCAATTTCGGTCGCCTGCTGCGCGAAGACTTCAAGCCATACCGCGATGAGTTGATCATCTCCAGCAAGGCCGGTTGGGACATGTGGCCTGGCCCTTACGGTCAGGGCGGTGGCTCGCGTAAATATGTGCTGGCCAGCCTTGATCAGAGCCTGCAGCGCCTGGGCCTGGACTATGTGGACATCTTCTATTCGCATCGCTTCGATCCGGACACCCCGCTGGAGGAAACCGCCAGCGCCCTCGCCAGCGCCGTGCAACAGGGCAAGGCGTTGTACATCGGCATCTCGTCGTACTCCGGGGTGAAAACCCGCGAGATCGCCGCGCTGCTCAAAGAGTGGAAGGTGCCGCTGCTGATTCACCAGCCGGCGTACAACCTGCTCAACCGCTGGGTGGAAAAAGACCTGCTCGACACCACCGATGAACTCGGCACTGGCGTCATCGCCTTCACGCCGTTGGCGCAAGGTCTGCTGACCGACAAATACCTCAACGGCGTGCCGGCGGATGCGCGGGTCAATCGTCCGGGCGGTGGTTCGCTGCAGGCTTCGCATTTGTCCGAAGCCAACATCGCCCACGTCCGTGCGCTGAACGAGATCGCCAAGCGTCGTGGCCAGAGCCTGGCGCAACTGGCACTGGCCTGGACGCTACGTGACCCGCGCGTGACCTCGGCGCTGATCGGCGCAAGCCGACCGGAGCAGATTATCGAGAACGTCGGGGCGTTGAAGAATCTGAGCTTCAGTGCTGAAGAACTGGCAGAGATTGACCGGTTTGCCCAAGAGGGCGGGATCAATCTTTGGGAGAAGCCCTCGATGGCGCAGTGAGCATCCTTCAACCCAGTCCTCTCCCTGCGGGAGAGGATCAGGGTGAGGTTTTTTTCAGTTGCTGATCGCCAGAATGCTCGCCTGGTACGACCCGACAAACACATCGAAATCGCCCACCTCGTTCTGCTCCAGCTCAGCCTGCGCCACCAGGGAAGAGCGCGCCAGTTCCTCAAACTTCGCCTGCTCGTCAGCTGTCAACGACTCGCTGCGGAAAAACTCGGCATGTGCCTGACTCTGACGCAGGGAAAACTGCGCGAAGCTTTCCTTGTGCTCGGCCATCGCGGCCAGCACTTGGGCAGAAGGCGTTAGCGACGGGTCGCGGACTTTTGCCAGTTGCGCATCCAGTGCCTTGCTGTGGGCATCGCCGCCATGGCTTTGATCGAGCAGCGCAGCGAGTGGGGCAATCTTTTCCAGCAACTCTACCGCCCATGCCTTCATCTCGACCGGCTCACCGTCGCGCTGCAATTGCAGACCCGGACGGCGACCTTCCTTGACCACGCTGAGGAAGTTCGAGGTCGCGTTGCTGCAACTGGTGTTGGTCAGCAGCGGGCTGTCGTTGAGTGCGCAATACAGCAGGAACGCATCAATGAAGCGCGATTCAGTGAGGTCGATGCCCATCGGCAGGAACGGGTTGATGTCCAGGCAGCGCACTTCGACGTACTGAATGCCACGGGCCACCAGCGCCTGAATCGGCCGCTCGCCGCTGTAGGTCACGCGTTTTGGGCGGATGTTGGAGTAGTACTCGTTTTCGATCTGCAGGATGTTGGTGTTCAACTGAACCCACTCGCCATCCTTGTGCGTGCCGACTTCAACGTACGGTGCGTACGGCGTAGCCACGGCCTTGCGCAGGCTGTCGGTGTAGCTCGTCAGATCGTTGTAGCACGGCGTCAGGCCGGCCTGGGCGTTGCTCTGGTAACCGAGGTCGCTCATGCGCAGGCTGGTGGCGTACGGCAGGTAGAGCGTGTCTGGATCGAGCTGTTCCAACTGATGCGAACGACCGCGCAGGAAGCCCGCGTCGAGCGCCGGTGAGGCGCCGAACAGGTACATCAGCAACCAGCTGTAGCGCCGGAAGTTGCGGATCAGCGCGATATAGGACGACGACTGGAAATCCCGGTCAGTGCCGACAAAACCCTCGGTTTCGCGCAGCAACGGCCAGAGTTTTTCCGGCAGGGAAAAATTGTAGTGAATCCCGGCGATGCACTGCATGGTCTTGCCGTACCGCAGGGCCAGGCCCTTGCGATAGACGTACTTGAGCTGACCGATATTGGACGTGCCGTAATAGGCAATCGGGATGTCTTCCTCGGCCGGCAATGGGCACGGCATCGATGGACTCCACAGGTACTCGTTGCCGAGTTTGCTGTAGGCAAAACGGTGAATCCTGTCCAGGCTCGCCAGTGTATCTGCCGGGTCGGGCAGGGCGGGCGTGATGAATTCCAGCAGCGACTCGGAATAGTCGGTGGTGATTTTTTCGTTGGTCAGCGCGGAACCCAAGGCTTCGGGGTGCGGCGTTTGCGCCAGACGACCTTCGCTGGTCACGCGCAGGCATTCACGTTCGATACCGTGGAGGCACTGTTCGAGCAGAGAGAGGTTAGCGCGCTCGCCGAGCAGAGCCAGGCGGCGGTTGAGAAGTTCGCTCAATTTGGATTCCTTCACGCGTCAGTCGCCCCAATATGGGGGTGGGCAAGACGGTCTACAAGGGTGAAGTTGAAACTGGCGTTTTCGCCTGGTTTTTTGGGCTCACGAAGCCCCTTTCGAACCGCCGACTTCAATCCCTGAATCTGGCAGATGCACGCGAAGTAAACGCGATCCTTGTGGGAGCGGGCTTGCTCGCCAAGGCGGTGTATCAGTCACAGACATGCAAACTGACACACAGCCTTGGCGAGCAAGCCCGCTCTCACAGAAAAGCTCGACGCGGCGATCACTGCGCCGAAATTAACTCAAAATGATGAACAACATCTACAGGACAGCGAACGTGCCTTGCGCTTTTGCGACCAGTTTTTCGCCCTGCATCACGTCGGCTTCGACCACCAGCGTGCGGCGGCCCGGGTGGATGACCCGCGCCGTGCACAGCACCTCGCCGTCGGAAACGGCGCGGATATAGTTGATCTTGCATTCGATGGTCGCGCTCTGCTGATCGAAACCGTGGGTGCTGGAACAGGCCAGACCCATGGCGATGTCGACCAGGCTGAACAGCGCGCCACCGTGCAATTTGCCGCCGCGATTGCGCAGTTCCGGCTCCAGCACCAGGGCGACTTGCGCCACCCCGGTTTCCAGGCTGTGCAGGCGGCAGCCCAACAGCTTGAAAAACGCGCTCTCGACGAGCCCGGCCGGAATGTCCATCAGCGTTTCTTCAACTGCTTGGCGTTGGCGAACAGCGAGGCCATCGCATTGTTCACGGGCGTCGCTGTTGCGGTTTCCTTGCGTGGCGCATTGTTCGACGGCTGGCGTTGCGCCGAGCCCGGACGCGAGCCACGGGCGCCATCAATCTTCTCGCCCGGGGTGTCGCCCATGCGCATCGACAGGCCCACGCGTTTGCGAGGAATGTCGACTTCCATGACCTTTACTTTCACCACGTCACCGGCTTTCACCGCTTCACGCGGGTCCTTGATGAACTTCTCCGACAGCGCCGAGATGTGCACCAGACCGTCCTGATGCACGCCGATGTCGACGAAGGCACCGAACGCGGTCACGTTGGTGACGACGCCTTCGAGGATCATCCCCAGTTGCAGGTCTTTGAGGTCTTCGACGCCTTCCTGGAACTCGGCAGTCTTGAACTCGGGACGCGGGTCGCGGCCCGGTTTTTCCAGCTCCTGGAGGATGTCGGTCACGGTCGGCAGACCGAAGGTCTCGTCGGTGAACTTCTTCGGATCCAGACGCTTGAGGAACCCGGCGTCGCCGATCAGCGAGCGGATGTCGCGGTCGGTTTCAGCGGCAATACGCTGCACCAGCGGATAGGCTTCCGGGTGAACCGCCGAGGAATCCAGCGGGTTGTCACCGTTCATCACGCGCAAGAAACCGGCGGCCTGTTCGAAGGTTTTTTCGCCCAGGCGTGCGACTTTCTTCAGCGCTGCACGGGTTTTGAATGCGCCGTGTTCGTCGCGGTGCGCCACGATGTTCTGCGCCAGTGTGGCGTTGAGGCCGGAGATCCGTGCCAGCAGCGCTACCGAAGCGGTGTTGACGTCGACACCGACGGCGTTCACGCAGTCCTCGACCACCGCGTCCAGGCCTCGTGCCAGTTTCAGCTGCGACACGTCGTGCTGGTACTGGCCGACCCCGATGGATTTCGGGTCGATTTTCACCAGCTCGGCCAGCGGATCCTGCAAACGACGGGCGATGGACACCGCGCCACGGATCGACACGTCCAGATCGGGGAATTCCTTGGCCGCCAGTTCCGACGCCGAGTACACCGATGCGCCGGCCTCGGAGACCATGACCTTGGTCATCTTCATGGCTGGGTATTTTTTGATCAGCTCGATCGCCAGTTTATCGGTTTCACGGCTGGCGGTGCCGTTGCCGATGGCGATCAGGTCAACCGAGTGCTTGGCACACAGCGCGGCCAGGATGGCGATGGTCTGATCCCACTTGTTGTGTGGAACGTGCGGGTAAACCGTGGCGTGATCCAGCAGCTTGCCGGTGGAGTCGACCACGGCCACCTTGCAACCGGTACGCAGGCCCGGGTCGAGACCCAGGGTCGCACGCGGGCCGGCCGGTGCCGCCAGCAGCAGGTCGTGCAGGTTGTGGGCGAACACGTTGATCGCCTCGGTTTCGGCGCCGTCGCGCAACTCGCCCAGCAGGTCGGTTTCCAGGTGGGTGTAGAGCTTGACCTTCCAGGTCCAGCGCACCACTTCGCCGAGCCATTTGTCGGCCGGACGGTTCTGATTCTGGATGCCGAACTGCTGGCCGATCATGCCTTCGCACGGGTGCATGGCGCCCGGCAGTTCGTCGCCGACCTTCAGTGCGGAGCTGAGGATGCCTTCGTTGCGGCCGCGGAAAATCGCCAGTGCGCGGTGCGACGGCATGCTTTTGAGCGGCTCGTCGTGTTCGAAGTAGTCGCGGAACTTGGCGCCTTCTTCTTCCTTGCCTGCGATCACGCGGGCACTGAGGGTTGCTTCCTGTTTGAGGTAGCTGCGCAGTTTTTCCAGCAGGCTGGCGTCTTCGGCGAAGCGTTCCATCAGGATGTATTTGGCGCCTTCCAACGCAGCCTTCACATCGGCCACGCCTTTTTCGGCGTCGACGAAGCGTGCGGCTTCGGTTTCCGGAGCGAGATTCGGGTCGTTGAACAGGCCGTCAGCCAGGTCGCCAAGGCCGGCTTCCAGGGCAATCTGGCCCTTGGTGCGGCGCTTTTGCTTGTACGGCAGGTACAAGTCTTCAAGGCGGGTCTTGGTGTCGGCGAGTTTGATATCGCGTTCAAGGGCGGGGGTGAGTTTGCCTTGCTCCTCGATGCTGGCGAGGATGCTGATACGCCGTTCGTCGAGTTCTCGCAGGTAGCGCAAACGCTCTTCCAGATGACGCAGTTGCGTGTCATCAAGGCTGCCGGTCACTTCTTTCCGGTAACGGGCGATGAAGGGAACGGTAGAGCCTTCATCGAGTAGCGCGACGGCCGCTTCGACCTGTTGTGGGCGTACACCGAGTTCCTCGGCAATGCGGCTGTTGATGCTGTCCATAAAACCACCTGACATAGTGTGAAAGCAGGCTCGCAGGCACGGAAACAAAGGCCCGGAGTCTGGTTGAACGGCTAGAGGATTGCCGCTGCCTGGGTCAAAAGGCACCCCATTGACCCGTGAAATCGAACAATTACTGCGGCCACCGGGAAAAAAGCCCGGCCAACTCCGGTAACGATTCAGACGTTGCCTGGCACAAAACGCCGCGCATTATAACCAGCGTTCTGTCATTCGGGGGCGTTGCAGTCTGTAGGCATAAACCCCGGTTTTCTGGCAGTGAAGGAAAAATCTGCTAACAATGCACACGGTGCGTATAACGGCAGCTACGCCATAATGCGCGCCGAGCTAAAAGGAGCATCCAATGAGCAGCACTGCACAACCTGCTGAAGGCGAAAAAATTCTTATCGTTGACGACGATCCAGGGCTGAGTAGCCTGCTGGAACGCTTTTTCGTCAGCAAGGGCTATCGTGCCCGTACCGTACCGAACACCGAGCAGATGGATCGTCTGCTCTCGCGTGAAGTTTTCAATCTGGTCGTCCTCGACCTGATGCTGCCTGGCGAAGACGGTCTGACCGCCTGCCGCCGTCTGCGGGCGGCGAACAACCAGATTCCGATCATCATGCTCACCGCCAAGGGCGATGAGATGAGCCGCATCAAGGGCCTGGAACTGGGTGCCGACGACTATCTGGCCAAGCCGTTCAACCCGGACGAGCTGATGGCACGGGTCAAAGCAGTGCTGCGCCGTCAGGCCGCACCGGTGCCGGGCGCACCTGGCAGCGAAGACGAAAACGTCACCTTCGGTGATTACGTGTTGTCGCTGGCCACTCGCGAACTGAAGCGCGGCGACGAAGTACACATGCTCACCACCGGTGAGTTTGCGGTACTCAAGGCCCTCGTCATGAACGCGCGTCAGCCACTGACCCGCGATAAACTGATGAACCTGGCCCGTGGCCGCGAGTGGGATGCCCTCGAGCGTTCCATCGATGTGCAGATTTCCCGTCTGCGCCGGATGATCGAGCCCGATCCGTCCAAACCGCGCTACATCCAGACGGTCTGGGGCGTGGGCTATGTGTTTGTACCGGATGGCACCGCCACCAAGTGATCGGTGATTTGTAGGAGCGAGTCTGTCGGGGGCGGGTCGAATGACCCATCTCACAGACTCGCAATCCGCAATATGCGAGCATGGCTCGCTCCTGCAAGTGTGTAGCGGTTAAAGATGAAAACCCCCGTCTGGTTTCCCCAAAGTTTTTTCTCCCGCACCCTCTGGCTGGTGCTCATCGTCGTGCTGTTTTCCAAGGCGCTGACCCTGGTTTATCTGTTGATGAACGAGGACGTGCTGGTGGATCGTCAATACAGTCACGGCGTCGCTCTGACGCTGCGCGCCTATTGGGCCGCAGACGAAGAAAACCGCGCGAAGATCGCCGATAAGGTGCCCCTGATCAGGGTGGTCGGGGCGGGTGTGCCGGAAGGCGAACAACATTGGCCTTATAGCGAAATCTATCAGCGGCAGATGCAGACAGAGCTGGGCCCCGACACCGAGGTGCGATTACGCATGCACTCACCGCCGGCGCTCTGGGTCCGAGCACCGAGCCTGGGTGATGGCTGGCTGAAAGTCCCACTGTACCCGCATCCATTGCGTGGCCAGAAAATCTGGAACGTCCTCGGCTGGTTCCTCGCCATTGGTTTGCTGTCGACCGCGTCGGCATGGATTTTCGTCAGCCAGCTCAACCAACCCTTGAAGCGACTGGTGTATGCCGCCCGGCAACTCGGTCAGGGCCGCAGCGTGCGCCTGCCGATCAGCGACACGCCAAGCGAGATGACCGAGGTCTATCGCGCCTTCAACCAGATGGCCGAGGACGTCGAACAGGCCGGGCGTGAGCGCGAGTTGATGCTGGCCGGGGTTTCCCACGATTTGCGCACGCCGTTGACCCGGTTGCGGCTGTCGCTTGAATTGATGGGCGACCGTAACGACCTGACCGACGACATGGTGCGCGACATCGAGGACATGGATGCGATTCTCGACCAGTTCCTGGCGTTCATTCGCGACGGTCGGGACGAGTCTGTGGAGGAAGTGGATCTCAGCGATCTGGTACGTGAAGTCGTGGCGCCGTACAACCAGAGTGAAGAGAAGGTTCGGTTGCGTCTGGAACCGATCCAGCCGTTTCCGCTGCGTCGGGTTTCAATGAAGCGCTTGTTGAACAACCTGATTGGCAACGCTTTGAATCATGCCGGCAGCGGCGTTGAAGTCGCCGCGTATGTGTCTGGCGACACCAGTGCCCCGTATGTGGTGCTGAGTGTGATGGACCGTGGGGCGGGGATCGATCCTTCGGAGCTTGAGGCGATCTTCAACCCGTTCACCCGTGGTGACCGCGCTCGTGGCGGCAAAGGCACCGGTTTGGGGTTGGCGATCGTGAAGCGGATCGCTTCGATGCATGGCGGCAATGTTGAGTTGCGTAATCGGTCCGGGGGTGGACTGGAGGCGCGGGTCAGGTTGCCGTTGGGGTTGATGCTGCCTCGCGATGCTGTTTAAACACTGACATCCAGGGTGAGGCTGATGGCCCCTTCGCGGGCTTGCCCGCGAAGGCGGCCTCTGAGCCGCCACATATTTCCGGGTTTAGCCCTTGCCTTTGGTGCGAGTCATATTCGGCCCGCCATTCTTCTCAAGATGCTCAATGATGATCCCCGCCACATTCTTCCCGGTGGTGGTCTCGATCCCTTCAAGCCCCGGCGACGAGTTCACTTCCATCACCAGCGGCCCGTGATTGGAACGCAGGATATCCACCCCCGCCACCGCCAGGCCCATGACCTTGGCCGCCCGCAGCGCTGTCATGCGTTCTTCCGGGGTGATCTTGATCAGGCTGGCGCTACCGCCACGATGCAGGTTGGAGCGGAACTCGCCCGGTTTGGCCTGACGTTTCATGGCCGCGATCACCTTGTCGCCGACCACGAAACAGCGGATGTCCGCACCGCCAGCCTCCTTGATGTATTCCTGGACCATGATGTTCTGCTTCAGGCCCATGAACGCTTCGATCACCGACTCCGCCGCCGTCGCGGTTTCACACAGCACCACACCAATGCCCTGAGTGCCTTCCAGCACTTTGATCACCAGCGGAGCACCGTCGACCATGTCGATCAGGTCCGGAATGTCATCCGGTGAGTGAGCGAACCCGGTCACCGGCAAGCCGATCCCCCGGCGCGACAGCAGTTGCAACGAGCGCAACTTGTCCCGGGAACGGGCAATGGCCACCGATTCGTTGAGCGGGAAGACCCCCATCATTTCGAACTGACGCAACACCGCGCAGCCATAGAACGTTACCGACGCGCCGATCCGTGGAATCACCGCATCGAAACCTTCCAGCGGTTTGCCGCGATAGTGGATCTGCGGCTTGTGGCTGGCGATGTTCATATAGGCGCGCAAGGTGTCGATCACCACCATTTCATGCCCGCGCTCGGTGCCGGCTTCGACCAGGCGACGGGTGGAATACAGACGCGGGTTCCGCGACAGCACAGCGATCTTCATGCAACACCTGTGGAGGAGGTAGATACCGGGAACACCGGCTTGTCTTGTACATATTTGATGCCCGGATTGACCACCAGTTGGCCGTCAATCAAAGCTTTGGAACCGAGTAGCAGGCGATAACGCATGGACTTGCGGCAAGCGAGGGTGAACTCGACCGACCAGACCCGATCACCGAGGGCCAGGGTGGTGCTGATCACATAGCGCACCTGAGCCTGACCGTTGGAGCTTTTAATGGTCTTGCGCGCCACCAAAGGCGCTTCGCAACGCCGGTGACGCAACTGCACCACTGTGCCCAGGTGCGCAGTGAAGCGCACCCACTTCGCGCCGTCGCGTTCGAACGGCTCGATGTCAGTGGCGTGCAGGCTGGAGGTGCTGGCACCGGTGTCGATTTTTGCCCGCAGGCCCGCGACTCCCAAATCAGGGAGCGCCACCCACTCGCGCAGACCGACAACGGTCAAATGGTCAAATGTCTTCAAAAAAATGCTCAACCGTGACAACCGCTCAGTCCGCAGGGGCCGGATTCGCGGTATTCACGCAGAATAATGGTTAAAAGGCGACAGATATCTACAGCCCGGATTACCGGCGCCTGAAGCAGGCGCCGGAATGTGTGAATTGTAATCCGGGATGGGGTCATTCATGGCACGACAGAAACGGTAGTACAGTTCACCAATATTTCAGAATGAGGACATTCCATGGCACAAAAAAACGAAGACGACGACAAGGTCCGTCTCGATAAGTGGCTATGGGCCGCGCGTTTCTACAAAACCCGGGCCTTGGCCAAAGCAGCGATCGAGAGTGGCAAGGTGCATTGTCGAGGCGAGCGCTGCAAGCCTGGCAAAGAGCCACGCATTGGCGACGAATTTGAGATTCGCACCGGTTTCGAAGTGCGCATAGTGAGGGTCGAGGCACTGTCTATCGTGCGTCGTGGCGCGCCCGAAGCGCAAACGCTGTATGCGGAGACCGAGGCGAGTATCGCCAAGCGCGAAGCGGCTGCGGCGATGCGCAAGGCCGGTGCGTTGGGCGTGAGCACCGATGGCAAGCCGAGCAAGAAGCAGCGGCGGGATCTGTTCAAGTTTCGGGGTAGCGGCAGCGAGTAGGGCGTCACTGCCTCTTCGCGAGCAAGCTCCCACACAAGATTGCATTCCAATGTGGGAGCTAGCCTGTTGGCGAATCGAGTGCACAGCACTCGCCATGGACGCCGCGATATCAGGCGCTACGCACCACACTCATCCGCGAAATCAGCGGCAGCTTGCCCAGCAAACTGAAAATCGGCGCCGTCACTTTCAGCCAGAAATTCGCGGCGTGATACGCAAATGGCGTGTAGTAGCCCCAGCCCAACGCCAGCACCGCCAGCAACACGCCGCCGATGTAATCGTCCTGACCCCAATGCGCCCCGGCCACCAGCCGCGGCAGCATGAACAGCACCGCCAGGCCCCAGATCGTCAGGAACTGGCCAACCGAGCGGCTGAACACCCCCATGAATAATGCCCAGATCAGCAACACCGAAGCATGGTCGCCCGGGAAGCTCTGGCTCGAGCGATCTTTCAACTCCCAGGTCTTTTCCAGATGCGGGAAGTAATCGCTGAGGTGTACCGCGCCTTCAAGCACCATCGACGGACTGCTGTGCTGCCAGTCCATGAAATCGGCGAACTTGGAAAACAGCGTACGGATCACCACCATCAACAGCAGAATCGATAAAAAACCGAAAAAAGCACGGCGCGCATCAATCGCCTTGAATACCCAGTCACCTTTGATCAGCAGCGTCAGCAGAATCAGCCCGACGACGATGTCGAACGGACGCATACTTGCAATTGCCCAGATGTGGAGCCATATGGGGTTGCTGGCCAGTGGTGCATTGAGCGAGCGGAACAGCCACTCGTCGAAAATCACACACAGCGAGTTACCCGTAGGCCATAACCAGAAAGCCAGTAGCGCTAACGGCACCACGTTGCACAGAACCAGCCGGCCGAGGTTCCACCTTGATTGGAACAAACCCGGATTGTTCATAAAATGCCTCCCATGGCGTAGCAGTCGGCACCAAAGAGGGTGCCAAGAAACGCGAATTTTCATTCTTTGTAATCATTTTGTCATCACTTTCAGATACCGGACCTATGACCGACCTAACGGATACCGATTTCACCCAACGCTTCATCTTCGATGACAGCGACACCCGTGGCGAACTGGTGGCGCTTGAGCGCAGCTACGCTGAAGTGCTCGCCAAACACCCATACCCCGAGCCGGTCGCGCAATTGCTGGGCGAATTGATGGCGGCGGCCTCTTTGCTGGTGGGCACCCTGAAGTTCGACGGCTTGCTGATTTTGCAGGCGCGCTCTGAAGGCCCGATCCCGATGCTGATGATCGAATGCTCCAGCGAGCGCGAGATCCGAGGATTGGCGCGCTACCACGCCGATCAGATTGCCGCCGATGCGACCCTCAGCGACCTGATGCCAAAGGGTGTGCTGGCCCTGACCGTCGACCCGACGGTTGGCCAGCGCTATCAGGGCATCGTCGATCTCGACGGCGAAACCCTGTCCGATTGCTTCACCAATTATTTCGTCATGTCGCAACAGGTCGGCACCCGCTTCAAGTTGTTCGCCGACGGCCGCCGCGCCCGTGGTCTGCTGCTGCAGCAACTGCCGGCCGATCGTCTGAAAGACGAAGAAGACCGCGCCGCCAGTTGGCAGCACATCACCGCGCTGGCTAGCACGCTGACCGCCGATGAATTATTGAGCCTGGACAACGAAACCGTGCTTCATCGTCTCTACCATGAAGAGCAAGTGCGCCTGTTCGACGTGCAGAAGCTGCGTTTCCGTTGCAGCTGCTCGCGTGAACGCTCGGGCAATGCGCTGGTCAGTCTGGGTCTGGAAGATGCGCAGGCGCTGGTTGCCGAACAGGGCGGCAACGTCGAGATCGATTGCCAGTTCTGCAACGAACGCTACTTGTTCGATGCGGCCGACATCGCTCAATTGTTCGCTGGTGCGGGCGTCGACACGCCGTCAGATACCCGGCACTAAAACGGTTCAGCGCAGGTAAATTCACTGCTCAACGACGGAATTTCGCCGTTACGACGGGAGGACCCTACTCTTTTTGGGCTTTTCTGGCATAATCCGGCCCACTTTTTTCGCGGTAGTAGTGCGCAACTTTCTACTACAAAACGTTTGGAGCACACTCGGCCACTGGCCGACGGGGAACCTCATGACGCAAGCCAATAACGCCGTGTACACCGATCTGAGTGTTGATGATCTGGTAAAAGAAGCCCTGAACCGCGGTGAAGGCGAGCTTGCCGATACCGGCGCTCTGGTTGTTCGCACCGGTCATCGTACCGGCCGTTCGCCAGTCGACCGTTTCATCGTTGAAGAGCCTTCCACCCAGGCCGCTATCGCCTGGGGCCCGATCAACCGCAAGTTCCCGGCCGACAAGTTCGATGCCTTGTGGGCTCGCGTCGAGGCGTTCAACAACGCGCAAGAGCACTTTGTGTCCCATGTGCATGTCGGCGCGGCTGAAGATCACTACCTGGCCGTGAAAATGACCACCCAGACGGCCTGGCAGAACCTGTTCGGTCGTTGCCTGTTCATCAACCCGGCCCAGTACAACCCGGCTGGTCGTGACGAGTGGCAAGTGCTCAACGTGGCCAACTTCGAGTGCGTGCCTGAGCGTGACGGCACCAACTCCGATGGTTGCGTGATCCTCAACTTCGCCCAGAAGAAAGTGCTGATCGCCGGCATGCGTTACGCCGGTGAAATGAAGAAAGCCATGTTCTCCGTGCAGAACTTCCTGCTGCCGGCCGCTGACGTGCTGCCAATGCACTGCGCCGCCAACATCGGCGAAGAAGGCGACGTGACCCTGTTCTTCGGTCTGTCGGGCACCGGTAAAACCACCCTGTCGGCCGACGAAAGCCGTTACCTGATCGGTGACGACGAACACGGCTGGGGCGAAGGCGTTGTCTTCAACATCGAAGGCGGCTGCTACGCCAAGTGCATCGACTTGTCCGAGAAGAACGAGCCGGTCATCTGGAAAGCCATCAAGCACGGCGCTGTGCTGGAAAACGTCGTCATCGATGACGCCAAGCACGCCGACTACGCCGATGTCAGCCTGACCCAGAACAGCCGCGCCGCGTACCCGCTGGAGCACGTTGCCAAGCGCTCCGAGCACAACCTCGGTGGCGAGCCGAACGCTGTGATCTTCCTGACCTGCGACCTGACCGGCGTGCTGCCGCCAGTGTCGATCCTCAACGAAGAACAAGCGGCCTACCACTTCCTGTCCGGCTACACCGCACTGGTGGGCTCGACTGAAATGGGTTCGGGCAGCGGCATCAAGTCGACCTTCTCCACCTGCTTCGGCGCACCGTTCTTCCCGCGCCCGGCCGGCGAATACGCAGAGCTGCTGATCAAGCGCATCCGCGGCTTCGGCTCCAAGGTCTACCTGGTCAACACCGGCTGGACCGGCGGTGGCTACGGCGTCGGCAAACGCTTCAACATCCCGACCACCCGCGCAGTGATCGCCGCTATCCAGAGCGGCGCACTGATCGGCGCCACCACCGAGCACCTGGACACCATCAACCTCGACGTGCCATTGGCCGTACCGGGCGTTGAAACCAACCTGCTCAACCCACGCAACACCTGGGCTGACCAGGCTGCGTACGACGAGGCTGCCAAGGCGCTGGCCGGTCTGTTCATCGAGAACTTCAAGAAGTTCGAAGTGAGCGACGCGATCAAGGCTGCTGGGCCGAAGTTGTAAGCGTTGGTTTGTGGTGAATGAAGAAGCCGCCCTTCGGGGCGGCTTTTTTGTGAGTTTTAAAAAGTTATACTAATTTCTCTTTCTGATATTGGTTAACTCCTGCTCAAAATCTTTAATGAGATTGATGTCTTCGAGTATTTCATTTGCTGCTGGCATTGATTCATATACACCTGGTGCGCAGTCATGCCCCTTAAATAATCCGCTACACTTAGCCACCGCATTGCTTACTTTGTCCAAATCTTCGTCGCAAATATCTTTCAGTTTATTTAGGCGTTGCGTTTGTACTCCTCGGCCAAATCGCTCTACCACTTTGTTTAGCAGTTTTTCCTCTACTAGTCTTTCCCAAGCCTCTCTTAAGAAACCGTAGAATTGCCCGGCGAGTTTGTTGTATTCAGACTCTGTATCATTAGTTTCTGATTTTTTTAGCTCACCATAAAGCACGTTAAGATATTTAATTCTTTTTGCCGTGGTGAGTGCATCCCATGGTGGGGAGTTTCTAACAATCCCAGTCGAAGTCATGTTTCTGTCTAGACTGGTAATTTGAAGTGTGTAACTAGGGTCAGATTCTGCGGCCTCAATTAAAAACTTGAGGAAAACGATCTCGTGGGTAAATATTATGACTTGCCTCACGAGAGACTCTTTCATGAGTCGATTGGCGATTTTTAAACGCCACTTATGATCTAAAGAGTTTACGGGGTCGTCGAAAATTACGCCCGATGCCCTGTTGTCTGCCCGCAGCTCTGCAAAAATGCTAGCGAGAGCAAGGCATTTTTGTTCTCCTTCACTAGCAATTTGATGGACGCTAGCTGCTGTAGACTCTGGGAGTACTATTTTAAATAGTTGGGATCCAGTGGCGTTTCTCGTATTTGCTTCAACAGAGTAGTGTTTGAATCCAAGGAGGCGTAGCTCATCCGTAAAGTGGCTCTTCAGTGAAGCAGTTAAGTAGACTTCACTAATTTCTGAGCTTAAGGTCGTGATTTTTCTCGTAGTGGTTTGTTCTCTTATCTTCTCGTAAATCTCAAGTGTCTTTCTGCGTTTTATTTCGAGTTCAATTGTAGCTTTGTTATCTGTTACGAGTTTTTTGGCAATTAATTCTTTTTCGGTGGTTTCTTTAGAGGTGATTAGCAGAGCCATATTTTGTTCATCTACTAAGCTGGCTACTTCTTTGTTGATTTCGTTTAGTTGATTTTCAAGCGTGGCTACGATGCTTTCATCAAGATCACTAGCTTTAGTCCTTATAATGTCGATATCTTCGTCTAGTAGTGTTTTTATTCTTGATGAGTAGCTTGAGTTGTAGGTCGATATTTTTTCTCGAAATCCTACTATTCTGTTTTCAAGGTCTATAATTATTTGTTCAAATATTGATAGGTCGAAAGCTGTTGTTTCTAATTCTTTTTTTCGCTGATCTTTTGCTGTTTTCGCGCTATTTGCTGTTTTTTGTATTTCGTCCTTAATATAGGTTTCAAATTTATCCAGCCTTTTGCCTGCTTCATCACCGATAGGCTGTAAGCATAGTGGGCAACTCTCACCAGCCTTCGGTGGAAAACCTCCGACAGGTGACACATCCATCACAAAGGCTTTAGCCGATGTCCATAAGGTCTTCCACACCTCATTTCCAATTTTCTGAATCGGAAGGTTTGCGAACGTACTAGTTCTAAGTTTTTCTGATGCGTCGTAGGTTTCTTGTTGGTTTTCGATAAGCTTCGCGAAGCCTGCGAAACTCTCCTCAGAGATTAATGTGTTTGCTTTTTTTAAAGTGTTTAGTAGGGGGTTTGCAGAGTTGACTATTTTTATTAGGTTTTTTTTAAGTTCTTCAGCGGATTGTGATTTAAGAGTTCTAAGCTCTGTTTGAATGTTGTTTAAGTCAAGCAGTTCTTGCTCAGTTATGCAAAATGAAGCAAGTTCGCTAGAAGAAGTTTTTGCAGAAAGCGAATTTATGAATTTACCTGCTTTTGTAGAGAGTTCAGCTGCAGGAACTACTATAGGGTTTTTAAGAGGTTTTATTTTTTCGTCGACTGTAGTTCGTATTTTGTTACACATGTCAACCAGTTCGTCTAGTATGTGAAGGCCTGCAGGTCGGTAGTCTAACTCCCCTTCTTTTTCTATATAGTGAAATGCTGACTTTGAATCGAATACGCGAATTGATTTTAGAGCTGTTATTTCGTCGCCTTTGTATGTCCAGTTAATGTCATTAAAAGCCAATCCACCTTCGTTAAACGAAATTTTTGCATTTGAATTAAGTTTTGAGGGTGTAAAAGCATTTCCTATGACGGCGGGTTTTTCACCTCGAGTCAAACATGCATTTTTCAAGATCCTAGAGTAGCTTGATTTGCCTGAACCATTATCCCCATAGATAACGGTTAACCCTATGTTTGAGAACTTTAAAACTTGGGTGTTTTCCAAGGCTGAGATGTTTTCTGTAGGTCCAATTGAGCTTAATGTTACTGGCTTTTCCTCTATTTCAAAACCTTCTGCCGAGATGCTTGAATTATAATTTTCATAATCTTCGATCGACTCTGGAAAGCCAGATTCTCTTCGAGCCAATTTATAGATTGATTCTTGATTTGCTCCTGTAAGCTCTTGTTTTTCTATAAGCAGTCTAACTGTGTGTTTCCACCAAATCGGTCGACCAGTTTTATTAGCCCACTCCACTATCTTTGCTATAGCAGTCATTTTTTTGCTCCTGTTTTTTGTTTTTATCGTCGTACATGACTTATTTGTTACGTATAAGGCGTTGCTAATGCGTCTTGCGGTAATTAAATTTTCATACGGTTATTTTTATTTTCATTAATCCGATCGCGTATTTGCCACTCTTTACGAGACTAGCGGAGAAGCTTCATATTGCTAGTATTTGGATAGCAAAAAGGCCTCCGACCTTCGTCGGAGATCCCGTAGAGTCTAAATTGTGCAGGGGGTAGTTTGGCAGGAGAAAAAATTCGGACACTCGTCGGTGCAGAATATTCGGAGAGCGATAGGTGAACCTTAGATTTTATTAATTACCAGAACGCGGGTGCCATGCTGTCCTGTTCACGCTTCGACAGCCCTAGTGCCCCAGCGACCGTCTGCCATTGACTGACTATTTCTTGGTAATTTTCAATGAGTTGCTCGGCTTCGCTCCCGCTAACCCGAAAATACTCCGCCACTTCCCTCGCCAGCTCCAAATCCAAAGCATTGTCAGAATCAGTGATGTTGAGCTTCAACCCATCCGCATGCGCCACGGGATTCATGTCATACGCTGCCGACAAGCGCCACCCTCGGCCAGGATCCAGAATAAAACCATGGTTTCGCAGGTGATCATCGGTGTTGGAGACCAGGATGTTGAAGACGATTCTCGACCAGAGTTCACGGAGGTCGGTGTTGGGTTCCGAGCCGTGTTCCATGATTACTTCCGCCAACTCTAGATAGCTGGCGCCGGTTGAGGCGTCGTCGCCGTCGACGCGGTTGGTCATGGTCATGGCTGATGCGAAGTGATGTCGGCCGCCGCGCGCGGTTCGGTCGAAACGCTTCACCAGGAAGCAGTGGTGATCGCTTGCGTAGCGTCGGGCCATGCCGGTCGCAACACGTAGACCACAGTTGACCGCCAAAGCGTTTACTACAAATTCCCAACCACCAACATCGTGGTCATCTCTCGTACTTGGGAATTTGGCGATCCACAGTTGGCCGAACTCGTCGACGACGCTGGCTTTCGGTCTGGCGCCGCCCAGTGAGCCGCCCGGTGCGATGAGCATTCTTAGCCATTCGCGGCCCTCGCTGGCTGTGTTGTCCCTGTCGTTTTCCAGGGCGAGACTTGCCTGCTCTAACGCGCGCAGCTCGACAAAGGGTGGAGCAGCAATGCCGTCGCGGTCGTCGAGGAAGTTGCCTTCGTCATTGAGTTTGTAGCGAAGGGCGCCGACACGGAACAGGTCGTGCACGCCAAGCAGGTAGTCGGATTCGAACAGCTTGCTGTCTTTGGGGATCAAGCCGTCACGAATGTCCCTTTCCAAGCGGCGTTTCATAAGCAGTTGGCCCCAACGATCAGGGCTTGAGTCTGCAAAGACGCCAAAGCGGCTCTGATGTTGGCCGGGGAATTGGCGGCCTTCGAAAAGTCCGATTCGTGGATCTAGCGCTGTGAGATTCAGCTCAGGATCTGCCAGCGCTTTCGGGTCGTACTCAAATTCGAACACGTTGGTGTTGCGTGTTTTCCTTGCATGCAGAAATCCGAGGCGTCTGGCGCCTTTCAAGGATTCCCAGTCTGCATAAACAGCAATCAGCGTCATTCTTCACCTGTTGGGGGGGCGGCCTTTTTCTTCTTGTTCAAAAGGCTGGAGAGTGAGTGTGTATTGAATGGGAAGTCAGCCGGAATTTTCGTGGTAGTGGCGGCATCGATAACGTTTGAAGTCCCGACGTGTTCAGGTGAGCCCTTTTTTACCGCGCTGACTGCTCGTACTCGCTGGGGCTTTTTGGCTGCGGATCGTGTTGAAGGCATTAATTGCGCATCCTGCAATTGGCGACCCATTTCATCGGTTGCAGCCAGTTTGTTCATATCCTTTTCCAGCCCCAGCACTTGCATGACCGACAGGTAGGCCCCGATGGTGACGCCTGATCCTCCTGACTCCAGATGGCGCAAGGTTGTCAGCGACATGCCTGATCTTTCTGCGACCTGCTTGGCCGTCAATTTGCGGCGTAGGCGCGCCAGCTTCAGTCGTTCACCAAGGTCGACCAAAAGCCGAGCAGTGGAGGGCAAGAGCGGCGCTGTTTTTTTGGCCATATGGCAGTATTCCTTCATTTTTAAACCTTAACTGCCAGAATAATAGCACTTAAGCTGAAGGACGCTGTTTGCCGTAAGACCCCTGAAAAAACGAAGTTAAGTGGCATTATTCCATCTGTTTTTAGTCCGTATAGCTAGAATATTTCCACTTGAACGTTAGCGCTTTCTCGGGTCATCCCGGTTTTTGCCAGTACTTTTCGATAATGCTTTCCGTCAGCTCATCAAAGAATTTGCTCATGGTTACTCCGATGTTTGATAACAGTTTTTGATAGCTCTCACAGAGTTCATAGGAGCGGTTCGATCCTCAATTTCAGACTGGCGCTTTCCAGTTGAGCATTTGCTGCTGCGCGACTTGCAGCAGGTCACAGCCATCCTGCGTCAGCAGATAGAGGGCGTGGGTGATGTGGGGGATGTCTTCGACGTCGGCTTGTTTGAAGCTGAGGCAGTAGAGGGTTTTAAGCAGGTCGCTGGAGGCGCGCAGGCGCTGGACGGCGCATTCGAGGATGTCTTGCGGGTTGGCTGCAGCGTCGATGATCAGGGGCTTGGTGTCGGTGAGGTTGGATTCGAGTGGGCGGTAGCGATCAGGGGTGAGCGGGTTCCATGTTTTCATTATTTTTGGCCTCGAAATATGTCATGAGAATTCGCACCCACCGTGACCACAAGGGATAGGTGGCGGACTGCGTTCGGGTTGGTCAACCGGTGAGGCACTCACAACCGGCACGCCCGAAGGCGTCCCGAACTCAGCCGCCATAAAGCGTGCCGACACAAAAAGCGCCAGCAGCATACAACGAGTGCGAGTGCACAACTCATACGGGTGACCAAGCCCGAACCGCTGATTTGGCAGCGATAGTCACGACTATAGGTTTGAACTACCAGGCGCCGATAGGCGGCAACGGAGTCCAGACCTGTAGGATCGGTACGAAGATCAGATAGGAGATTGTTGTAGGTTTTTTCGTCGGTTCACCGTCAACCAAGATTCTTGTACGCCGCCGTATCCAGCACACTGGTCGTCAGCCCGGTTTCGGGTGTGTAAATCGAACCTTTCACCGCTGAAAACGGCACACCTTTGCTGCCCAGCGACACACACCGTTCGTCTTGATCCAGTTCGGTGAAGTAGGTGTACGAACACTTTTCCATGGCCTGGTATTTCGCGGCGGCCCTCACGATGGCGTCGGTGTGCTGGCGCAGGTCAGCGTCACTCAGGTTCAGGGTTTTGCTCAGCGGCGTGCCCCAGCGCTGCAGGCACACTTCGGCGAAGTGGCGGACGATCAGGCCGGGTTCGGCCAGCACGTTAGGGCCTCTGTCGCCGTCAACGGCGGCGTTGCCCACCAGTGTGGCGTGGCGGCCGGGCATTGGGAAAACGCTGGTTCTGGTGCCGGTGGCGGTTTGCGGGATGACGCAACTGAAGCCTTTGGAGCGCTCGTTCCGGGCATAAAAGCCGACGTATTCTTTGACGTTGGCGTTGAGTTTCACCCGGTGTTCCTGAAAGTTGCCGATACCCGGAACCGGGTCAATGGCGAAGATCCTGACCGGAATATTCTTCAGCGCGTCGTCGGCGTACAAGGCGTTGGCCAACATGTGGCAACTGACGCCGCCACGACTCCATCCCACCAGGTTGACTTGAGTGGGAATGACGCCATCCTTACGGAACGTCTTGATGATTTGTTCCTGTAACTTTTGCTGAGTAACGCTTCGCTTTCCGTAGTTATATTTTCGCCACATCCACGAGCCTTCTATTTTTACGTCTTCGATGGGAATACCGGCAGCTTTCAGTCGGTTGTATTCTGCTTCGGTCAGTTGTTCACGCTGCCAGTCGCACTGGCCTTTGATAATGTTCACGGCATGTTGGACATTCTCCTCCCAACCTTTTCCGAACAGCGTACCGCTCAGGTCGTAATCGCCGGATTCGGTAAACAGTTCATCGGTCTACAAATTGCTGGTGCCCGGGCCGTCGACGATGACCCATTCGGCAAACTCCCGGCCGCTGTGGTGCGAAGCCAGTGTGGAAACCAGTTCGCCGTTCCAGTAGTTCGGGTTGTTCGTATCAAATCTGGTGGAGCCGGTACCGCAAAAAAAGACAGTTAAAGTCGTCATGTTTGTTGCTCTGTTAATGGAAGAGCAATCAATCTAGTGCGGTTGTTTTTTGTGGTGAAGCAATGGGTTGTTGCCAAGTTTGTTGCGTATTGTTTTTCAGTTTTTATTATTCGCTTTGAACTTCGCCACTTCCAGCAGTTCGCAACCATCCTGAGTCAATAAGTAAAGCGCATTGACGATGTTGGGGATGTCTTTGACATCCGCTTGTTGAAAACACATGCAGTAAAGCGTTTCCAGCAGATTGTTGGCGGCGCACAGTCTTTGTTGAGCGGCATTCAGCAAGTCTTCATGGCTGGCGTCAGTGTCGATAACCAGTACCGGATTGTCGCTGTAGACAGTTTTCAAGCGGCGATAGCGGTTGATGGGTGGATGCAGTGAGTTCATGGATGAAGTCTGTCCTTTGAGAAGTCGCTACGGCGAGGTTCAGTCGCGCCGGCCACTATAGGAGGGTGCTGCGCAGCGGGACAAGACGGCCAGGATGGACAGCGTTTGTAGGGGGTTTTCCGGGGGGGCGGGTATTTGCCCTACAGGTTTTCATGACCTTTTTAAGGCAAAACCCTTAGACAGGAAATTTCCCACGGCTTTATCAGGCGCTTCTGGGTAAACATCTGTATTGTGCGCGCCAGAATCTGTGGGACGTTTCCAAACTTCTGATACGCGCTTAAAGGGAATTAGGTATGCAGTGGCTACGAATGGCCTCGATCATATTGCTGTGGGCTATTGGCTACCGTTTGACGTTGGCAGCGGATATTGGCAATGCGCTGGTACTGGATCATCTGGATCGAACCGGTTGGCCAGGCGCGCTTACCAACCAGGCGAATGTCGACACGGCCTCTCGCGCCGAAGTGCTGATGTTCGCCAAAGCCTTGCTCGCCAGCGAAGCGCTGGACGAGTCAGGTTTGAAGCAACGGCTGGGCGTGCCGCAAGTGCAGCTCAAGTCGATCAGGCAAGTGCGCAATGATCTCTGGGATCGTTTGCTGAGCACCTATCGCAACGCCAGTCAGGACTGTGACGGGCAACCCTTTTGTCCACAGGTGCGTAGCATCTCCGATCTGCGCCAACTGGCGGCGGCGTTCACCGCAGACATCAGCCCGGCCCATGCGCTGTGGGCGAGCAAGAGCCTGGATGTGCATGAGCAAATGCTGAACGAGCAGTTGCGCGTGGCGGTGTTGCGGCCCTGAGTTCTGGATGTTGTATGGCTTTGGCAGGCCGTCTCGCGGGCACTGAGTTGTCCGCGCCTTTCGCTGTATCATTGCGTATCGATTTGGCCCCGACCTTTTCTCGACTCGCTGCGATCGCCCGCTAGGCTGTTGGCATGGCAGCGGTCAAAGGAGTGACAGCGAATGCACAACACCCTGGAACAGGTTTTTGGTTATCCACAGTTTCGACCCGGACAAGAGGCCGCCATCAGCGCGGTGCTGGCCGGGCGCTCGGCGGCGGCGATCTTTCCCACCGGATCCGGCAAGTCCCTCTGCTATCAACTACCGGCGCTGATGCTGCCGAATCTGACCCTGGTGGTTTCGCCGTTGCTGGCGCTGATGCAGGATCAATTGGCGTTCCTGCAACGCCACGGCATTTCGGCGGGGAGCATCGATTCTGCGCAGAGTCGAGACGATGCCAATGACGTGATGGCCCGCGCCCGTTCGGGTGAGTTGAAGATTCTGATGATTTCGGTCGAGCGTCTGAAAAACGAGCGCTTCCGCAATTTCCTGCAGCAGGTGCCGATCTCTTTGCTGGTGGTGGATGAGGCGCATTGCATCTCGGAGTGGGGCCACAACTTTCGCCCCGACTACCTCAAACTCCCGGACTACCAGCGCCAGTTCAACATCCCGCAAGCCTTGCTGCTGACGGCCACCGCCACGCCGAAAGTCATCGCCGACATGCAGGCAAAATTTGCCATTGCCGCTGACGATGTGGTGACCACCGGTTTCTACCGGCCCAATCTCAATTTGCTGGTGGAACCGGTGCGCGGGCAGGACAAGCGCCGGCGTCTGGTGGAGTGGATGGCCGAGCGTCCGGGCCAGCCGAGCATCGTCTATGTGACTTTGCAGAAAACCGCCGAACACATCGCCGAACACCTCGAGCGCAACGGTATTCAGGCCGAGGCCTATCACGCCGGTCTGCCCCACGATCAGCGCGAGGGCATCCAGAAACGCTTCATGGCCGGGCAGTCCAATTGCATCGTCGCGACCATCGCCTTCGGTATGGGTATCGACAAAAGCGACATCCGCAATGTGGTGCACTTCGACCTGCCCAAATCCATCGAAAACTACAGCCAGGAAATCGGCCGCGCCGGACGTGACGGGCAGCCTTCGGACTGTCTGGTGCTGGCCAATCGCGACAGCCTCAATGTCCTGGAAAACTTCGTCTACGGCGACACGCCGGAACGCGAAGGCATTCGTTATGTACTCGATGAATTGAAAGCTTCGGCACCGCAAGGGCAGTGGGAGTTTCTGCTCGGGCCATTGGCCGATCACAGCAACATCCGGGCGTTGCCCCTGAAGACTTTGCTGGTGCAATTGGAGTTGCGTGGCTTGATCGCACCGCGTTACGCCTATTACGCCGAATACCGTTTCAAATACCTGCTGGAGCCCGAGGCGTTGCTTGAGCGTTTCGAGGGCGAGCGCCGGGATTTCGTCGCGGCGATCATCCACACCTCAAGCCGGGCGCGCACCTGGGCTACGGTGGATTTCGAGGCGATGTATACGCAGTATTCGGCCGAGCGTAATCGGGTGGTGAAGGCGCTGGATTACTTCCAGGAAAAGGCCTGGATCGAGCTTGAGAGCAAGCAGATGACCGAGGTCTACAGCTTGTTGCACAGCGACTTCGACAGCGATGTTCTGAGCGCAGAACTGCACGATGACTTCACTCGCCATGAACAAACCGAAGTCGCGCGGATTCACACCATGCTGGATGTGTTCGCCACCGATCGTTGCCTGGGGTATCGCCTGGCCGAGTACTTCGGCGATCACAATGCCCCTGAGCGCTGTGGGCATTGTTCGGTGTGCCATGGCCACATTGCCCGGTTGCCGGCGCCACCGGAATTGCCTGCGCTTGTGGATAAAAGTTTTGCGGCACTGTGCGGTGATTTTATCCACAAGCATGAGCAGCACACGGGCCATGCGCCGACGGCGGAACGGCTGACGCGGTTTCTGTGCGGGATCAGTGTGCCGCTGTTCACCAAGCTCAAGGCGCGGACGATTTCCGGGTATGCGGCGTTGGAGGCGTATCCCTACGCTGAAGTCCGCCATTGGGCTGACAATCACCTGCTCGATTAAGCCCCGCCCCGTGGGAGAGTGCACAGTCTTTGCGCGGCTGCATCCATCCGCTGAATGTCGATCATCACGGGAATAAACTTCAAAAACCGTCGCGGGCTGACTATGGTGAGACCCGTCTATGGATCGCCAACAAGAGAACAACATGAGCCAGACATTCGATATTCAGCAGGCTGCCGTGATCGGTGCGGGGACCATGGGGCGCGGCATTGTCATGTGCCTGGCCAACGCTGGGGTGACGGTGCAGTGGGTCGACAACAATCCACAGATGCTTGAGCAGGCGCTCGCCACGGTGGCCGACACTTATGCACACAACGTGCGTCAGGGGCGCATTGATCAGGCTGAGGCAGATGCGCGGCTCGCCCGGGTCAGTGCGGCGGCGGATTACGCGGCAATCCGCAATGTCGATCTGGTGATCGAAGCGGTGTACGAAAACCTTGAACTCAAGCAGAAGATCTTTCGCGAACTCGATGGCCTGCTCAATCCCGAGGCGCTGCTGGCGAGTAATACGTCGGCGCTGGATATCGATGCGATTGCTGCCGCCACCCGACGCCCTGAGCAAGTTCTGGGCCTGCATTTCTTCAGCCCGGCGCACATCATGAAACTGCTTGAAATTGTCCGTGGCGCGAAGACATCACCGGCCGTGGTGCACGCCGCGCTGGCGCTGGGCGAGCGCATGGGCAAGGTCAGTGTGGTATCGGGCAACTGCCACGGTTTTATCGGCAATCGCATGCTCCATCCGTATGTGCTTGAAGCACGCAAGATGCTGCTGGAAGGGGCTTACCCACAGCAGGTCGACGCAGCCTTGCAGGGCTTTGGTTTTGCCATGGGGCCGTTTCGCATGTACGACGTGGTCGGCATCGATCTGGAGTGGCGTGCGCGTGAGTTGGCCGGCAAGGGCCAGGAGGCTCCAGAAGTTCAGGTGGACAACCGCTTGTGCGAGATGGGCCGGTTTGGGCAGAAATCCGGCAACGGTTATTACCATTACGAGCCGGGCAGTCGTCAGGCTGAGCATGATCCCGAGGTCGATGCGCTGGTGTTGCGGGTCAGTGACGCATTGGGTTTCCAGCGCCGTGAGATTGGCCCGCAAGAGATCCTTGAGCGGTGTTTGCTCGCGTTGGTCAACGAAGGGGCGAAGATTTTGCAGGAAGGCATTGCCGAGTCGGCGCATGACATTGATCTGGTCTATCTGAACGGCTATGGCTTCCCGGCGGACAAGGGCGGGCCGATGGCCTGGGCGGATCAGCAAGGGCTGGCGGATATTCATCAGCGCTTGCTGGCGTTGGAGACACGGCAGGGCGATCAGTGGAAACCGGCGCGGTTGATCGGTGAGTTGGCAGCGCAGGGGAAGGGGTTTGCCGACCGTTGAGTGATGGGGCGCCAGTGCTGGCGCCTTCGCGGGCAAGCCCGCTCCCACAGGTATAGTGCTCGTCCTCGCTGTCAGTGTGAGGTCGATCAAGACGAGAACTGCGCATGAACCAACGCACCGACTACCGGCATTTCCAGCCCATCACCACGCGCTGGCACGACAACGACGCCTACGGCCACGTCAACAACGTCACCTATTACAGCTTCTTCGACACTGCCGTGAACACTTACCTGATTCAGGTCGGTGGGCTGGATATCCATGACGGTGAGGTGGTGGGCTTTGTGGTCAGTTCGGCGTGTGATTACTTCGCTTCCATCGCTTTCCCGGACTTGATCGAGATCGGTCTGCGGGTGGGCAAACTGGGCAACAGTTCGGTGCAATACGAATTGGCAGTGTTCAAGGTCGGTGAAAGCGAGGCGTGTGCGGCCGGGCGTTTCGTGCATGTGTTTGTTGATCGGGCAAGCAATCAGCCCGTGCCGATTCCTGCCGGGTTGCGCGGGGCACTGGAAAGCCTGGTGGTGTGAAAAACGCAAAAAAAATCGCAGCCCCAGGGCTGCGATTTTTGTTCAAGCATTCGCCTTAGTGGTGACGATAGTACTTGTGATGCTTGCGATGACCGTAGGCATGGCCGCGACCACGGCGGTCGTCGCGGTAGTAGCGACGGTCGTCACGACCGCGATCATAACGACGATCATCGTCATTGCTTTTGTTGCCCATGTAGTTGCCCAGCGCGCCACCGGCACCGCCACCCGCCGCGGCGCCAATCAGGCTGCCGGTGGAGCCGCCCACGCTGCGGCCAACCACGTTACCGCCGGCTGCGCCCAGCGCACCACCGATGGCCGCTTCGCCACGGCTGTGTTTGTTTGCGCCAACGGCGCTACCACCCGCGCCGCCCAGGGCCGCGCCAATGGTGGAACCTGTATTGCCGCCTAACGACTGACCGACGACCGAGCCAAGAACCCCGCCCAATGCGCCGCCCACACCTGCTTCGGTGGTGCCGCCAGCAGACGCGAAGCCACTGACCAGGCCAAGGGACAACAAGAGAATCGAGGAGAACTTCATAGGTGAGCCTCAAAGGGATGACGGCGCGATCCTGAGGCTCTGTAACAAGCGTGACAATCGAAATCCGACGAATAACACGACTTGTATGCAATTGTGCAAGTTACTGTTTTTTATGCGGAACTTAACCGATTTTCGCCGGTCTTTAGCTACTTCGGACTGGCCGCTTTTGTGAAAAAGCGGCCTTTTTTATGGGCGCTGGAAAAGTGTTTGAGCTTAAGAAATGCATTGACTGAACCGACGCCTTCGCAAGCAAGCCCGCGCATTGGAGTGCATTCCAATATGGGCTTGCTCGCGAAGAGGCCGGAGCAGACGCCGTATCAAGCCGACTTGGCCATGATCAACCCGGTCTCGCTCGCCGCTTCCAGGCGAATCGCAATGAACTTCGACGTCGGCGTATGGCTGCCATCCCCAGTGCTTTCCAGCGGCACCAGCGGATTCACTTCCGGGTAATACGCGGCGGCCTGGCCGGCCGGAATATCAAACGCCAGGAGCGTAAAGCCCTTCACCCGACGCTCACGACCATCGTCCCAGATCGAAACGATGTCGGCCTTCTGCCCTGGCCGGAAGCCCAGGCGAATGATGTCGGCTTCATTGACGAACAGCACGTCGCGCTGGCCTTTCACCCCGCGATAACGGTCGTCGAGACCATAAATCGTGGTGTTGTACTGATCGTGGGAACGCATCGACTGCAGGATCAGATCCGGCAGTTGCCCGGTGGCGCGGGTGCGTTCGTTGACCAGATCCTTGGGCAGCATGTTGGCGCGGAAGTTGGCGCGGCCCGACGGGGTGCTCCACTTACGTGCACCGGCGCTGTTACCGAGGTAGAAGCCGCCAGGGTTTTTGATCTTCTCATTGAAGTCTTTGAAGTTCGGGATGGTGTCGGCGATCAGCTCGCGAATGCGCCCGTAATCGGCCACCAGCCAGTTCCAGTCCACCGGTTTGCTGCCCAGCGTGGCGGCAGCGATGCCGGCGATGATCGACGGTTCCGAACGCATCTGGTTCGACAGCGGCTGCAATTGGCCGTTGGAGGCGTGAACCATGCTGAACGAGTCTTCCACGGTGACGGCTTGTGGGCCTTCGGTCTGGATGTCGATGTCGGTTCGGCCCAGGCACGGCAGGATCAGCGCGTCTTTACCGTGGGCCAAATGGCTGCGGTTGAGTTTGGTGCTGATCTGCACGGTCAGGTCGCAATTGCTCAGCGCCGCGAACGTGCGCGGGCTGTCCGGTGTGGCTTGGGCGAAGTTGCCGCCCAGACCGATAAAGACCTTGGCGCGACCTTCGGCCATGGCATGGATCGCCTCGACCACGTTGTGGCCGTTTTCACGCGGCACCTTGAACTGGAAACGCCGCTCAAGGGAGTCGAGGAACGCCACGGGCGGGCGCTCGTTGATGCCCATCGTGCGGTCGCCCTGCACGTTACTGTGACCGCGCACCGGGCACAGGCCTGCACCGGGCTTGCCGATGTTGCCGCGCAGCAGCATCAGGTTGGCGATTTCCTGGATGGTCGGCACCGAATGACGATGCTGGGTGATGCCCATCGCCCAGCACATGATCACGTTCTTGCCTTTGGCGTACATGCGCGCCGCTTGCTCGATCTCGACCAGGGTCAGACCGGACTGCTCGACGATCTGCTCCCACGGCGTGTCGTCGACAACGCCCAGGTATTCCAGCACGTTGGCGCTGTGTGCATTGAGGAAGTCGTGATCGAACACCGCAGGCGCGCCAGCCTTCTGCGCGTCGCGCTCCCATTGCAGCAGGAACTTGGCCATGCCGCGCAGCACCGCCATGTCACCGCCCAAGGCCGGACGCAAGTACGCGGTGTTGGTCGGCTTGTCGCCGTTGGTGAGCATTTCGATCGGGTGCTGCGGGTGTTGGAAACGTTCCAGACCGCGCTCTTTCAGCGGGTTGATGCACACCACTTGCGCGCCGCGTTTCACCGCTTCACGCAGGGGTTCGAGCATTCGTGGATGGTTGGTGCCGGGGTTCTGGCCCCAGACGAAAATCGCGTCGGCGTGTTCGAAGTCATCGAAGGTCACGGTGCCTTTGCCGACGCCGACACTTTGCGCCAACGCCACGCCGCTGGCTTCGTGGCACATGTTCGAACAGTCAGGGAAATTGTTGGTACCGAAGGCGCGCACGAACAACTGATACAAGTAGGCGGCTTCGTTACTCGCACGACCCGAGGTGTAGAACTCGGCCAGATCCGGGCTTGGCAGATTTTGCAGGTGTTTGGCGATGAGCGCGTAGGCGTCGTCCCAACTGATCGGTTTGTAGCGATCGGTCTGGGCGTCGTAGACCATCGGCTCGGTCAGGCGGCCCTGATACTCAAGCCAGTAATCGCTCTGTTCCAGCAGCGAAGTCACGCTGTGTTTGGCGAAGAACTTGGCATCCACGCGACGCTTGGTCGCTTCCCAGTTCACCGCTTTGGCGCCGTTCTCGCAGAACTTGACCATGCCGCTTTCCGGCGAATCACCCCAGGCGCAACCCGGGCAGTCGAAGCCGCCGTTCTGGTTGGTCTTGAGCATCATGCGCAGGTTTTTCAGCGCGTTGTCGCTGGTCAACCAGGCCTGAGCCACACTGATCAGGGCACCCCAGCCGCCGGCAGCGCCTTTATAGGGCTTGTAGCGCGGGACAGGTTTCTGGTCGGCTTGATGATGTTGGCTCACGCTTGATTCTCCATCGCGGGGCTATACACCCGCGGCGCACTTTTGTGCGGCAGGTGGATGAGATTGAGGTTGTGCCGACGGGCCCATTGCACGGCAAGGCCCGTGGGGGCGGACAGGCTGACCAGGGTCTGGATGCCGGCGCGCAACACTTTCTGGATCAATTCGAGGCTGCAACGGCTGGTGACAATCGCCAGCCCGCCTTCTGTGGATATCTGCTGGCGGATCAGCCCGCCGATCAGTTTGTCGAGGGCGTTGTGCCGGCCGATGTCTTCGCGACCGAGCAGCAGCTCGCCGCTGGCATTCATGAACACCGCCGCATGCACCGCACCGCAGTGCTGACCCAGCGGCTGGAACGCGCCGATGCGCTGGCGCAGACCGTCGAGCCATGCACTCGGCGGCAACGGTGCGCCGGGCAACACCTTCAGGTCAGGCAGCGCCTGTTCCACCGCTTCGACGCCGCACAGGCCGCAACCACTGGTGCCGGCCAACTGGCGCCGCTGTTGCTTGAGGTTCCAGAAGGCGCGGTTGGCGATGGTCACCTGTGCGTATTGCGCAGAACCAGCGCCGGTCAGTTGCAGGTCATAAATGTCGTTGGCGTCTTCGATGATGCCGCTGCCGAGGCTGAAACCGACGATGAAGTCCTCAAGGTCGGTCGGCGTCACCAGCATGACTGCCTGACTGATGCCGTTGTAGGCAATCGCCAACGCCACTTCCTCGGCCAGCGCGGTGCTGGCCGATTCCTGTAGGGGCAGATCGCTGTAGCTGTAGGTCTGGCTGGCTGCGGGCGCGGGCGTTTCGAGTGCAGGCGCCGCGCAGGCTGGGCGCTTGGCGTTCATGGCATCACCAACGGATTGATCAACGCTAAGACTAGGCGCGGCAAGATGTCGCGTCTAATCGCTACTTTCGATCTACCGATAGATGACGTCGATCAAGAGTCGCTTGGTGATTTCCGATACAGCGCGAAACAGGCTTCTGCCAGCGCCGATCGCGGGGCGCCGCGTCGCATGATCAGGCCCAGCGGGGCGAGGGTCTGGGCGCTTTCGATCGGTTGCAGGCGCAGGTGGTCGGTGAGTTTTTCCAGGCCGGCGTCGAGCGGCATGATCGCGCAGCAAAACCCGCCGTGCACCGCTTGTAACAATTGATGCACGGCGTCGGTTTGCAACAACGGCTGTGGGGTCAGGTTCCGACTGTGGAAGTTGTGGTCGATGGACTGGCGGAAATGCATGCCGCTGGTGAGCATCCCCAACGGCAGTTCGATCAACGCCTCCCAACTCAACGGCGCTTCGCCGAAGGTGAAGGAGCGCTGATCGTAGAGCAGGCCCATGTGGGTTTCGCTGAAGGCCAGGGAGTCGAAACGCTCATTATCCAGACGATCGAGATAGGACACGCCAAGGTCGATACGGTTGTTCGCCAACTGTTCGAGGATCTGCTCGGAACTCAACGCCGACATTTCGAAACGCAGGTTCGGGTGCGCACTGTGCAAACGCTGTATCAGCGGCAGTGGATCGAAGCTCGACAGCGGCACGATGCCTAAACGCAACGTACCGATGAGGTTGCCGCGACAGGCCGCCGCTTCCGCCTGCAAGCCGTCATAAGCCGCCAGCACCGTGCGCGCCCACGCCAGCACGCGCTCCCCCGGCGCGGTGAAGCCTTCGAAGCGTTGCCCCCGGTTGACCAGCGGCAAATCGAGTTCTTCTTCAAGGCTGCGCAGACGCATCGACAGGGTCGGCTGGGTGATGTGGCAACGCGCGGCGGCCTGGCCGAAGTGGCGGGTTTCGTCGAGGGCGATGAGGAATTTCAGTTGCTTGATGTCCATCTTCGCTCCGAAGGGTGTTGGCAGGGGTGGACGATTCTAACGCTTGTGGCTGGGGTGGGTCATTGGTCGGCGTGGAACCGTATTTGGCGAAGGTGGTCTAGGCTTTGACGTCTGACCCCTTTTATTCCATGGAGTGAAACACGATGAGCCTATTCAGCTTTTTGAAAGATGCCGGTGAAAAAATCCTTGATGCGCTCACGCCGGACAAGGCCCAAGCCAATGGCGAGGCGCTGACCAAGCATGTGCAGGACGCGCTGACGGGAATCGACACGTCGAAGATTCAGGTCAAGGTTGAAGGCGAGAAAGTCATTGCCACGGGTGAAGCGGCCAGCCAGGAAGAAAAAGAAAAAATCCTCCTGGCGCTTGGCAACGTCGACGGCGTCAGTGGCGTAGACGACCAGATCACCGTGACCGGTGGTGTTGCAACCGCCGCGAAATTTGTCACCGTCAAGAAGGGTGACACGCTGAGCGCGATTTCCAAGCGTGAGTACGGCGATGCCAACAAGTACAACAAGATTTTCGAGGCGAACAAGCCTCAGCTCACACACCCGGACAAGATCTATCCGGGGCAGGTGCTGCGTATTCCCGAGTAAGACTCAAGGCCGCTTTCGCGAGCAAGCCCGCGCCCACAGAGGAACGTATTCCAATATGGCAGCGGGCTTGAACTCGCGAAGCAGGCGACTCGCTCTATAGCCCTGCAAGCAAATCGCGGTAGTCCTCGACCGCCGCAAACTCAGCGGTGTCCTTAGGCCCCTTGCGGCTGTCTGGTTCCTTCACCGCCAGTAAATGTGTCACGCCGAAATCACGCGCACTGCGCAGGATTGGCAAGGTGTCGTCGATAAACAGGCTGCGCGCCGGATCAAAGCCGATATCGGCCTGCAAGGCGTCCCAGAACTGCGGATTCTCCTTGGGGTAACCGTAATCGTGCGAGCTGATCAGCCGCTCGAAGTACGGCGCCAGTTCGACCCGTTCCAGTTTCAGTGACAACGAATCGCGGTGCGCGTTGGTGATCATGATCACCCGTTTTCCCGCCTGCTTTATCGCCGCCAGAAAGGTATCGGCATCCGGGCGCAGGGCGATCAAGTGCGCGGTTTCCTGTTTCAGTTCACGCACTGACAGTTTCAGCTCGGCACTCCAGAAATCCAGGCAATACCACTGCAATTGGCCGGCATGTCGCTCGAACAGCGGCTGCAACTCCATCTCGGCCATGGCGCGGCTCACGCCGTGCAGTTCGGCGTAGCGCTGGGGCAGGTGTTCCAGCCAGAAATGGTTGTCGAAGTGCAGATCCAGCAACGTGCCGTCCATGTCCAGCAGAACGGTATCGATGTCAGACCACGGTAAAGAAGGCATGGCAACGTCTCGAGCGGTAGAAAGATATCCGACGTAAACAATCGGGAAAGCCGCGTTATAGTAGCGCGTTCACGCCAAGGAGCTTTGCATGCGCCAGAAACCCACCGTACTCGCCCGCGAGATCGTCGCCACCAGTCGCCTGTTTTGCGTCGAAGAATTGAAGTTGCGTTTTTCCAATGGCGTGGAGCGCACTTATGAGCGGCTGGTCGGCAAGGGCGCGGGTTACGGCGCGGTGATGATCGTGGCCATGCTCGACGCCGAACACGCGGTGTTGGTCGAGGAGTATTGCGGCGGTACTGATGAATACGAATTGTCCTTGCCCAAAGGTTTGATCGAGCCGGGCGAAGATGTGCTGGCGGCGGCTGAGCGTGAGCTTAAGGAAGAGGCCGGTTTTGGCGCGCGGCAACTGGAACATCTGACCGAGTTGTCGCTGTCGCCCGGTTACATGAGCCAGAAGATTCAAGTGGTGCTGGCCACTGATCTTTACGAGGAGCGGCTTGAGGGCGACGAGCCCGAGCTGATGCGGGTCGACAAGGTCAATCTGCGCGAGTTGTCGGCATTGGCAATGAATCCGCAGTTTTCCGAAGGCCGCGCGTTGGCCGCGCTGTATCTGACCCGTGACCTGCTGACCCAGCGTGGATCCTTTCAATCATGAGTGAAGTGTCGATGAATTTTCCCCATCCGTTGATGGCGCCGGTGGTCGAGTTGGCATTGCAGGCCGGTGAGGCGATTTTGCCGTTTTGGCGATCAGGTGTTGAAGTCACCGCCAAGTCGGATGATTCGCCGGTTACGGCGGCCGACCTGGCCGCACACCACCTGATCGTCGCCGGGCTGAAGGCGCTCGATCCAAGCATCCCGGTATTGTCCGAAGAGGACGCCGACATCGCGCAAGGCGTTCGCGCCGGGTGGCAGCGCTGGTGGCTGGTGGACCCGCTCGATGGCACCAAAGAGTTCATCAGCGGCAGTGAAGAATTTACCGTCAACATTGCGCTGATCGACAACGGTCGGGTGGTGTTTGGCGTGGTGTCGATGCCAACCAACGGTCGTTTCTATGTCGGCGGTGCCGGGCTCGGTGCCTGGCGTTGTGACAAGGGCGGTACGCCGGTTTCGATTCAGGTGCGTGATGTGCCGGGACCGGGTGAGGCGTTCACGGTGGTGGCCAGCCGCAGGCATTCGAGTCCTGAGCAGGAACGCTTGCTGGCCGGGTTGAGCGCCAGTCTGGGTGAGCTGCAATTGGCCAATATCGGCAGTTCGCTGAAGTTCTGCCTGTTGGCCGAAGGCGCGGCGGATTGCTATCCGCGCCTGGCGCCGACTTCGCAATGGGACACGGCGGCGGCGCAAGGCGTGCTCGAAGGCGCGGGCGGTGAGGTGCTGGACTTGCAGGGTGAGGCGTTCTGTTACCCGGCGCGCGAATCGCTGCTCAATACGTCGTTTCTGGCCCTGCCGGCGAAGGCCGCGTGGCGTTCAAAATTGCTGGAGCTCGCCCGTTCCTGAGCGGTGAACGAACCGTTGTGGCGAGCCCTCCCTCGCCGCAACCGCATGGTGAGTTCCTGCGGGTTAGCGGTGCAGGACGTACTGCCCGCTGAATGTCACCGCATCCTCATCACTGCCGGCATTGACGATCCGCGTATTCAAGGTCAATCGCGCCCGGCCATAACGCTGATACATCGCCACGAACCTCTTCCACACCGCCGCATCCGGCGCCAGGCAGATCGCCGTGGCATCCCCCGTCACTGGCAGCGGATAACTGATCTGCCCTTCCTGAATGACGATGTGCCCGTCTTCGATCCCTGCTTCCTTCAGCCGCAAATGCAACCAGCCCCAGCCGGCCAACACCGCGCCGCAGTAGAGGCTGCCGCCGAACATGGTGCTCTTGTGGTTGACGTTGGCGTCCAGCGGCAAGTGCAGGCGCAACTGCTGCGCCTGCCAGTCGAGCACTTTGAGGCCCATCGCCTGGGTCAGGGGAATGTCGTGATGCAGGACCGATTGCAGATAGCGGCTGTCACGGTTCATTCGGTTTCGTCTCCTTGGGCGCCACTGTCGGCAAAACTCAAGCCGTGTTTGCGCAGTTTGTCGTGCAAGGTCTTGCGGGGAACGCCGAGGGCTTCGGCAAGGCTGCGTACCGAGCTGTGGGAGCGCGCCAGTTCGGCGGCGATCAACGATTTCTCGAAGTTTTCCACTTGCTCGCTGAGCCCTCCGCTGATGACTTCCACGGTCGTGCCGCCGCCCTCGATGCCGGTGTCATCCAGTGCCAATTCAAGACCGAGAGCGAACCGCTCGGCGGCGTTCTGCAGTTCACGCACGTTGCCGGGCCACGTGTGGCGCAGCAGCAAGGCGCGGTGTGCCGGTTGCAGTTCGTGAGGCGGCAAACCGTGGCGAGTGCTGGCTTCATCGGCGTAGTGCTGGAACAGCACCAGAGCATCTTCGCCACGCTCGCGCAGCGGTGGGATGCGCAGCGGCGCGACGTTGAGGCGGTAATACAAGTCGGCGCGGAAACGCCCCTGATCAGCGGCCTGACGCAGGTCTTCCTTGGTCGCGGCGATGACGCGGATGTCCAGCGGGATCAGTTGGTTGCCACCCAGGCGCTCGACCACGCGCTCCTGCAACATGCGCAGCAGTTTGACCTGCACGTCCATGCTCATGCTTTCGATTTCATCAAGGAACAGCGTGCCGCCGTTGGCGAATTCGAACTTGCCGATCCGGCGTTTTTGCGCGCCGGTGAAGGCGCCGGGTTCGTGGCCGAACAGTTCACTTTCCACCACGGACTCGGCCAATGCCCCGGCGTTGATCGCCACGAACGGGCCGTTACGGCGGCTCGACAAATCGTGCAGCGCGCGGGCGACGACTTCTTTGCCGGCGCCGGTTTCGCCGAGGATCAACACGTCAGCCTTGGTCGCTGCCAATGCCCCGATCTGTTCACGCAAGCGCAGCATCGGTTTTGAGTGGCCGACCAGACGCGCGCTCAACTCGTTGCGGTCGCTGAGGGCCAGACGCAGGCTGCGGTTGTCCAGCACCAGTCGGCGCAGGGCCAAGGCGCGGCGCACGCTGTCGAGCAGGGCGTCGCTGGCGAAGGGTTTTTCGAGGAAGTCATACGCGCCGGCGCGCATCGCTTGCACCGCCAGAGGCACGTCGCCGTGGCCGGTGATCAGCAGCACGGGCAATTCCGGGTCCTGGGCGTGCAACTCGCTCAACAATTCCAGACCATCCATGCCGGGCATACGAATGTCGCTGACGACAACGCCCGGCCAGTCGCGCTCCAGTTGTGCGGCCAAACCTTTGGCTTCGGACAGCGGCAGGATTTTCAGCCCCGCCAGATCCAGCGTCTGGCCAAGGGCCTGACGCAGGTGCGGATCGTCGTCGATCAACACCACCTGAATGCGATTGTCGATGCTCATGCACTTCGATCCTCGGACGGTTGCAGGCTGACCCCGGGCGCGCCGGCGCGCAGGCGCAGGGTTATCAAGGCGCCACCTTGCTTGTGGTTGGCGAACGACAGTTCTCCACCGAAGGCGCGCATCAGGGTTTCACAGATCGCCAAGCCCAGCCCCAGGCCCTGAGTGCGGGTCTTGGTGGTGTAGAAGGGCTCACTGGCGCGGCCGAGGGCTTCCATGCAGAACCCCGGGCCGTTGTCGCGAATGTACAGATTGACGCCCTCGGGGGTGGATTCGGCACTCAGCCACAATTTGCGTGGCGGGCCTTTTTCGGTGAGCGCGTCGAGGGCGTTGGCCAACAGGTTGCCGAGCACCTGACGCAAGCGCGTTTCCCCGGCCTCGACCCACAGCGTGGCGGCGGGCAGGTCGCGGATCAGCTCAACCTCCATGCTGCGCCGACGTTTGGCCAGCAAGGCCAGCGCATCGTCCAGCGCCGGTTGCAGGGCCACGCTTTCCGGCGCATGGCGGTCGCGACGGGCGAAGGCACGCAAGTGGGCGATGATCGAGGCCATGCGCCCGGTCAGCTCGCTGATCAGTTTGAGATTGCCGCGTGCGTCGTCGGTGCGTTGATGATCAAGCAGCACTTCGGCGTTTTCGGCGTAGCTGCGAATGGCCGCCAGGGGTTGGTTGAGTTCGTGACTGATGCTCGCCGACATGGTGCCCAGCGCCGACAGTTTGCCGGCCTGGACCAGATCGTCCTGGGCACGTACCAGCTCCTGCTGGGCCGTTTCCCGCTCCAGCACTTCCTGCTTCAAACGACGATTGAGGCCTTCCAGATCGCTGGTGCGTTCGGCGACGCGACCTTCCAGTTCTCGCCGCGCCTTGGCTTCAAACGCGATGCGCTCAAGATAGTGGCGACGGCGCTGCATCATCAGACCGAGCAACAGCATCAACACCAACAGCGTGGCGCCGCCAATGGCCACCACCGTGCGCACCGGGCGGTCGATCAGGGTGCGCGGGGCGAGGATGCTGACGCTCCAGCCGGTTTCGGCGATGTCGTGAGTCTGGGTCAGCCAGGCGGTGGGGCTGAGGTTAAGCGGGCGCGGTTCTCGGGTCGGGTAGGGCTGGATCGCGCTGATGGCGGCACGTTCGGCGTCGCTCAACGCGCGGGTCGAGCGGAAGCGCCATTGCGGGCGCGACGTAAGGATGACCACGCCGTTGTGGTCGGTCACCAGCAGTTGTTCCGGGGTTTTGCCCCACAGGCTTTCGGTGTGATCGAGATCGACCTTGATCACCAGCACCCCCAGGATTCTCTCGCCATCGTGCACGGCGGCGGCGAAAAAGTAGCCGCGCTTGGCCGATGTGGTGCCCAGACCGAAGAAGCGCCCGAGACGTCCGGCCATGGCTTCGCTGAAATAGGGGCGGAAGGAAAAATTACGGCCGACAAAGCTGTCGTGCTTGTCCCAGTTCGACGCGGCCAGCGTCTTCCCGGTTGTGTCCATCAGGTACATGACTTCGGCACCGGTCTGCGCACTGATGTTTTTCAACAGGCGGTTGGCGTTGCCTTGGGTCACCCCATCGTCTGGCGCCCCGAGCACAGCGCGCAGGGCCGGCAGTTGGCCGAGGATCTGCGGCAACACTTCATAGCGGTGCAGGGTGCCCAACAGGTTGGCGACGTACAGGTCGAGGGTCTGGCGGTTCTGGCCGGCCAGTTCGCTGCGGTAATAGCGCTCAGCCAGATGCTCCAGCGGCCACAGCAGTGGCGCCAGGCACAGGGCCAGAAGGGCGAGGCTGCGCCAGCGGGGTCTGCGAGGGAGAGAGGGTTTCATAAGCCGGATGCGCCTGAGTGAACAGGCGCATTATGCCCGGCCTCAGGAAAAGACGTCAGCGTCCTTGAGCAGCGCTGCTGCCTGATCCTTGGCGGACAGTTTTGGCGCCTCGTCCAGTTGCCAGTCGATGCCCAGAGCAGGGTCGTCCCAGCGAATGCTGCGTTCGGAAGAGGGATCGTAGTAGTTGGTGGTCTTGTAGAGGAACTCGGCGAACTCGCTCAGCACCACGAAACCATGGGCGAAACCTTCCGGCACCCAGAGCTGACGATGGTTTTCAGCCGACAGGCGCACCGCTACCGACTTGCCGAAGTGCGGCGAGCTGCGGCGGATGTCCACGGCCACATCGAGCACTTCACCGACCGTGACGCGAACCAGTTTGCCCTGGGTGTTTTGCAGTTGGTAATGCAGGCCACGCAGTACGCCTTTTTGCGAGCGCGAGTGGTTGTCCTGGACGAATTGGGTGTCCAGACCGGTGGCGTCCTGGAACGCCTTGGCGTTGAAACTCTCGTAGAAGAAACCGCGCTCGTCACCGAACACCTTGGGTTCGATGATCAGAACACCGGGCAGATCGGTGGTGATGACATTCATGAGAATTTCCATAGGCAGATGTGAATGGCCGACATTCTTGCGCAAAGTGCCGACGGATGCGAGCGCTCGAATAACCACGATCAGGGGTTGCGCATCCTCTGCTGCAGTGGCGATATAGGCGCCTAATAAAATTTCAGGGGTCGTTTCATGTCGCTCGCCACGTTGATTCATCGCGCCAGTTTGCCCAGCCCGCAGGTTTCGCAGGCGCAGGCCCTGCAATGGCTGGCCGAGCACTACGGGCTCAGCGGCACGTTGCAGGCCCTCGGCAGCCAGCAGGATCTCAATTACCGCATCGACACTGAGCGCGGGCGGTTTGTCATGAAAATCTGCCGGGGCGATTACGCCCTTGTGGAGCTGCAAGCCCAGCACGCCGGCCTGAAACATCTGGCCGAGCACTGCGATGTGAACGTGCCCCGGGTGATTGCCGCCCATAACGGTCAGGACTTGCTGACGCTGGATGTCGACGGCGAAGCGGTGCATGTGCGGCTGCTGGATTACATCGAAGGCCAGCCGCTCACGCATCTCGATCACCTCGGCCATGAAGTGGTCGCCGGGTTTGGCAGGCTTTGTGGCGAGATGGACCTGGCGCTGGCAGGCTTCGACCATCCTGGCCTGGAACGCACGTTGCAGTGGGACGCGCGCCATGCCAGCGCTTTGATCGGCCATTTGCTGCCAGTGATCAGGGACGATCAGCAGCGCACCTTGATCGCCGACGCCGCCGAACAGGCCGAGCGCCGTTTGCAGCCGCTGGCAGACAAGCTGCCGGTGCAGGCGATCCACATGGACATCACCGATGACAACGCGGTGTGGGCACGCGACGCCCAGCGTCATTGGCAGTTGCAGGGGGTGATCGATTTCGGTGATCTGGTCCGCACCTGGCGCATCACCGATTTGTCGGTGACCTGTGCGGCGTTGCTGCATCACGCCGGTGGCGATCCGTTTGTCATTCTGCCGGCGGTTCAGGCCTATCACGCGGTCAATCCGCTGCAACACGAAGAGCTGCAAGCCTTGTGGCCGTTGATCGTCGCTCGGGCGGCGGTGCTGGTGCTCAGTGGCGAGCAGCAGGTCAGCATCGATCCGGGCAACGCCTACAGCCGCGACAACCTGACCCATGAGTGGGAAATCTTCCGCGTGGCCACCTCGGTGCCGCTGGCACTGATGGAAGCGGCGATTCTCAGCGCCGTCGGTCAGCCGTTGCCGACGATCAACAGCGAAGGATTTGTACCGTTGCTGCCGAGTCTGGTCGGACGCGAATTTGCGTTGATCGACCTCGGCGTGTTGAGCGCGCATTTCGAGGCTGGGAACTGGGAGCAGGACGGCATCGATCAGCGTCTGTTGAACGACGCGGCGGCGGCCCATGGTTTGGCGGCGAGCCGTTATGGCCAATACCGTTTGTCGCGCACCCGGCCGGACAGCGCTGAAGAACCGGACACGTTCGCGCTGCACGTCGAATTGCGCGTGCCCACTGGCACACCCGTGGAGTCGCCGTTTGCCGGGGTGGTTCATCAGCACGCAGATGGCGTGCTGCAACTCGACGGCCCTCAGCTCAGCGTGCGCTTGTGGGGCGTGACGCCTTCGCTGCACAGCGGCGCAGCGCTGGTCAAAGGTCAGGTGCTGGGCGCGGTCAGCGGGCCGTTGATCGTGCAACTGAATCGCGGTGCGCAACTGAATGCGCCGCTCTTCTGTACGCCATCGCGCGCCGCCGCGTGGCAAGCGTTGTGCCCGTCACCGGCGGGGTTATTGGGGCTGGCCTGCGACGCCGAGCCAGAACTGGACGCCAAGACCCTGCTTGAACGCCGCGATGCCAGTTTCGCCCGCACACAAAAACACTATTACGTCGATCCGCCGCGCATCGAGCGCGGCTGGCGCAACCATCTGATCGACATGCAGGGCCGTTCCTATCTCGACATGCTCAACAACGTGGCAGTGCTCGGTCACGGCCATCCGCGCATGGCGGCGGTCGCTGCCCGTCAATGGTCGCTCCTCAATACCAACTCACGCTTCAACTATGCGGCGGTCGCCGAGTTTTCCGAGCGCTTGCTGAAGCTGGCGCCGGAGGGCATGGATCGGGTGTTTCTGGTCAACAGTGGCAGCGAGGCCAATGACCTGGCGATCCGCCTGGCGTGGGCTTACAGCGGCGGTCGCGACATGGTCAGCGTGCTGGAGGCCTACCACGGCTGGACGGTGGGCGCCGATGCGGTGTCGACCTCGATTGCCGACAACCCCAAAGCCCTCGAAAGCCGTCCGGACTGGGTGCATCCAGTGACCGCGCCGAACATGTATCGCGGCAAGTTTCGTGGCCTCGATTCGGCGCCCGACTACGTGCGCAGCGTCGAACATCATTTGGCGAAAATCGCCGAGCAAAAGCGCCAACTGGCCGGGTTCATCTGCGAACCGGTGTACGGCAATGCCGGTGGCATCTCGCTGCCGCCGGGGTATCTGCAGCAGGTGTATGCGCGGGTCCGCGCACAGGGTGGCGTGTGCATTGCCGATGAGGTGCAGGTCGGTTACGGGCGCATGGGCCATTTCTTTTGGGGCTTCGAAGAGCAAGGCGTGGTACCGGACATCATCGTCATGGCCAAAGGCATGGGCAATGGCCAGCCACTGGGCGCGGTGATCACCCGCCGGGAAATCGCCGAGGCGCTGGAGGCTGAGGGTTACTTCTTCTCGTCGGCCGGTGGCAGTCCGGTGAGCTGCCAGATCGGCATGGCCGTGCTGGATGTGATGGAGGAAGAAAAACTCTGGGAGAACGCCCAAGTGGTGGGCGGCCACTTCAAGGCGCGGCTCGAAGCCTTGATCGATAAACATCCGCTGGTCGGCGCCGTGCATGGTTCGGGGTTCTATCTGGGGCTGGAGTTGATCCGCAACCGCGAGACGCTGGAGCCCGCGACCGAAGAGACCGCGTTGCTGTGTGATCGTCTGCGCGAACTGGGGATTTTCATGCAGCCGACCGGCGATGACCTGAACATCCTCAAGATCAAACCGCCGATGGTGACGCCGCGGCGCAGTGTGGACTTCTTTGTCGACATGCTCGACCGGGTGCTCACCGAAGGCTTGTAAAACCCACGAACCCCTGTGGGAGCGGGCTTGCTCGCGAAAGCGGTGCTTCAGTCGACATCCAAAGTGACTGACACACTGCTTTCGCGAGCAAGCCCCACACCTTTCGTTTGGTGGTTTTAATTCGATTTGTATCGGTATTAAGTCTTTAAAATCAGACGAAATACATTTTTGTAGCTTCAAAAGCCGATATTTATCGGCTATAAAGTCGCCATTGCTCCGGCATGGCGATTTTTGTCCGGTGCGCGCGTTTTTTCTCTTCGGTCGAATCCTCGACCGTCAAAGCCCTTGCCCGGAGATGATTCATGAGCCGTATCGTTACCGTCGCCGCCACTCAGATGGCCTGTTCGTGGGATCTGGAAGCCAACCTTGAAACCGCTGAAAGGCTGGTGCGCGAAGCGGCCGCCCAAGGCGCGCAGATCATCCTGATCCAGGAATTGTTCGAGGCGCCGTACTTTTGCCAGAAGCCAAACCCGGACTATCTGCAACTGGCCACGACGGTTGAAGAAAACGTCGCGATCAAGCATTTCCGCAAAGTCGCCAAAGAGTTGCAGGTTGTATTGCCGATCAGCTTCTACGAACTGGCCGGGCGCGCGCGTTTCAACAGCATTGCGATCATCGACGCCGACGGCAGCAACCTCGGGATTTATCGTAAAAGCCACATTCCGGACGGCCCGGGCTACCACGAGAAGTACTACTTCAACCCGGGCGATACCGGCTTCAAGGTGTGGAACACCCGTTACGCGAAGATCGGCGTGGGCATCTGCTGGGATCAGTGGTTCCCGGAAGCCGCACGGAGCATGGCGTTGCAAGGCGCGGAAATCCTGTTCTACCCGACTGCCATCGGCAGCGAGCCGCACGACAAAACCATCTCGTCGCGCGATCACTGGCAGCGCGTGCAGCAGGGTCATGCCGGCGCCAACCTGATGCCGCTGATTGCCAGCAACCGCATCGGCAATGAAGAGCAAGACGGCTACGACATCACCTTTTACGGCTCATCATTCATCGCCGACCCGTTCGGCGAAAAAGTGCAGGAGCTGAATAAAACCGAAGAAGGTATTCTGGTGCACACTTTCAACCTCGACGAGCTCGAACATATTCGCAGCGCGTGGGGTTCATTCCGTGACCGCCGGCCGAATCTGTACGGCGCGTTGAAAACCCTCGACGGTTCCCTGGAGTCCTGATCCCGATGACCACATTGAAAAGTACCCCGCGCGCCGACGGCTTCCACATGCCGGCCGAGTGGGCACCCCAGACTCAGACCTGGATGATCTGGCCCGAGCGCCCGGACAACTGGCGTCTGGGCGGAAAACCGGCGCAAGCCGCACACGCGGCAGTGGCTAAAGCCATCGCCCGTTTCGAGCCGGTGACCGTGGCCGTTTCTGCCGGCCAGTACGAAAACGCCCGTGCGCGTCTGGACGTGCCGAATATCCGCGTGGTCGAGATGTCCAGCGATGATGCTTGGGTACGCGACAGCGGCCCGACGTTCGTCATCAACAACAGCGGCGAAGTGCGCGGCGTGAACTGGGACTTCAACGCCTGGGGCGGCTTTGACGGCGGCTTGTACTCGCCATGGAACCGCGACGCGCAAGTCGGCGGCAAGATCCTTGAGATCGAGCGCAGTCCGCGTTACCGCACCGAAGGTTTTGTGCTCGAGGGCGGTTCGATTCACGTCGATGGCGAAGGCACGCTGATCACTACCGAAGAATGCCTGCTCAACCGCAATCGCAACCCGCACCTGAGCCGCGAAGAAATCGAAGCGGTGCTCAGCGCCAACCTGGCTGTGGATAAAATCATCTGGCTGCCGGACGGTTTGTTCAACGACGAAACCGACGGCCATGTGGATAACTTCTGCTGCTACGTGCGTCCGGGCGAAGTGCTGCTGGCGTGGACCGACGATCCACAGGACCCGAACTACCCACGCTGCCAGGCGGCGATGAACGTGCTGCAAAACAGCACCGACGCCAAGGGACGCCCGTTCACGGTGCATAAAATGCCGATTCCGGGGCCGCTGTTTGCCACCGAAGAAGAGTGCGCTGGCGTTGATCCGGTGGACGGCACGCAAGAGCGCAACCCGAGCGTGCGTCTGGCGGGTTCCTACGTGAATTTCCTGATCGTCAACGGCGGCATCATCGCGCCGAGCTTCGACGATCCGATGGACGGCCCGGCCAGGGAAATCCTGCAGAACCTGTTCCCGCAGCACGAAGTGGTGATGGTGCCAGGCCGCGAACTGTTACTGGGTGGCGGCAATATTCACTGCCTTACCCAACAGCAGCCAGCGCCGCACAAAGAGTGAGTTGAGTCGTAACAGCTTGAGTTGATTGGACAATCAGCCGGGCGACGATTTGCTTGCCTGATAGACAAAGAAGCCCGCCGCCCTGTTGGACGGCGGGCTTCTTTGTATCCGCTTGTCGACAAGTGCGAAACATTGGCATAGCTCTTGTATTGAATCTTGAGTACTAGGGAGGGAGGAGAACTTCAACAGTTCTGTCATAAACCTTGGATAACTTAGCCGCTCATTAACGGGGGGAGAGCGCCGAAATGAACGCCGAAGTGAACACAGTCAGAGCACGAACTTTGCGCCCCATGGCCGTCAACGGCAAATCGCTCCAGGTAGTCGCGCACTGGTTGAAATCCAATGGAACGCGTCAGATCAGGGAAGCTGATCCGCGCCGGATGATGATCGAGCGTTACCCCGCTGACCTGTTCAGCGAAGCAGAACTGGATGCGTTGTGGGCTGTGATGCAAGGATAAGAAAAACAACAGCGATGGGTAAAAGCGCTGCCGGGATGGCGGCGCTTTTTTATGGGCGTTGCAAAATCCAGTGTGAACACTGACAGGACGCCTTCGGGAGCAAGCCCCCTCTCACAGGGTTTTGCGCTGATTTAGAAGCTGTAGGTGCCCGTCATCACCACGCTACGCGGCGCCCCCGGCTGGATTTGATATTGACTGGTGGCCGACGCGTAATACTCGCGATCAGTGATGTTGTTCAGCGCCGCGCGCAAATCCCAGTCCTTGAAGCGATAGCCGACCAGCGCATCCCAACGGCCATAGCCTGGCAGCACGGTGGTGTTGGCGTTATCGGCATAGCGCTGGCCAACCAGGGTCAGACCGGTTTCTCCGTACCAGCCCATCTCCGGTTTCCAGGTCAGGAAAAGACTACCGTTGTGCTTGGCGACGTTGTTGATGCGCTTGCCTTTGAGGCCGTTGTTGTCCTTCTCGATCTTCGCATCCTGCACACCAACGCCACCGCGCACATACCAGTTGCCGACGATCTTGCCGGTGGCGGTGAGCTCAATCCCGCGAGATCGTTGCAGGCCGGTCATGATGGTCAGGGTTGGATCGTTCGGATCGGTGGTGCGGCGGTTGTAGAGCTCCAGGTCATAGATCGCCAGGGTGGTGCTCAAACGGTCATCGAGCCAGTCACTCTTCACGCCGATTTCTTTCTGCCTGGTCAGCTCGGGGCTCAGGTCGTTGCTGTTACCGGCCGCGCCCGGCGTGATGCCGATCAGACCGCCGCCCACTGGCGAGAAGGTCTTGGACCACGAGGCGTAGAAGGAATGATCGTGCAGCGGCGTCCAGACCAGACCCACGCGCGGGCTGGTGCTGTGGCTGTCGCGGTCTTCGGACATGTTCTTGAGTTTGTTGGTCGACTCGATATCGAAGGTGTCGTAGCGCAGGCCGGCGAGCACTTGCCACTGATCGTTCAGGCGCAGTTGATCCTGCACGTACACCGCGCGGCTTTCGACTTCGGTGTGGCTACTGCTTGAGCGCTGCATCGCGCCGGTGTGGCGCCGGTCGCGATTGGGGTTGAACAGATCAAGCGCTGGCACGGCTTGCGCGCCCGGCGTCCGGCCGGTGGCCGCGTTATACAGCTTTGGATCGCGGCGCTGACTGCCGGTTTCGATACCCGTGAGCAGGCGATGCTCCAGGCCGAATGTGTCGAACGCGCCTTCCAGTTCCAGGTTGTTGTAGACGTTGCGAGTCGTCAGGTCCTGCTGCCAGTGCTGGCGCGTGACCTTGTGGGTCGCAGGCGTATATCCGGTGAGGTAGGTGTTGTCGAAATCACTGTCGAGCTTGAACACACCCAAGGTCTGGCGCAGTTGCCAGTTGTCGTTGAGTTCGTAAGTGAGTTTTGAACGCAAGGACTGCGTCTTGTCGTCGATGAAGTCGTGTTCGTTGCCGTAAGTCGTGTCGCGGCCCACCTCCGCCGGACGCCCGTTGACCCCTGGAATACCGCGATCCGGCGTGCGGTTGTAGCGGCTGTATTCGTACTGCACCAGCCAGTTCAGGTCGGGTGTCAGTTGCCAGCTCATCGACGGCGCGAACAGTTGACGGTTGCCGCTGACGCCGTCGCGGAAACTGTTTTCATCCATGTTGCCCATGTTCAGGCGCAGGCTGATGTTCTCGCTCGGATCGGCGCTGAGATCGGCGTACAAACTGCGCAGATCCTCGCTGCCGCCCTGGGCTTCGATGGTCGAGCGGCGGCCGGGCACCGGCATTTTGCTCACCCGGTTGACGATCCCGCCTTGGCTGCCTCGGCCGTACAGCACGGCGGCCGGGCCTTTGAGCACTTCAACCCGTTCGACGTTGTGCAGGTCGCGCTTGTACTGGCTGTCGTCACGAATGCCATCCAGATAGAAATCGTTGCTGGCGTCGAAGCCGCGAATGCGCAAACTGTCGAAGCGGGTATCGGCGCTGCTGCTGACGTTGGGCATGCCACTCAAGGCGTCGCCGATGTCGTGGGTGCCGTATTGGGCGACGTTCGAGGTTTTGATCGAGTCGATGGCCTGCGGCACATAGCGCACCGGCGTCGATGTGCGCGTCGCGGTGTTGCTGATGGTGACGCGCGGGTCATCCGCTTGCGCTTCAGCGCTGATGGCGGTGGCGGGCAGTTCAGTCGCCGAGTAGGCAAAACCGCTGGACAGGAAAGCAGAAAGCCCAAGGGTTACGGGCGTAAGACGAAACGGGGCAGGCATTGAAAAGCGCATCCGAAAGGTGGGAAGAATATCGAGCGCGCGAATGGTAATGCTTTGCATTTGCTTCCGTTAATCATTCCGAAGAAGTTCCCTGGTCTGATTGTTTCAATTTATGTCTATCTGGATACACCCGATCATTCGCCCGATTCACGAAACAGTCTGAAAGCCATTCCGGCGTTTTTCTGCAACAGCTTGAGCACTAGTCTGCCGGCATCGATTTTTCCCACTTTCCTGCCGGAGCGCTCTGATGATCCTTCACTACATTTATGACCCGTTGTGCGGTTGGTGTTACGGCGCCAAACCGCTGGTGCAAGCGGCGCAACACGTGTTGCCGGTAATCGCCCATGCGGGCGGCATGATGAGCGGCACCAACCGCCAGCGCGTGACGCCACAGTTGCGCAATTACGTCATGCCCCACGACCGGCGCATCGCCGAATACACCGGGCAGCCGTTTGGCGAGGCGTATTTCGAAGGTTTGCTGCGCGATCACACCGCCGTTTTCGATTCGACGCCTCCGATTGCCGCCGTCCTGGCCGCAGAGGCCATCGACGCGCGTGGTTTGCAGATGCTCGGGCGGTTGCAGACAGCGCATTACGTGGAGGGGCGGCGAATTGCCGATCAATCCGTTCTCCTGGAACTGGCGGAGCAAATGGGATACGTCGGGGAACCCTTTCAGTCCAGGGTTGAATCGGTTGATACCGAGGCACACATAAAAGCCAGTCGTGGGTTGTTGGCCCAACTGGGAGGGCAGGGATTTCCGACTTTTGCGTTGGAACAGAACGGTCAATTTACCCTCATCGACATCAGTCCCTGGCTGGGCAAGCCGCAGGCTTTTGCCCAATGGTTGGGGGAGGCCATTGGCCGCGAAGGGGTTGGCGAGGCTTCAGCCCTCTGTGGACTGGACGGTTGCGCCTGATACGCGCGCGATTCACTGGCTGCAAGCATTTTCGAGCAACCAGTCAGCGGAAAAATTACGTTTCTTAGACGATTTTTGCCTATTTAAAGACGATTCTTGAAATTGACACATTGTTCCGGGCGCGGCTAGGATTCGCCCCAACGCCTGTGGCCAACCGCCATGACTCAAAAATAACAAGAAGGCCCGACACGACTTTATCGTGGGCGGGTCTTTTTGTTTCGGAGTGAAAAAAGAGCGCATGAGCGCCGTTTCAGCCGTTCGACACAGTGCGTTTCAACCCGTAATAAGGAAAACAAAATGTTGAACAAGCGAATCAGCCTGATCGCTCTGGGGATGTTGAGCGCCACGTCGGCCATGGCTAACGACCAGGCCGAGTCCAAGGGTTTTCAAGAAGACAGCAGCCTCAAAGTGCTGCTGCGCAATGCCTACATCAACCGTGATTACAAAGACGGTAACAAAGACAAAGCCGAGTGGGGCCAAGCGGCCATCGGTACGTTCTCGTCCGGTTTCACCCAAGGCACCGTCGGTGTTGGCGTTGACGCCTTCGGTCTTTACGCACTGCGTCTGGACGGCGGCAAGGGCCGCAGCGGCGCCGGTGGTATCGACTTTTTCAAACAGGGCGACAGCGGCAACGCGGCTGACGATCTGTCCAGGTTTGGTGCAGCGGTCAAATTCCGTGTGTCCAACACCGTACTGACCTACGGTGACCAGATGCCGGCCCTGCCGGTGTTGAACTACGACAACTCGCGTCTGCTGCCGGAAAGCTACACCGGTACCTTGATCACCTCTAAAGAGATCAAAGGCCTGGAGCTGAACGCCGGTCGTTTCACCGCCGAATCGCGCAAGAGTGCTGAAGGCCGTGACAGCGGTGGTCTGAAATCGATCAACGTACTGGGCGGTAGCTACCAGTTCACCGAACAGTTCAAGGCGGCGCTCTACGCATCCGACGTTGAAGACGTGTTGAAGAAACAATACGTGAACGCCAACTACGTGTTCCCGATCGACAAGGATCAGTCCCTGACCCTGGATTTCAACGGTTATCGCACCAAGCTGGACAACTCTTATGTCCGCGAAAACGGTGTAACCGGTGACGACAACAAGATCTGGAGCCTGGCAGCCACTTTCGCCACCGGTCCGCACTCGTTCACCGTGGCGCACCAGCGCTCCACCGGCGACAGCAACCTGGGCTACGCCTACGGCGGTTATCAGAAAGGTCAGGGTCGCGTCGGCGACGGTGGCAACACCATCTACCTGGCCAACTCCTACTGGTCGGACTTCAACGCTGAAGACGAACGCAGCTGGCAGTTGGGCTACGGCCTCGACTTCGGCGCCTTCGGCGTACCGGGTCTGAGCTACAACTTCGCGTACGTGCGTGGCGATAACATCACCACCTCCACCAGTGAAGGCGGCACCGAGCGCGAAATCTTCAACCAGTTCAAGTACGTCGTGCAAAGCGGCCCGGCCAAAGACCTGAGCGTGAAACTGCGCAGCTCGATTCTGCGTGTTTCGCAAAAATCCAGCGAGTACAACGTCAGCGGCAACGAAGTGCGTGTATTCGTCGATTACCCGATCAACATCTTCTGATGATCGAACAGGTGTAATACATCTGAGAAAAACCCCGACTGGTCGGGGTTTTTTTTCGACTGTTTCCCGGTGGAAACCAGAAAAAAACCGTGTTTTTGTCATGTGAAAGTTGTTTTTCAGCCACTTCAAACTTCGTTTCAAGCAGGGCTTTAAATGCCTGAAATTCTTTCTCATGGACGCAAATTCTCCACCTAATAGATTAGGCCGCTCAACGCAGCGGAGAATTTGGTAATGATCGTTTTGAACAGAGAAGTGGGCGAATCGCTACGGCGCGACAAATATGTCAACGTCCAGGGTGGTGACTTCAATCTCTACGGTCATTTTGCCGACTTCGTCAGACTGACCAAAAGTTGGGAAAACATGGAGCCTGACAGCTACTACGGTCAGGCCGAAGCCGGCATGCGTTACCGTCGTTACAGCGACTTTGAGTACAACCCCAAGACGCGTGAACTGAAGCAACTCGAGCATCGCGCCTACGTGCAGTCCAAGGAAAACAACGCTTATGTCGGCGGTTTGGTGCGCCACTTTCAGGATTTCTCTGATGAAGTCATCGAGTCGCCGGTGATGCGCAGCCTGATCGACACCGATTTCGAAGTGTACAAAAGCGTGTTGCCGGAAGAACTGCACGATGAAATCTGGCAGTGCCAGATCCATCAGATCCGCATCGAGATCAAACCCGGCAAACAACTGGAAATTACCCCCGAAGGGATTCACTGCGACGGTTATCCGTTCAGCGGTGTGCACTTCTGGGGGCGCAACAATGTCGAGGGTGCGGAAAGTCGTTTGTACGACATTCACGAGCATCAATTGGCGTCGACCACCTACCAGGAAATTCTCGACACCACTTACTTCCTCGACCGCGACATGCGCCACTACGTGACCCCGGCGCGCAACACGCACACCCATGCCATGGCGTACCGGCAGATTCTGGCGATTTCCTTCTCGCGGCCCGGGACCGCTTTCGACATTGTTCGCTAATCAGATCACCCCAATCGACGGCGTCGAGTGTTCGACGCCCGTGGTGCTGCGACGCGCCACGGCCAAGGATGCGCAACCCATGGAGCGCTTCTTCCGCCAGTTCGACGAAGTGTCGTTCTGCGAATGGCAGGACGCCAAATGTCTGCGCGGTGTGTTGATCCAGAAAACCACCACGGCCTATCTCGCCTTCGACGTGGCCGGCGAAATCGTCGGCGCGGTGTTGGGCGGCATGCTCGGCAGCCGCGGCACGATCAACCATCTGGCCGTCAGCCCGTGCTATCGCAGCCAGGGCGTCGGTCAACGTCTGGTTGAAGCGGCGTCGTCCGACATGAAGCGGGTCGGTGTGTTGCGGATGTTTCTGTTCGTCGACGATGCTAACCTCGCGGGCAAGCGTTTCTGGACTGCCCAGGGTTTTTGCGAGCCTCACGGCGAACGGACATTTGAGAGGGACCTATGAATGAAACGTCCGGCAGTGCGCCGCTGATGGTCAATCATCAGCCGTCGCGCACCTTTGCCGAAGCCAGTCCGGTGGTGGCCGGGTATTTCACGGTGTCGTTTGTATTCGGCTTGATGGCTGTGAATACCGGGTTGCCCATGTGGCTGCCGGTGGCAATGTGCTTGTTTGTTTATGCCGGGGCTTCGCAGTTTGCGGCGTTGGCGTTGATCTCAAGCGGTGCGTCGCTGACCACCATTGTGCTGACCACGTTCCTGATCAACGCACGGCACATGCTGATGTCGGTGTACATGGCCAAGGCCCTGCGTGCCATGGGCCTCAGTCGCATGGAGCGCTGGTGTTACGCCGGTGGCCTGACCGACGAATCCTTTGCTTTTCACAGCGTGAAACTGGGCACCGGCGCACCGGTGAACGTGCGGTATCTGATTGGCTTCAACCTGTTTTGCCACACCTCGTGGGTGCTCGGAGGCCTGTTGGGAGCGGTGTGCGCGCAGTACGCGGCGCACCTGATCAAATACCAGCTCGATTACGCACTGACCGCAATGATGCTCTACGTGCTGGTGTCACTGTGCAACACCCGCAACAAACTCATCGCCGCCGCGGCGGCCGTGCTGTGCATGGGTGCACTGAGCCTGGTCAGCAGCTCGCCGTTTAATGTGTTTATCGCCACGTTTGTGGGCTGCGGAGTCGGTGTATGCCTGACCAAGCGTTCCTGATTCTGGTGGTCGCGCTGATGATGGCCGTGACCTTCCTGCCACGCGCGCTGCCACTGCAAGTCAACACCGAGCACTGGCCGCCGTTTATTGCACGGGCGCTGGAATACTTACCGGTGGCGATCGTCGCTGCGATCAGCCTGACACCCTTGTTGATCAAGGATCAGCACCTACAGCTCGATCGCCCGGAATTCTATGCCGCGATTCCGACGCTGTTATGTGCGTATTTCAGCAAAAACCTCTTTCTCAGTGTGGCGGTTGGCACGGCTGCGTACATTGCGCTCGGCTCGTTCATGTAGCGGTAGTGCGGCGACATCGCTCAACGCCTGGCTCGACAACTCAGGATTGTTCACCGCCAGGCGCACCTCGAGGAAATCCTCGAACCCGGGGAAAATCGTCAGGCCGTTTTTCTGCGCGGCCTCACGCGAGACCATGCCCACCGCGTCCATCTGCGTGATGAGCGACAGCGTCAGGGTTTCGCTGCACGAGTAGACCATGCGCTGTCCGTTCTCGTGATTGCCCAGACCGGCGTCGAGAAAACGCAAGAAGCTGTGGGAATACGGACAGTCTTCCGCAGGACGCACCTGAAACTTGTCCCCCAGCAACGTCAGCGGATCATTCTCCTGACCGCAATGTGCCCCAACCACCTGCACCTGCACCTCGGGCAGGACGATGCTCGGCAAACCCGGTCGCTGCGGGCCAATCAGCACGGCGAGGTCAAAGTCCTCATTTTTCAGCTTGCTGAGGTTTTCCATCGACTCGGCGTAGCTGAACTCCATCTGATAATCGGGAAACACCTCAATCAGGCGCCCGATCATTCGCCGGTTGAAGTCCGGCGACAACGTGTTGTTCAACGCGACCTTCAACGTACGCTGCCCCGGCACTTTCAGAGCCTCGACTTTATCTTCCATCTGTCGCGTGGCAATCAGCACTCTGTCCATATACGGCGTCAGCTCAGTGCCTTGCGGCGTCAGCGTCAGCCCTTTGTTGGAACGACGAAACAAGCGGAAACCGAACTGCTCTTCGACCTTGTTCAACTGCGCGGCCAACGCCTGCACAGTCAGGCACGAATGCTCGGCTGCGGCCGACAAAGAGCCGGTCTGCACGATGCGCATGAGGTTGCGTAAGGTTCTGCTATCCATGGGTAATGCCCTCTAAAGTGGGCTGGGTATTGTTGTTTACGAGACTGCCGGTCCGGCGTCTTATGCCGGCTATATTCCAGCACCTGAGCATAGTTGTCGCGGGTTTAGTAGCGAATTGATGTCTCCACCGATGGCTGGAGGCTGACACAGGATCGGGGTTTTTGGTGACGTTGGGGTGATGAAGGTCAAAAAAAGCTGACTCGGAATAACAATTCTTGGCTCTTTCGAGGATTTGATAAAAGAGACGAATTGATTCATTTGCGGATTAATAGATAAAAAATATCCATATCTGTACTAGGCTGGATCGTATGTGACCCATCAATGGAGGCGACCGTGCCTACCTCATCCCCAGTCCTCACCCCGCGCGAACAGCTCGACGTCCCCGAAGCCGGGCGTGTTGCGTTGAAGTTCTTCTTCAACCTCATGGAGCGCTGGGGTTGCAACGCCGAGCAGCAGCGCACATTGCTGGGGGGCGTCGGCAACACCACGTTCTACAAGTACAAACACCTGCCGCCGAACATACGCCTGCCGCATGACACGCTGGAGCGCATCTCGTATCTGATGGGCATTCACAAGGCGTTGAGCATCATCTTCAGCAACAGCCGCGAACGCGCCTACATCTGGGTCAGCAGCCCCAATGCTGCCGCGCCATTCAATGGCCGGACGGCGCTGGATTACATGCTGGCGGGGAGGGTGGTCGACATCGCTGACGTTCGCCGTTACCTCGACGGGGTGCGCGGTTGAAGCCCCCGCCGCTGGTGGAGCCGCAATGGCCGAAAGCCTTTCGGATCGTCAACAGCAGCTTCCCGCCGATTGCGTTGTTCGAGGACGTGCTCGACCCCGAAGACCTGGAAATCGCCTATGCGCTGGAAGCGCTGACCAATGATCGGCTGATCGAACAGGCCGGCGTCCTCGCCCGCGTACGCCCCGAAGACCGACTCTCCGGCCCCGGTTCGACCCCGGTAATGGCCGCGTTCACCCACATCGGCAAAAGCAGCCGCTTCACCGATGGCACCTTCGGCGTCTACTACGCTGCGAGCAGTCAGGCTGCGGCCATTGCCGAGACTTGTTATCACCAGGAGCGATTTCTTGCGGCGACCCAAGAAGCGGACCTTGAGTTGACCATGCGGACTTACGTTAATCGGGTGGTTAAACCGTTACACGATATTCGCCACGGCTTTCCCGACTTACATCAACCTGATCCAGACGCCTATGGCCCGTCCCAGGCATTTGCCCGGCAACTGCGCGAGTCCGAATCCTGGGGCCTGCTCTACAACAGCGTCCGCCTGCCGGGCCATGAATGTGTCGCCGCGTTTAGGCCGCCGGCGGTGTCGATTCCGAAACAGGGCAAGCATCTGCGGTATGTGTGGAGTGCGAGTCAGCGCAGGATTTCGTTTGTGTTTGAGATCAGTCAGGTTTGAAACGCAAACAAGCCCTCGAAATAGTGAGGGCTTAATATCGATGGTTTTCGTCAATGGCTTGCTGTTGGCGCATCCAGCACTTTCACCACGTCGTCGATCAGCGCCTTGCTCAACTCCTGCAAATACTGCGAGGCATAAGCGTGAAGATCAGGATCGCGCGAGACTGTGGAGTCGGCGGTCAGTAGTTTGGAGATGTGAAGCAAGTGTGAGGCGTGTGAGAGGGCGGCGATCACTGGAACACCATGATTGGTGCGGAACAGCGCTTGATTGGCCTGGAAGGAAAAGTGCGTAAGGCCTGGGGTTTTCAAATCGAGGTAGTCGGTCATTTCGTTTCACCTGCCGTACGGAAGGCGTGGAGTGAGGTGACCGGTGTGGCAGCGCGGCGGATTACGGATGGATCAATGACATTCATTTGTGAAACTCCCTGTATCAAATGAGAGCCGCCATTTTCGTTCTCAGGCGAAAGGGTGGCAGCTATGCGCAGGCTGAGAAACCGGAGATACAGGAACCCGGCAGACCCGAAGGTCTCCCACGCACAGCCGCCATAACACGTGAATGCGGACACTAAAAAAAGCGCCGGCAATTGTGGGTGGGGCGCTGGTGCGCCTGTATCTTACCCGGGTTCTCAGGCCCGGTCGCTGAATTGGCAGCGACGGGTTTGACGGTAGCTTGGGGAGTGGCAGGCGCGCAATCGTGGCCAGTAGTGGCTTTGCTTGGCATGTCGTTACAACACATTTCTCAGGATTTAGCGGCGTGCGTTTTGTCGGTTACGACTTGCCCTTAGCCCTTCCTAAACACCAGAACGAGGAGATCAGCGATGGTCGATGAACTGGACCAATTCCAGCACGATTTACTGGAGTCTGTACGTCAGATGAAGGCCGGTGAGGCCGCGCGTTAGATCGACGTGTGCAGAGGAGAGGCGCTATTTCTACTGAAGCTGAAACGCTGCTAAAAATATAAACACCCCAGAAACAACAAAGCCCCTGCATTTCTGCAGGGGCGTCGTTTTGTATGGTGCGGCACCAAGAGTCGAATGGATATTTAACTATTTGCTATTAATGATTTTTCTGAAGGTAAATATTCTTTTCTACCTCTAAAACTACCCTTTACTTCTAGATAAGGAAGGTCCTCTGTAAGCGTATGGGGAATACGCCTTGCGTAGATCAGCCAGGCATCCATTGATGCGGCAGTAGATGCTCGATCTCACTGGCTTTCTGCGTCGGCAATCGCGTCAGTACATCCTTGAGATACGCGTACGG
>NZ_CAXAPL010000028.1:0-84206 GCF_963970845.1 Pseudomonas sp. RA_105y_Pfl2_P56
GCCGACCGACCTGAAGCAAGCGGAGCAGATGGTGCGGGAAGCGGTCTTGATCTACAACCAAGAGCGCCCGCACCTGTCCTTAAAATACAAAACGCCCGATGCAGTGCATCGGGCGTTAGGGTGAGATCGGTGTAAACCTATTTCAGGACTAGACACACTCAAAAAGTGCGCACGGCGTCACCATTGCAGGGTGATACGACTCTCGAACTCGCGCTCCTCACCTGTTACCGGGTCGATAAAACGAAGTCCTTGCGCCAAGAGTTTCAGCGGATTGGCATAGTCGTCCTCAACGTCTTTCAGCGCATCCGGGTAAAACGGATCGTTGCAGATACTTGCCCCCAGCGCGGTCATGTGGACACGCAGTTGATGCTTCTTGCCGGTCACTGGATACAGGCCGTAGCGCCAGAGATTGCCATTCTTCTCCCGAACCTCGACAGCCGTTTCAGTGTTACTGACTCCCGGCCCCTCCTGCATGCGGAAAAACGGTTCCCCCTCGATCAGGCGGCTCTTATGCACCAACGGGAAGCTCAGTTCGGGCAAGGCAGGGGCAATGGCTTCGTAGCGTTTGTCGATCTGCCGCGTCGGAAATAGCGACTGATACGCCGAGCGGGTTTGTGGATTGGCAGAAAAAATCACCAGCCCCGCCGTATGCCGGTCGATACGGTGCAATGGCACCAGATGGGGATTATCCAGACGCCGGATCAGCCGGCGCAGCAAGGTCTGCTCGACATACTCGCCGGCCGGCGTGACAGGCAGGAAGTGAGGTTTGTCAGCCACCACCAAGTGCTCATCGGCATAGAGAATCGACTCGACCACCGGGATCGGCTTTTCGTCCGGCACCTCGCGAAAGTAGTGAATCCGCAAGCCTTCCTTGTAGGGCAGGTCCACCGCTATTGGCTGCCCCTGACCATCGAGTACCCGCCCCCGGGCGATTCGGTCCAGCCATTGCTCGCGACCAATGGCACTGAAGTGCTCGCACAGACAATCGAGTACGGTCGGCCACTTACCGGGTGGCAGATAAAGCGTGCTGGCCTGATTTTGCGCAGCAGAGAATGTTGATGTGGACATACGAAAATTCGGACCCTCAATGCAGGCTGGCATTATCCCGCAATGAGAGAAGCGAACCTAGCGCAGAATCCTCAGGCGGGAATCGACTTGAGTGCCGCCGCCTCGGTGAACTCCTTGAGCCAGCGCAACACATCGACAGCCTCCCAGCGACCCGGGTCATACAAGGCATAGAGCAAACCCTGATAGCCAACCACATCCAATTGCTTGTGGTAACCGGCGCGCTGAAACAGGGCTTCGATCTCGGCAAAACACGTGTTGAAATGCAATTTGTTGAATGGCGTCTTGCCTTCCGTGACCAGTCCGTCAAGGCGCAATTCGAGAACGGCCTCGCGCACCACGTCAACCGACATCCGGTTCACGCTGTTCTTCAACTGTTCGACATTGACCACGGTTCGTCCCTCTGACCCAATTACTGTATGCCCATACAGTAACCGAATAAACCGTGAAGTGCCAAGGGATGGATTCGCATCGGCGACCAGCGGGATAATCCGGTAAAGCTCCTCAACCAAGGAACGCCGCGACCTCATCGGCACTGAACGGCCAGCCCAGTTCCGCACCGGTGTCGACTCGGCGCAGCACCGGAATCCGCAGGCTATAGGCCTCAAACCAGCGCTCGTCCTCAGCGATATCCACCAGTTCGACAAGCAGGCCGTGCTCGACAAAAGGCATCAATTGGGCTTCAGCGACTTCACACAAATGACACCCCAGGGTGCCGAACAACTGACATTCAGGAGGCATGGTTGCTCAACCAAAATTTAATGAATTTATTCTAGGCCTCCCCTGGAAACCCGTCGAGCCACCACCGCCCAAAGGCTTCAGCGCCTCTTTGGCGTTTCCCTCGCAAAACCCTGACTCATATCAGTTCACGCAATAACCAATTACGCGATGCTTCCGCTCTTTTTGCCTCTACGCTTGAGAAGCCAGAGCCTGACATCGGAGTGCCTAGTGTTTGCCAACCTGCTGATCATCCTCGCCTCGTCCCTCGTGGTGATTGCCCTGTTCCGTCGTCTGCGGCTACCGCCGGTGCTGGGTTACCTGTGCGTGGGGCTGCTGGTCGGGCCGAGCGCATTCGACTGGGTCAACGAGAGTGAACACCTGCCAGACGTGGCCGAACTGGGCGTCGTGTTTCTGCTGTTTTCGCTGGGCCTGGAGTTTTCCCTGTCGAAGATGATCGCGTTGCGCCAGGTGGTGTTTCGCCTGGGCAGCCAGCAGGTGCTTATCAGCGCAGCGCTGCTGGGGCTGCTGCTGATGCTGCTGGGCATGCCGATGACTCCAGCGCTGTTGCTCGGCGCCGGACTGTCATTGTCGTCCACGGCGATCGTGACCAAAGAGCTGGGCAGCCTCGGCGAGGTATTCAGCAGCCACGGCCAGAATGCAGTCGGCGTATTGCTGTTTCAGGACGTTGTCGCCGTTTTGCTGCTGACGCTGGTGCCGGTGTTCGCCGGCAGCAGCGATCAAGCATGGTATTGGGCATTGCCGCTGACCCTGGCGAAAACCGGGGTGCTGTTTGTCGGCCTGCTGTTCGCCAGTCGCTGGTTGCTGCCTCGGCTGTTCCAAGAAGTGGCCGCTTCGCGCTCTGCAGAGTTGTTTGTGCTGTTGGCGCTGGTAATTGTGCTACTGACTGCATGGCTGACTCATCTGCTGGGTCTGTCCCCTGCACTTGGCGCCTTCCTCGCCGGCATGCTGCTGGGTGAAAGCCACTATCGGCATCAGATCGAGGCCGATATCCGGCCCTTCCGCGACATTCTGCTCGGGGTATTTTTCGTCAGCATCGGCATGCTGATCGATCTGCAATTGTTCGTCAGCCACAGCCTGTTGATTCTCGGCCTCACACTCGGATTGATGGTCATCAAAGGCATAGTTGTGGCGCTTCTGGTGAAGTGGCGCGGCAGTGACAGTGAAACCGCCTGGCGCAGCGGTCTGGCCCTGGCACAGGGCGGCGAATTCTGTTTCGCGCTGATGGCGCAGATGCAACAAAACAGCATGATGCCCGACGAATTGGGGGCGCTGCTGCTCGCGGCAACCTTCTGCTCGATGCTACTGACACCATTGTTGCTGCGGGCCGCTCCACGCATCGCTGCGGCCCTGCATCGCAAACCCAACCAGGAAGCACAGATCGAGGAGATCAGCGCGCTCAACGCCGAACTCGACAAGCATGTGGTTATTTGTGGATACGGCCGCGTCGGCCAATCGATCGGCCGCTTCATGTGCAATGCGAAGCAACCCTACATTGCTCTGGATAACGACCCGGTGCGGGTACAGGAAGCCGCATCCGGAGAAAGTGACGTGCATTATGGCGATTGCTCACGCGCAGATCTCCTGACTGCCGTCGGCCTGCTTCGCGCAAGGCTGCTGGTGATTGCGGTGGATCAGAGCGATGTCGCCCTGCGCATCCTCAAGGAAGCCCGCCGGCTCAACGCACATGTACCGATTCTGGTGCGCACCCGCGACGACAGTCAATGGGCCGAATTGAAAGCCGCCGGCGCCACCGAAGTGGTGCCGGAACTGTTGGAATCGAGCCTGATGCTGGCCTCGCACGCCTTGATCATGCTCGGTTTGCCGGCGCATCAGGTACAGGAAAAAGTCGATCTGGTACGCATTGATCGCTATCGCCTGCTGCACGGTTTTTACCCCGGTGCCGACCATGAGGAAACTTAGTCCTGACTCACCGCGCCGATCTTGTGCAATGACAGGTCGGCGCCGTAATACTCTTGTTCCTGACTCAGGCGCAGCCCATGCAACGCCTTGATCACACCGTACACGGCGAAACCACCGATCAGCGCCACCGCAACGCCGAGCGCCGAGCCAATCAATTGGCTGATCAGACTCACGCCACCGAGACCGCCGAGCGCTGTCTGGCCGAAAATCCCGCAGGCAATCCCACCCCAGACGCCGCACAAACCGTGCAATGGCCACACTCCCAACACATCGTCGATGCGCCATTTGACCTGCGCAGCGGTAAAGCACCAGACAAACAGTGCACCGGCAATGGCCCCGGTTATCAGCGCACCGACCGGATGCATCAGATCAGAGCCTGCGCAGATCGCCACCAACCCGGCCAACGGGCCGTTATGCAGAAAACCCGGGTCATTGCGTCCGACGATCAATGCCGTCATGGTGCCACCGACCATCGCCATCAACGAATTGACAGCCACCAGACCACTGACCCCTTGCAGCGTTTGCGCGCTCATCACGTTAAAGCCGAACCAGCCAACAATCAGGATCCACGAGCCCAAGGCCAGAAACGGGATGCTCGATGGCGCGAAGGCCACCAGACGTCCTTCGCGATAACGCCCATTACGCGGGCCGAGCAGCAACACCGCCGCCATTGCCAGCCAGCCGCCCATGGCATGTACCACCACAGAACCGGCAAAGTCATGGAACGCCGCACCGAACCGCGCCGTCAGCCAGGCTTGCAGGCCATAGTTGCCGTTCCAGACCATGCCCTCGAAAAACGGATAGATGAACGCCACGATCAGCGCCGTAGCGCACAATTGCGGAACAAAGCGTGCTCGCTCGGCAATGCCGCCGGAAATGATTGCCGGGATCGCCGCCGCAAAAGTCAGCAGGAAGAAAAACTTCACCAGCCCATAACCATGATCGGCGCTCAACACCGCCGCCGGTTGCATGAAGGTCACGCCGTAGGAAATCCAATAACCTATAAAGAAATAGGCCAGGGTCGAGACGGCGAAATCGCTGAGAATTTTCGACAATGCGTTGACCTGGTTTTTCTGGCGGACCGTACCGACCTCCAGAAAAGCGAAACCGGCGTGCATTGCCAGCACCATCACCGCACCGATCAGAATGAACAACGTATTGGAGCTGTGAACCAGCGTGTCCACAGCGCTTTGCAGATTTTCCATAAAGAGGCAGACCTGAGGGCTTAAAAAGGCACCAAAGCAGTTCGTGCGGGCATTTCATGCACCAAGTTGCGACCAAACTGTCATGTACCCCAGGGGCCGATGAACCACTTTGGCGCACGAGGTCGATGTCCTGACACGAACATGGATTGTTTGAGTTAAGGTTTTCCTGCTTGCGTGCCCAGCAACCGCGCACGACAGCCGGGCGACGCACCACGACACAGCAAAAGTTGTACCAGTCATTTGTACTGAACCTTCGCGCAAGGCTCATACTCGAACGATTCAGACGCCACCTACGGAGATCCACCATGGCCAGCATCAAGGCAAAGACTGCTCAAGAAATCCTGATCAACGACTTCCAGACATTAGTCGCCGACACCGAACGTTTGCTCGAGCACACCGCCAGTCTGGCAGGCGATCAGGCCGATGAACTGCGAGATCAGATCCACGACAGTCTGCTGCGTGCAAGGGAAACCCTGAAACTGACCGAAGACACTCTGCGTGATCGTGGTCAGGCCGCTGTCACTGCCACCGAAGATTACGTGTCGGCCAACCCTTGGCAGTCCGTTGGTATCGCGGCAGGCGTCGGCTTCCTGATCGGCCTGCTGGCCACTCGGCGCTGATCATGTCGATCGGTGAATCCGGCCCGACTGCGGGCACCGCCTCCTCCACGCGGCGTTTGGGCGCTGCCGTCCTTGGCTTGTTGCACAGTCATGTCGAGCTGTTCGGCATCGAATTGCAAGAGCAGAAAGCACGCACCGTCAGCCTGTTGCTCTTTGCAGGCCTGGCGTTGGTGTTTGCCCTGCTGTTGCTGGTCGGTTTGTCGACATTGGTGTTGATTGTGTTCTGGGACACCTACCGTCTCCCGGCGATCATCGGCCTGTGCGTGTTCTACACCCTGGCGGCGATCTTCTGTGGGTTGCGCCTCAAGGCTGCGATCTTCGATGAATCCTCGCCCTTCCACGGCACGCTCGAAGAGCTGGCCAATGACCGGGAGCGCCTGCTGCCATGAGCCTGCATGAACTTCCACAGAACAGCTCACGCCGGGAAATGCGCAAAGCGCTTATCCGCCTTCGCATGGAAATGCACCGGCAGGAAATCCGCCATGAAGCGGGTCAGGTGATGCAGCCCCTGCAGCGGATGCGCGGCATGACACAAAACCTGCAGGGTGGCTTGGGCATCAAGCACGCGCCGCTGTGGGGCGTGGCGGCTGTCACACTGCTGGGCTTTATTACCGGCAAAGGCGCGAAAAGCGGCGGCGTCGGGGGGCTGACCCGATTGATTCGTCTGGGCACCAGCCTTGGGCCGCTGATCAAACTGGTCATGCAGGGTTCTGGCAAACGCTGAACGAACGCATCTGGCTACATTCTTGCAATAGCCGCGAGATGAACCTCCTGTATCCGGAGGTTCAATCCTCTCGCGCCTACCCGGTCGACGGGGTTCAGCCAGAACAAGAACGACTAAGGAGGCCCCGTGATCGACGGGCAACCGCTCGCCTGCTTTCAGCCTTTCATCGACACGGCCACCGGACGCATAGCAGGCGTCGAAGCGTTAGGACGCCTGCGTCAGGCTGACGGTCAACTGACCTCGGTCGGGCCATTGTTCGCCGACAGCCGCACGCCTGCCATCGCACTGCGCCGCCTTGATCGGCAGATTCGTGACAACGCCCTGAGTCGCTTGCATGAAGCTCCGGCTGACTGGTTTCTCAGCCTGAACATGTCGCCGCGCTGGATCAGTCGACTGCGCTCCGATCAAGCGCTACCCAGCCTTAAACAACTGACACGACATGATGTTGATCCGCAACGTATCGTGTTCGAAATCACCGAATTGGGGGGCAATGGTGAGCGCCTTGCCGAAGTGGTCGCGCGTTATCGCCAGGCCGGTGCGCGGATTGCCATCGATGACTTTGGCGCCGGTTATTCGCAACTTGATCGAGTACTGGCGTTGCAACCGGATATCCTCAAACTCGACATGCGTTTATTTCAGGCCGCCGCCCTAGGCGGCCCGAGCAGTGATGTGGTGAAAGCGCTTGCACAAATGGCCGAGAAAACCGGCTGCTGGATCATCGCCGAAGGTGTCGAGACCGAAGCCCAACTGAATTTCGCCCTTGAGTGCGGTTCCCGTTACGTGCAGGGTTTTCTGTTCGCCCGGGCCCAGGAAGCCTTCTATCCGACAGACGCTTTTGTGCAGCGTTTTGCCGAGCTACGCCAGCGGTACGTTCATCAGAAACTCGCCGAACGCGCACGGTTGATGCAGATGCGCAAGCAACTCAGTGAATTGATGGCAATCCTGCAACACTGGGCTCAGGCTCACGCGCCACTCAGTGCATTGCCACAACTGGAAGCCTTCCCATGGCTGCTGCGGTTTTATCAATGCGACCGTCATGGCACGCAACTGACCCCCAATCTGGAATGGCGCAACAACGGCTGGGTCGCTGATAACCGGTATCTGGGGCACAACTGGTCATGGCGCCCGTACTTCTACCATTTACTCGCCGAAGGCTGGGAGGAGCGGCGCCTGACCCTCTCCAACACCTACCGCGACGCTACCAGCAACCAGTATTGCCTGACGGCCGGACAGTTTTTCGACAACGGCGAACGGTTGCTGTTGATCGACATCGATGCGGCGGGGCTGTAGTTCCGCTTGCAGGTGCCGCCGTGAACCGGGAAGCTAGGGCAATTCAGTCACCAGACGGAGAGAATCAGCCTTGGATTGGCACACCCTGCTCAACCGCGAACGCCTCGGAAAGCCCCTGCACAGCCCGCAAGAGCTCGGCCGCAGCCCTTTCCATAAAGACCATGACCGCATCATTTTCTCCGGCGCCTTCCGCCGCCTGGGTCGCAAGACCCAAGTGCATCCGGTGTCGAGCAACGATCACATCCACACGCGCCTGACCCATTCACTGGAAGTCAGTTGCGTCGGCCGCTCGTTGGGCATGCGCGTCGGAGAAACCCTGCGCAATGCCCTTCCCGATTGGTGTGATCCCGCCGACCTGGGGATGGTCGTGCAATCGGCTTGTCTGGCTCACGACATCGGCAACCCGCCATTCGGCCATTCAGGTGAAGATGCCATTCGCCACTGGTTTCAACAGGCGGCCGGGCGTGGCTGGCTTGATGGCATGAGTGAAGCCGAACGCGCCGATTTCCTCAATTTCGAAGGCAATGCCCAGGGTTTCCGGGTGCTCACGCAGCTTGAGTACCATCAGTTCGACGGCGGCACCCGCCTGACCTACGCCACGCTTGGCACGTATCTGAAATACCCGTGGACAGCCCGTCACGCTGACTCCCTGGGATACAAAAAACACAAATTCGGTTGCTATCAGAGCGAGTTGCCGCTGCTCGAACAGATCGCTCAAAAGCTCGGACTGCCGCAACTGGAAGACCAGCGCTGGGCGCGCCATCCGTTGGTGTACCTGATGGAAGCCGCCGACGACATCTGCTATGCCCTGATCGACCTCGAGGACGGTCTTGAGATGGAGTTGCTGGAATACGCCGAAGTCGAATCGCTGCTGCTCGGACTGGTGGGTGATGATCTGCCGGAAACCTATCGTCAGCTTGGCCCGCAGGATTCGCGTCGACGCAAACTGGCAATCCTGCGTGGCAAGGCCATCGAGCATTTGACCAACGCGGCGGCGCGGGCCTTTGTCGAGCAACAGGACGCACTGCTCGCCGGCACGTTGCACGGCGATCTGGTCGAGCACATGCACGGCCCGACCAAGCGCTGTGTATTGAACGCCAAGGACATTGCCCGCAAGAAGATCTTTCAGGACAAACGCAAAACCCTGCACGAAATCGGCGCCTACACGACGCTGGAGATTCTGCTCAACTCGTTCTGCGGCGCCGCACTGGAACAACACAACGGGCGCACACCGTCGTTCAAGAGTCGACGTATTCTCGATTTGCTGGGCAATAACGCACCGGATCCGCAAGGTTCGTTGCACACGTCATTTTTACGCATGATCGATTTCATTGCCGGCATGACCGACAGCTACGCCAGCGACATGGCGCTGGAAATGACCGGTCGCTCCAGTCGCTGATTCAGCCTCATTCGGTCGGCATTTAGCCGACCGAATGTCGGGCAATCACTTTCTCTGCTCAATCCCTTATGACACGGGCACACTCAGCAGTTTTATGGCGCGACGTAACGGCAAAACAAACAAAAACAAACAAGCGACGAACCAGCACACTTAAACACCTATAAAAAACCATTAACAACCAACACTTGTAAAACATTCAAGCCGAACTATAAGCCACTGCATTCCCTGTACATCCTTACGCCAAACCTAGTTCGACCGTAGTACCTTTCCTCATTAATTGTAGGAATAATCCGATATCGCGACTGAAGCCAAGTCAGTTCATGCGAGCCTTCATCTATCTGGGCTAAGGTGCGCGCTTTATTGGTGCTTGTATGGGATTTGATTATGAACTCCGTTTTTATTGTCGACGATCACCCGGTCATCCGTCTCGCCGTTCGCATGCTGCTGGAACATGAAGGTTATAAGGTTGTCGGAGAGACCGATAATGGGGTCGATGCCATGCAGATGGTGCGAGAGTGCATGCCCGACCTGATCATTCTCGACATCAGCATCCCAAAACTCGACGGCCTGGAGGTACTGGCGCGATTCAACGCCATGAGTTCTCCGTTGAAAACCCTGGTACTGACCGCGCAATGCCCGACTTTATTCGGAATTCGCTGCATGCAATCCGGTGCGTCGGGCTATGTATGTAAACAGGAAGACCTGAGCGAGTTGGTGAGTGCTATAAAGGCGGTACTTTCCGGTTACAACTATTTCCCCAGCCAAGCGTTGAACCCGGTTCGCAGCGACGATATTCGTTATACAGAACTGGAACTCTTCAAGTCCGTCAACGATCGCGAGTTGATGGTATTGCAACTGTTTGCCCAAGGGCGCACCAACAAGGAAATAGCCAAAGGCATGTTTCTCAGCAATAAAACCGTCAGCACCTACAAAAAACGCCTTATGCAGAAACTCAAAGCCAAATCCCTTGTAGAGCTTATCGAGATGGCCAAACGTAACGCACTCGTGTGAGAGCCAGCATGCCCAGTCGTTTAAAAGACTATTTAATTGCGTTGAGTGCCGGTCTGTTCTTGAGCAGCAATGTGTTCGCCATGCCTTTTGATTCACCGGACTATAACTTGCTCAGCCGCTCGGCGAGCGAATCGGTGCCAGTGGCACTCGAACAGTCTCAACGACAGTGGCTGCAAACCCGTAGCGAGCTGATACTGGGCACCTCTGCCCCCGATTACCCCCCCTTCGACATGACCGCCAGCGGTCGCGATTACGAGGGGCTGACCGCCGACTATGCAGGGCTTCTCAGTCAAACCATCGGTTTGCCGATCCGGGTCAAACGCTTTCCCTCCCGAGAGGCCGCGATTCACGCGCTCATCGACGGCCAGGTTGACCTGCTGGGTACGGCGAACGGGTTCGAAGCCAGTAATGCCGACATCGCGCTATCCGAACCGTACGCAATTGATCAGCCAGTGCTCGTTACCCGCGAAGACGAAAACCGCTCCCTGACCGAAGGCCTGGCAGGCCTGCGACTGAGCATGGTGTATCACTACCTGCCGCCCCCTGACGTCAAGATGCTTTATCCCAAAGCGCTCATTACCTGTTATCCCTCCTATCAAAACGCGATCAACGCCGTCGCATTCGATCAGGCCGATGTATTTATCGGTGACACGCTTTCCACCCATTACATGATCAACAAGGGCCACCTGAACAACGTCCGCATGGCTAATTTCGGCAAGCAGGAAGCCCTCGGATTCAGCTTCGCCGTACGGCGTAACAATCCGCAATTGCTGGGCATCATCGACGCCGTGCTCAAAGCGGTTCCACGCAGCGAACGGGACAACATCGCCAAACGCTGGAGCGCCGGCAGCGACCTGCTCCTCACCGATCAGAAGCTGCAATTGACCAGACGCGAAGAAACATGGCTCAAACAGCATCCCGTGGTGAGTGTGGTGGTGAATGAAGCATACGCGCCGCTGACCTTCTTCGACGGCGACGGCAATTTTCGAGGAATCAGCGCAGACCTTCTCGAACTGATCCGCCTGCGCACCGGCTTGCGCTTCGAGATCCATCGCAGCCGTAACGACGCACAGATGATCAAACAGATCGACAGCCATAAGGCCGATCTCATAGCTGCACTGCTGCCAACTGCCGAGAGGGAAAAAACCCTGAACTTCAGTCGGCCCTATCTGGAAAACTCTTACGTCTTGCTGACTCGCAAAAGCGCTGACAGCCCGACCAATCTGGGTCAGCTCAAAGACAAGCGACTGGCGATTGCCCAAGGCAATCCGATGGTCGAGTATTTGCGACGCGAGTTCCCACGTATCCAGTTGATCGAAACAGAAGATACATTCAGCGCCGTCTCGCTACTGGCCGAAGGTCACGTTGACGGCGCGGTGAATTCATTGGTGATCGCCAACTACTTCATTTCTTCGCGGATCTTCGAACGCGCGTTGCAAATCACCACCACCATCGGCACCGGTCAGGCAGCGTTCTCCCTGGCAACTGCCCGTGACAACAAGGAACTGGGTTCGATCATCAACAAAGCGTTGCTGAGCATTGCCCCCGAAGAACTCGGCGTGATCAACGGCCGGTGGCGCGGTTACTCCAGCGCCTCGCAGAACATCTGGCGCAACTATCAGCGCCTGTTCTATCAAGTGATCACAGGAGCCTGCCTGGTCCTGCTGCTCCTGCTGGCCTGGAACGCCTACATGCGACACCAGATCAAACAGCGCCAGGCAGCCGAGCGAGCCTTGAGCGACCAGTTCGAGTTCATGAGCTCACTGGTCAACGGCACACCACACCCGATCTACGTTCGCGACCGCAAAGGTCTGTTGCAAAGCTGCAACGACAGCTACCTCGAAGTATTCAATGCCAGACGCGAGGATGTTATCGGCAAAAGCGTCATGCAAGGCACTCTGAGCAACGCCTTCGAAGCGCAGGCGTTTCAAGCCGATTATCAGCGTGTAGTGAACGAAGGCATTCCCCAGTTACTGGATCGTCCCCTGCACATCGGTAACCGCCGGCTGACGATCTATCACTGGATCATCCCGTATCGCGACTCCAGCGGCGAAGTGAAAGGCATCATCGGTGGCTGGATCGACATCAGCGAGCGTCGCCAACTGTTCGACGAGTTGCGCACCGCCAAAGAGCAGGCAGATGAGGCGAACCGTGCCAAGAGCACTTTTCTTGCCACCATGAGTCACGAGATCCGCACACCGATGAATGCTGTGATCGGTATGCTCGAGCTGACGCTCAAACGCATGGATCAACAGCATCCGGACCGTTCATCGATCGACACTGCCTACCATTCAGCCAAGGATCTGTTGGGCTTGATCGGCGACATTCTCGACATCGCACGGATCGAATCCGGACGCCTGAGCCTTTGTCCGGAACGGGTCAATCTGGTCGACACGGTGGCGTCTGTCGCCAGAATTTTCGACGGCCTCGCCCGGCAGAAAAATCTCGCCCTGCAAATCATCTTCAATCCGCCGGATCTGGCGGTCGACGTGCAGCTGGACCCACTGCGCTTCAAGCAAGTGCTGTCCAACCTGATCAGCAACGCCATCAAGTTCACCGAGCGCGGACATATCAGGATCACTCTTGACCTCATGAGCACGGAGGTGCCGGCTCGTGCGCTGATGCAACTGACCGTACAGGACAGCGGCGTCGGTATCAGTGCCGAGGATCAGCAGCGTTTGTTCGCACCCTTTGCCCAGGCGCAGAACAGCCATCAGCAGGCCAGAAGCGGCGCGGGTCTGGGCCTGGTCATCAGTCGCAATCTGTGCGAAATGATGGGCGGACAACTGCAATTGAGCAGCCAGCCCGGGATCGGCACCCAGGTATGCATTTCCTTGCCGCTGGAAACCTTGCCGGCCCTGGTGAGTACGGCCCGAAGTGAACCCCCTGTCAAAACTTCGCTGGCGCCCCTGCGCGTACTTGTGGTGGACGATCACCCTGCCAACCGCTTGTTGATGTGTCAGCAACTGGAGTTCCTCGGTCATCACTTCAGCATCGCCGAGAACGGTCGCTGCGGACTTGAAGTGTGGAAGGATGGCCGGTTCGATCTGGTGATTGTCGACTGCAACATGCCCTTGATGAATGGCTATGAACTGACCCGCGCCATTCGCCAGCAAGAGCTGCAGAGCCGCTGCCCACCCTGCACCGTGCTGGGTTTCACCGCCAATGCACAACCCGAGGAAATACAACGTTGCAAACAGGCCGGCATGAACGATTGCCTGTTCAAACCCCTGAGCCTGAGTCTGCTCAGCCAGTGGCTCGATGGCATCGTCCCGGTTTCACCCTCGCCAGCATTCAACCTGCAAAGTCTGAACATGTTGACCGGCGGCAATCCTGCACAGGCTCGGCGGCTGCTGGTTGAACTGCTCAAAAGCAGCCGTCTCGACCGACAGGAACTGCTCGCGTTGTCGCCGCAAGACAATCCCGGAGCCTTGGCCGTGGTCGCTCACAAGATCAAAGGCGCCGCGCGCATCGCTCAGGCAACACGCGTAATCGAATGCTGCGATGCCCTTGAACAGGCCTGCGCACAGGCATTGGCAACGGACGAGATCGCCCGCCGTTGCGAGGCGAGCAACCGGGCAATACTCGAACTGGAGCAAGCCTTGCAACAACAATTAGCATTGTCCGATCAAGGCACAATGAGCGTGCCTTAACTATGCTTGGCGCTGAGCAGTGAGTTAACCATCAAGGAGAACCGGAAATGCCCAGCCCACTGCGCCCGCAACAACGCCGGTTCCCGCTGCACGTGCACATCAGTGTCATGTTCACGTTTCTGCTGTTGCTCACGGGCGTGGTGCTGGGACTGTTCAATTATCGCCAGACGACACAGATCATCCTGTCGAGCAGTGAAAAACTGTTCAACAGGATCGAGCAGGACGTGCGCCTGGACATGTCCGCGACCTATCAGCCAATCCGGCACCTGTTGAGCCTGCTGGCGGACAATCCCGCCACACAGGCCATGCGTCTTGATCAACGCTTGCCGCTGCTCAGACCGTTCAGCCAGTCGCTCACGGACAACCCGAACCTGGCCTCGCTCTATCTGGGTTATGCCAATGGCGATTTTTTCATGGTCCGCCCGCTACGCACCGCTGCCTTGAAGACATTGCTCAAGGCACCGGAAGCGGCGGCGTATCAGGTCTGGAGCATCGAGCATGACCCGCAGGGCAAGATGCATTCGCAATCGCTGTTCTTCGACCTCGCCCTGACGCCAATCAGCCGCCAGGACAATACCGAAGACGCCTACGATCCGCGCAGCCGCGCCTGGTTCGTCGACGCCCGCCAGCAAACCGAGCAGATCACCACCCAACCCTATGTGTTTTTCTCCACCCACAATGTCGGCACCACGCTGGCCCGACGCAGTGGCGAGAATGCGGTGATTGGCGCCGACCTGACATTGGCCGCCCTGTCTGCCACCTTGAGCAAGCATGTCGTCACGCCTTCCACCGAAATTGTCCTGTTCGATGCCAACGGCAATGCCGTGGCTTATCCCGATAGCAGCCGCCTGATCGTCGATGACCGCACCGCGCATCTGGCCAGGGCGGCCGACTTGAGCCCCAGCCTCCATGCGCTGCTGTCTGGTGCACACACGGGCAATCGACTGGAAGCGAACGGCCGGCAATGGATCGTCGCGCGCAGCAGCATTCAGGAAGGCGGCCCGAAAGGTTTGCAATTGGCGTTGCTCGTGCCGGAAGACGAACTGTTGGTCGATGCCTATCGCATGCGCTGGCAAGGTGCGTTGATCACCCTGGGCACCTTGTTGTTGTGCCTGCCATTGGGTTGGGTGATCTCGCGTATTCTGGTCAAACCGCTGCATGCGCTGGTAAAGGAAGCGGACGCGATCCGCAGTTTCGATTTCAACTTTCCACTGGCCCGGCGCTCTCCGGTACTTGAAGTCGACCAATTGAGCGTGTCGATGGCCCGAATGAAAGATACCCTGGCAAGTTTCTTCCGGATAACCGACACCCTGGGGGCCGAAACCCGGTTCGCACCGCTGCTGCAACGGGTACTGTTCGAAACGGTGCAGATCGCCCAGGCTCAGGCAGGGCTGATCTATCTGCGTGAAAACGATGACAGCCGCATGGAGCCTTACGGGCTGGTGATCAATGGCACACCTCAAGCGTTGGAGGCGTTCGATATTCAGGGGCACGACCTGCACGAGAGCCAAGGCCCTGCATGGTTTGAACAATTGGTCAGCACCGACAATGTGGTGAGCAACATGGGTGTCGATCAGGCCGGGGATCTGCAGAAAGTCTTGCTGGCAATGGCCTCGCCGCGCATCCATCTGATCGGCATCCGCCTGCACAACCGCCATAACGAAACCATCGGGCTGCTGATCCTGCTGATCAACGACAGCGGCACCCCGGCCGACCTCGAAAAACTGCGGCCCGACCGCATTGCCTTCCTGCAGGCAGTCTCCGGTGCAGCGGCTGTGAGTATCGAGAGCCAACGCCTGCAAGCCAGACAGAAACAACTGCTCGATGCATTCATTCAGTTACTCGCCGGGGCCATTGACGCCAAGAGCCCCTATACCGGCGGGCATTGTCAACGAGTGCCAGAGCTGACCCTGATGCTCGCCCAGGCCGCTGCGGCGAGCCAGGCGCCCGCCTTCAAGGCCTATCAACCCACCGAGGATGAATGGGAAGCCTTGCACATTGCCGCGTGGCTGCACGACTGCGGCAAGGTCACGACGCCGGAATACGTGGTCGACAAGGCCACCAAACTGGAAACCCTCAACGACCGCATCCACGAAATCCGCACCCGTTTCGAAGTGCTCAAGCGCGATGCCTGGATCATTTACTGGCAGGCCCTGGCCCTGGGTGGAGACGAAACCTCACTGGCCGAACGACGCGATGCAACCCTGTACGCACTGGACGAAGACTTTGCCTTTGTGGCCCGCTGCAACCTGGGCAGTGAAGCGATGGCCGAAGCGGATCTGCAGCGCCTGCATGATCTGTCCCAACGCACATGGGTGCGGACGCTGGATGACCGTTTGGGCGTGTCATGGGAAGAAAACAAGCGTCAGGCGAAAACACCAGTGCAGAGTTTGCCAGCACACGAAAAGTTGCTGGCGGACAAACCCGAACATTTACTTGAACGCGACGCAAACGAGTTGATTGCTGACGACAATCCGTGGGGCTTCAAGCTGGATGTACCGCGCTACAAATACAATCGCGGCGAGCTGTACAACCTGAGCATCGTGCGCGGAACCCTGACCCGCGAAGAGCGCTACATCATCAATCACCACATGGTGCAGACGATCATGATGCTCAGTCACCTGCCCTTCCCCGGCCACCTCGACAGCATTGCCGAAATCGCGGGTGGCCATCATGAAAAAATGGACGGCACCGGTTACCCGAAACGCCTTAAGCGCGAAGAGATGAGCCTGCCAGCAAGAATGATGGCGATCGCCGATATTTTCGAGGCACTCACTGCGGCCGATCGTCCCTACAAGAAAGCCAAGTCCTTGAGCGAGGCTCTGGGGATCATGGCTACCATGTGCCGCGAGGCGCACATCGATGCGCAGTTGTTTGGATTGTTCATCAACGACGGCGTGTACATGCAGTACGCCGAACGTTTTCTCGACCCCCACCAGATTGATTCAGTGGATACGGCCAGCCTGTTGCAAAAGGCCGGCCTTGGCGCGTGATCAGCAGTCGGTCAGGCGCAGGAAGATCGCCGCCAGTTGCTCGATACCCGTCTGATCGGTGGCGCCAAATCGCGCAAGCTTCGGGCTGTCGAGGTCAAGAACACCGATCAGGCGCCCCTCCTTGACCAGCGGCACGACCAGTTCACTGTTCGAGGCGCTGTCGCAGGCGATATGACCGGGAAACGCGTGAACGTCTTCAACCCGCTGGGTCTGCAAGGTTGCCGCCGCTGCACCGCAGACACCGCGCCCGAACGCAATACGCACGCATGCGATCTGGCCCTGAAACGGGCCGAGCACCAACTCTTCGTGGCGATTGAGGTAGAAACCCGCCCAGTTCAGATCCTCGAGCTGGTTGAACAGGAACGCGGAAACTGCGCAGCGTTGGCGATAAAATCGCGCTCATCGGCCAGCAGCGACTCCAGTTGCGCGGCCAACATGCCATAGCCTTCGAGGCCCTGGCCGCTTTGTTGCAAATCAATCATGCCTTGTGCTCCAACAATTTCAGTCCCACCCAATAACGGGCGAATTGGTACGCGCAACGTCCGTTGCGATTGCCGCGGCCGGTGGCCCAACGCACGGCAAGGATGTCCAGTGCTTCGTCGCGCTGCCAGCTCAGGCCAGCCTTGGCGGCCAACTGGCCGATCCAGTGTTCGACAACATTCAGGAAGTGTTCTTGGGTAAACGGATAAAACGACAGCCACAGACCGAAACGATCCGACAGCGCGATCTTGTCCTCCACCGCCTCACTGGGGTGCAGTTCGCCGTCGACGCGTGTCCAGTTTTCGTTGTCGCTTTCCTTCTCCGGCACCAGGTGACGGCGATTGGACGTGGCGTACAGCAAGACGTTGTCCGGCGCCTGCTCCAGCGAGCCGTCAAGCACGCTTTTGAGAATGCGGTAATCACCTTCACCGGATTCGAACGACAAGTCATCGCAGAACAGCACAAAACGTTGCGGCAGTTTGGCAATCTGCTCGACCACGCGCGGCAAGTCGGCCAGATGGTCGCGCTCGATCTCGATCAGGCGCAGGCCGGCCTTGGCGTGCTCGGCGAGCAACGCCCGGACCAGCGAGGATTTGCCGGTGCCGCGCGAGCCCCAGAGCAAAGCGTGGTTGGCCGGCATGCCGTCGAGGAATTGCCGGGTGTTGCGCCCCAGTTGCTCAAGCTGACGGTCAACACCGATCAGGTCGGACAGCCGCATGTCGAGGCTGACCTCCAGCGGCAGCAGAAAACCGCTGCGTCCGTCACGCTGCCAGCGCGCAGCCAGGCAAGTCCCCCAGTCGATGACAGGACGAGGCACCGGCAACAACGGTTCGATCCGCGCCAGAACAGACTCGGCACGTTCAAGAAAAGCATTCAATCGGGAATCCACGTCTTCTCCTCGGGCCCTTTCACAGTGATGATGGCGATCCAGCGACGACACTCAGATCAAAACTCCCGCGCCGAGCCTTGTTACAAGGCGATTCGGGAACCTCGGTATCCGTACATGATCGACTATGCTTGAGCAGCGAAGGGAAACGGAAGTGGTTCAACACCCCATGGATATCAAATTCACTCACCGGCTGTCATACAAACAAGCCCGGCTTACTGTGCTGGTCGGGTTCATTCTCGGCACGCTGCTCAGCCTACTGCAAATCGGCATCGATTATGCCAGTGAAGACGCCGCCATCAACCGTGAAATCCTGTCTTTGCTGGAGATCAGCCATAACCCGGCATCACGCATTGCCTACAACATCGATGCCGAACTGGCCCAGGAACTCGCCTTGGGCCTGCTGCGCTCACCGGCAATCATTTCTGCGCAACTGATCGACAACAACAATACGGAGCTGGCCAGTGTCAAACGCCCGGAGCTGCAAAACGGCTATCGGGTGATCAGCGATTTCCTCTTCGGCGCCAAGCGTCAATTCGAAGATCGCCTGTATCTGGATCACCTGCCCAACGAATCGCTGGGGATCCTGAGTCTTGAAGTCGACACCTACACGTACGGCAGCCGCTTCCTGCGCCGGGCCGAGGTCACACTGCTCAATGGATTCGCGCGCAGCCTGATCCTGACCGGCATTCTGCTGGCGCTGTTTTACGTGATGCTGACCAAACCGCTGGTTCGCGTCATTCGCGAGCTCAGCGGACGTGACCCTCGCAGCGCCGAAGCGGCCACGCTGGAATGCCCGGCCGGGCATGCCAACGATGAAATCGGCGTACTGGTCAAAGTCGCCAATCAGCAATTCGAGAACATCGCCACCGAGATCCAGCAGCGGCGCAACGCCGAAAACCGTCTGACCGAATACCTCGGCCAACTGGAAGACATCGTCTCGACGCGGACCGCCGAACTCAAAGCGATCAATACCCGGCTCAGCCAGTCCAATCAGGAGCTCGAAGTCGCCCGCAGCACGGCGCTGGAGATGGCCGAAGCGCGGTCGGCGTTCCTGGCCAACATGAGCCATGAGATCCGCACGCCACTCAACGGTCTGCTGGGGATGATCGCGCTTTCACTCGACGGACCGCTGAATGCCGAGCAACAACAACAGCTATCGATCGCCCACGACTCGGGCAAAGTGCTGGTGGAGTTGCTCAACGATATTCTCGACCTGTCTAAATTCGATGCAGGACAACTGGAGCTCGAGCACATCCCGTTCGACCTCGGCTCATTGATCGAGGACACCGCCAACCTGCTGTCGCAGAACGCGGCGCCGAGCGTCGAGCTGACCTGCCTGATTGATCCGCACTTCCCCGCACTGGTGCTGGGCGATCCGACCCGGGTCCGGCAGATCGTCAGCAACCTGCTGTCCAACGCCCTGAAATTTACCCGCTTCGGGCGGGTGGATGTGCGATTGTCGACCTACAAGGATGGCGTGCGTATCGAAGTCTGCGACACCGGTATCGGTATCGCACAGGAAGCACAGGTGAAGATCTTCCAGCCGTTCACTCAGGCGGGTGCCGGCATTACCCGCCAGTACGGCGGCACCGGACTGGGATTGGCGCTGACTTACAACCTCTGCGAAGCCATGCAGGGACGCCTGAGTATCACTTCAGAGACCGGTTTCGGCAGCCAGTTCTGCGCCGAGCTACCGCTGCCCTGCCATACCCGAGCACTGGCTCCGGCGCTTCTGCATGGCAAAGTCCTCGCCATTACCGCCGCCAGCAGCGGCTTGGCAGAGTTGTTGAAAAATCTGCTGCCGGTCTGGGGCCTTGCGTACGAACAACGCACTATGGACGACTCGCTGCTGGGGCTGTCGCCCGATGTACTGATCACTGACTGCCCCGAGTGCCTGTTCGGGCTGCGTCCGACACTCACCGCTCCGATCCTGCTGGTGACCGCCTACGGCAGTTTCCTGCCCAGCGAAGAAGCGGCAGCCCTCGCCCCGCTGCAACAACAGGCCCGACCACTGGCGCGTAACGCGCTCTATCAGAATCTGCGGCGCACCTTGAACCCGGAGGTCGCCACCATCAACGATGCACAACTCGAAACTTCGCCCCCCGTCAGACGTGGGCGTGTGCTACTGGTCGAGGACAACCCGGTCAATCAACTGGTGGCCAAAGGCATGCTCGGCAAACTTGGCTGTGATGTCGTGGTGGCTGCCCATGGCGCCGAAGCGCTGGATCAGTTGGAGTATCAGGAATTCGATCTGGTGCTGATGGACTGCAACATGCCCGTGATGGACGGTTATGAAGCGAGCCGACAGATTCGCCAGAGCGGACGCTGGCCAAACCTGCCGATTGTCGCGTTGACCGCCAACGCTATGTCCGAGGAGCGTGAACGCTGTCGGGCGGCGGGCATGAGTGACTACCTGGCCAAGCCGTTTCGCCGCGAAGAGCTGGCGGCATTGCTGGACCAATGGATCACGACTACGCCAGCGCTTTGATCTGGCCCAGCAAGTGATCGAGTCCGTCGCGCAAGCCATTCAATCGGTCCAGATCCACACCGCTGTCGCACAGCAGACGGGCCTTCAGTGGCCCGACCTCCTCGCGTAGCGCCTGCCCCGCCGCCGTCAGGCTCAGATGCACCTCACGCTCATCGAGCACAGAGCGCTGGCGCTGTACCAGTTGAAATTGCTCCAGCCGCTTGAGCAATGGGGTCAAGGTGCCGGAATCCAGCGCCAGTCGCTCGCCAAGTGCCTTGACCGTCGGTTGCTCTGGCGCGCTGTCCTGCCATTCCCACAACACCAGCATCGCCAGGTATTGCGGGTAGGTCAGGCCAAGCTGATCGAGCATCGGCTTGTAGGCGCGGATCACCGCACGAGAAGCCGCATACAGCTTGAAGCACAACTGACTGTCGAGGTTCAGCGAATCGACGGACAGGCTGTTCATTTGAGCAAGGCTTCGATCTCGCGGCTCAGATCCTGCGGCTTGGTGGCCGGCGCAAAGCGCTTGACCAACTGGCCATCTTTACCAATCAGGAACTTGGTGAAGTTCCACTTGATGCCCTGAGAACCGAGTACACCCGGAGCGCGCTTCTTCAATTGCACAAACAGTGGGTGGGCGCCTGCGCCGTTGACTTCGATCTTTTTGAACAGCGGGAAGCTGACACCGAAATTCAGTTCGCAGAACTCACTGATCGCGCCCTCATTGCCCGGCTCCTGCTTGCCGAATTGATTGCATGGAAAGCCCAGAACTACCAGGCCTTGGTCCTTGTAGGTCTGCCACAGTTCCTCCAGCCCCTTGTACTGTGGGGTGAAGCCGCACTTGCTGGCAGTGTTGACCACCAACACCGCTTTACCGGCGAAATCGGCCAGGGTCTTTTGTTCGCCCTTGATGGTGGTGCAAGGGATATTCAGCAGGTTGTCGCTCATGGGGCGCGCTCTGAAATCAGGAAGAAGCCGCAAAAATAGCGAACAATTTAATTGCACACAATTTAATTATTCGAAGAGCGACCCTTGGGCCGCCCAAACTCCTACTCCCGGGGCTCCAGATTCAAGCACACCGAATTGATGCAATAGCGCAAACCAGTCGGGGGCGGACCGTCCGGAAAGACGTGCCCCAAATGCGCATCACAGCACGCGCATTTCACTTCGGTACGAATCATGCCGTGGCTGATATCGCGGATTTCGGTCATGGCACCTTCGCCGATTGGCGCGTAGAAGCTCGGCCAGCCGCAACCGGAATCAAATTTGGTCGTGGAGTCGAACAATGGCTCGTTACAGCAGACGCAGTGGTAAACACCATCAGTTTTGGTGGCGTTGTACTTGCCGGAGAACGGTCGCTCGGTCGCACTGAGGCGGCAAACCTCGTACTGCTGCGGATCAAGCATGGCTTTCCATTCTTCCAGGGTTTTTTCCAACTTTTCCATCATCACACCTCAGCGGCTGAAAAAGCCCGATCTGTACCTTTTCCACGGATCGGGCGGCACGTATGATTGCGCCTCGTCACACGCCAGTCTGGCAGCCAGACCGGGCGCATTCAAACGGATTCTGGGCACCATGCCTCAAGACATTCGCCTGTACGAAGACGCAGGAATCCCAGCACGGTTGTCCATCCGCCGTCTGGATCGTTCATTTTCGGGATCACATCGCCATGCAGTTCAGCAAATCGAACAAGCTCGCCAACGTCTGCTACGACATTCGCGGCCCGGTGCTCAAGCACGCCAAACGACTGGAAGAGGAAGGCCAGCGCATCCTCAAGCTGAACATCGGCAACCCGGCGCCGTTCGGTTTCGAAGCGCCGGACGAAATCCTTCAGGATGTGATCCGCAATCTGCCAACCGCGCAAGGCTACAGCGATTCCAAAGGTCTGTTCAGTGCGCGCAAGGCCGTGATGCAGTACTACCAGCAGAAACAGGTCGAAGGTGTCGGCATTGAAGACATCTACCTGGGTAACGGCGTTTCCGAGTTGATCGTGATGTCGCTGCAGGCGCTGCTCAACAACGGCGACGAAGTGCTGGTGCCGGCGCCAGACTATCCGCTGTGGACCGCTGCCGTGAGCCTGGCCGGCGGCAACGCGGTGCACTACCTGTGCGACGAAGGTGCCGACTGGTTCCCGGACCTGGCCGACATCAAGGCCAAAATAACCCCGAACACCAAGGCCATGGTGATCATCAACCCGAACAACCCGACCGGCGCGGTGTATTCGAAGGAAGTGTTGCTGGGCATGCTGGAACTGGCCCGTCAGCACAACCTGGTGGTGTTCTCCGACGAAATCTACGACAAGATTCTGTACGACGACGCCGTGCACATCTGCACCGCGTCCCTGGCCCCGGATCTACTGTGCCTGACCTTCAACGGCCTGTCGAAGTCCTATCGCGTGGCCGGCTTCCGTTCTGGCTGGATCGCGATTTCCGGACCGAAACACAACGCCCAGAGTTACATCGAAGGCATCGACATGCTGGCCAACATGCGTCTGTGTGCGAACGTGCCGAGCCAACATGCGATCCAGACCGCATTGGGCGGCTATCAGAGCATCAATGATCTGGTACTGCCGCAAGGTCGCCTGCTGGAACAGCGCAACCGTACCTGGGAACTGCTCAACGATATCCCGGGTGTGAGCTGCGTCAAACCGATGGGTGCGCTTTACGCGTTCCCACGGATCGACCCGAAGGTCTGCCCGATCCACAACGACGAAAAATTCGTCCTTGACCTGTTGCTCTCCGAGAAGTTGCTGGTGGTGCAGGGCACGGCATTCAACTGGCCGTGGCCGGATCACTTCCGTGTCGTCACCCTGCCACGAGTCGACGAACTCGAAATGGCCATCGGCCGCATCGGCAACTTCCTCAAGTCCTACCGCCAGTAAATGGCCAGCAGTGCGCAACGGCCCGAACGTTGCGCACTGTCTGATTCAGCAACACTTCTGCGCTCCCCTCCTCCACACGCCCTCTACACTTGCGATTCGTACCCGCCATATACGCCTGACGCCATGGCGACGGGTCGCGGCTGCGTGTCGTCCGTATCAGTGTCTGTTGTGGGAAACGGGGCGTGCGCCGAAGAAATCGCTGTAGGACACAGTTTGAAATAGTCACCCGGTTGAATAGCCCGGTGCAGCACCTTATATACCCCGCACTACGCTACATCTTTAGCTTGAGGAGATTTCTACAACCATGATGCGCATCCTGCTGTTTTTGGCCACTAACCTGGCGGTCGTGCTGATAGCCAGCATCACCCTGAGCCTTTTTGGCTTCAACGGGTTCATGGCGGCCAACGGGGTTGATCTCGACCTCAGTCAGCTGCTGGTTTTCTGTGCAGTCTTTGGTTTCGCCGGCTCTCTGTTCTCGCTGTTCATCTCCAAGTGGATGGCGAAGATGAGCACCGGCACCCAGATCATCAGCCAGCCACGCACACGGCATGAGCAATGGCTGCTGCAAACCGTCGAGCAATTGTCCCGCGAAGCCGGGATCAAGATGCCCGAAGTCGGTATTTTCCCCGCTTACGAAGCAAACGCGTTCGCCACTGGCTGGAACAAGAACGACGCACTGGTCGCCGTCAGTCAGGGCCTGCTCGAGCGTTTTTCGCCCGATGAAGTGAAAGCCGTGCTGGCTCACGAAATCGGCCACGTTGCCAATGGCGACATGGTGACCCTGGCGCTGATCCAGGGCGTGGTAAACACTTTCGTGATGTTCTTCGCGCGGATCATCGGCAACTTCGTCGACAAGTTCTTTTTCAAGAACGAAGAAGGCCGGGGCATTGCCTACTACGTGGCCACCATCTTCGCCGAACTGGTACTGGGCATCCTGGCCAGTGCGATCGTCATGTGGTTCTCGCGCAAACGCGAATTCCGCGCCGACGAAGCCGGTGCACGTCTGGCCGGTACCAGCGCGATGATCGGTGCACTGCAACGCCTGCGTGCCGAACAGGGCCTGCCGGTACACATGCCGGACACCCTGAGTGCGTTTGGCATCAACGGTGGTATCAAGCAGGGCTTCGCCCGCATGTTCATGAGTCACCCGCCTCTGGAAGAGCGTATCGACGCTTTGCGTCGTCGCGGTTGATCCAGCTCACGTAAAAAAAGAAGGCCCGCAGTGATGCGGGTCTTTTTTATTGCTTCGAGTCATGGGCTGCTCTGGCTGACGTCATCGCTGGCAAGTCAGCGATAACGTCAGTACTGCCGAAAAACAACTAATGACCGGAAATACGGTAAACCCTCTCCTCCAACCGCGTCACGCCCGCCTGCAAGAACTTCCAGCTCTCCCCCAGCACATCCTGCTGTTCGAGCACTTGCACCTGCCAACCGCCGCCCAGCAACCGCTGCACCTCATCGTCCAATACCGCGAACGGCGGCCCGGACATCTGTGACTGATCGTAATCCAGCGTAATCAACAATCCTTGCAAGCCCTGCGGCAAGATCTGCTGAAGGTGCGCCGCATACTGCTCACGCATCGGTGACGGGAGCGCGATCATCGCTGCCCGGTCGTACAGCGCTGCGCAATCGGCGACATCGTCCGCTTTCAGTGCAAAGAAATCACCACACCAAAGCTCGATAGATCCAGCGCGATATACCTTGAATATGCCCCTCTCGCTGATTTGCGGGGACACCCGCTGCTCGCTGAAAAAATCCTCGACAGCTTTTTCCGACAGCTCAACCCCTAAAACCTTGTGGCCACGCCCGGCCAGCCACAGCAAATCCAGACTTTTCCCACACAGTGGCACCAGTACGCGGGCCGATACAGGGATCGACAGATCCGGCCAGTGCCGCTGCAAATGGGGGTTCACCTCAGGCTGATGAAAGCCGATCTGGTCAGATGCCCACTTCTTGTGCCAAAACTCAGGCTGCATGTGTCGCTCCTAAAAAATCGATCAAAAAGCGTTAAAACTTATATTAGATTTAGATCAATGAACTGACTGAAGATGGCCCATCTTACCGCTCAGGAACCCGTCCATGCTTCCCAGCCTGTTTATCTCCCATGGATCGCCCATGCTCGCGCTGGAGCCCGGCGCCAGCGGCCCAGCCCTCGCACGACTGGCCGCCGAATTGCCCAGGCCCGAAGCCATCGTGATTGTCTCCGCACACTGGGAGAGTCACGAATTGCTGGTCAGCAGCCATCCGCAACCCGAGACATTGCATGACTTCGGCGGTTTCCCGCGCGCCCTGTTTGAAGTGCAGTACCCGGCGCTGGGCAATCCGCAACTGGCTGCCGAGGTCGCCGATCTGCTGACCATTAAAGGCCTACCCGCGCGCCTCGATCCACAGCGCCCGTTCGATCACGGCGTCTGGGTGCCGCTGTCCCTGATGTATCCCGAGGCAAATATTCCAGTGGTGCAAGTTTCGTTACCGAGTCGCGGCGGTCCGGCACTGCAAACACGCGTCGGCCGTGCGCTGGCAAGCCTGCGCGAACGAGGGATTCTGCTGATCGGCTCTGGCAGCATCACTCACAACCTGCGTGAGCTGGACTGGCATGCCGGTGCGGAAAGTGTCGAGCCATGGGCCAAGGCCTTCCGTGACTGGATGATCGACAGACTTGCAGCCAACGATGAGGCTGCGCTGCACGACTACCGTCAGCAGGCGCCCAATGCGGTGCGAAGCCATCCGAGTGATGAGCATTTGCTGCCGCTGTATTTTGCGCGAGGTGCCGGAGGCGAGTTCAGTGTGGCGCACAAGGGGTTCACGATGGGGGCGTTGGGGATGGATATATATCGTTTCGGCTGACGCTTTCGCGAGAACGCTCGCTCCCACATGGATTGATGTGAATCCAGAAAACAGGCAAAAAAAATCCCCGAACCAGTCGGGGATTTTTTATGTTCGATCAATCAGCCAGGAGCGGATCAATCTTCGCGGTAGCGACGCAGTTTCAGCTGCTTACCGGCAACGCGAGTGTCCTTCAGTTTGGTCAGGAGTTTGTCCAGACCATCTTCCGGCAGCTCGACGAGGCTGAAGCTGTCACGCACCTGGATGCGACCGATCGCTTCACGGGCCAGACCACCTTCATTGAGGATAGCGCCCAGCAGGTTCTTCGCAGCGATACCGTCACGCGCACCCAGCGCGGTACGGCAACGAGCACGGCCTTCGCCCAAAGGCATTGGCGCGCGACGCTCGCGGTCACCACGATCTGGACGATCACCGGTGCGCTCAGGACGGTCGCCACGCGGTGCATTGTTCGGCACCAGTGGACGCTCCTTCTCGATTGCAGCCAGGTTCAGCGCTTGGCCATTGGTGGCCTTGCGCAGCAGAGCAGCAGCCAGAGCACGCGGCGTGCAGCCGATATCGGCAGTCAGACGATCCAGCAGTTCACCGTGAGTCGACTCGGCATCAGCCACCAGCGGCGAGAGGCTGTTGGTCAGCTTCTTGATGCGCGCATCGAGAACAGCCTGAGCGTCCGGCAGACGTACTTCAGCCACTTTCTGACCGGTTACACGCTCGATCACTTGCAGCATGCGACGCTCACGCGGAGTCACCAGCAGCAGTGCGCGACCTTCGCGACCGGCACGACCCGTACGGCCGATACGGTGAACGTAGGACTCTGGATCGTACGGCATGTCCACGTTGAAAACGTGAGTGATGCGCGGAACGTCCAGACCACGAGCAGCAACGTCGGTCGCAACAACGATGTCCAGACGGCCATCCTTGAGCGAGTCGATAACGCGCTCACGCTGGTTCTGGGCGATGTCACCGTTCAGCGCAGCGGCTTTGTAGCCTTTGGCGTCGAGGGCACTGGCCAGATCCAGGGTCGCTTGCTTGGTGCGCACGAACATGATCAGAGCGTCGAAATCTTCCACTTCCAGCAAGCTGAGAACGGCCGAAGTCTTCTGGTCAGCGTGAACCAACAGGTGAGCCTGTTCGATCGCGGTAACGGTTTGGGTCTTGGTCTGGATCTTGACGTGTTGCGGATCGCGCAGGTGGCGTTCGGCAATGGCGCGGATCGACTGCGGCAGGGTAGCCGAGAACAAAACGGTCTGACGGGTCGCTGGCAGAGCCTTGAAGATGACTTCCAGGTCATCCATGAAGCCCAGTTTCAACATTTCGTCAGCTTCGTCGAGAACCAGGTGGTTCACGGTCGACAGCACTTTCTCGTCGCGACGCAGGTGGTCGCACAGACGGCCCGGAGTGGCGACAACGATCTGTGCGCCGTTACGGATTGCTTTCAGTTGCGGGCCCATCGGCGCGCCGCCGTAAACGGCGACAACGGTGACGCCTGGCATTTGCTTGGCGTAGGTTTCAAAAGCGGTTGCTACTTGCAGCGCCAACTCTCGGGTTGGCGCCAGGATCAGGGCTTGCGGTTCGCGCTTGGCAGGATCGATGCGGTGCAGAATAGGCAGTGCGAACGCGGCGGTTTTACCGGTACCGGTTTGCGCCTGGCCAATCATGTCCTGGCCGGCCATGATGATCGGGATCGATTGCTGCTGAATCGCCGAAGGCTCTTCGTAGCCGGTCGCTGCGACGGCTGCAAGAATATTCGGATTAAGATTAAAAGCGGCGAATCCGCCGGTTTCCTGGGTCATGGGTCTGCCTCTAAGTGCATCCGCAAAGACCCATGCTCCAAAGCTGCGCATGCCGTGTTGAGACTCAAGAGTCGCCCTGGCAGCTTTGTCGGCGGGGATTTGCGAAAACGAATGAATGAGAAAAAGAATCGTCCGGGAAGAGCCCGCAATGCGGACGTGCAGCCGAAGCTGACTTCGGGAAATTGCGCTACCTAAACGCGGCCCGGTTAAAGGCCGGCGCGCACTATACCGGATTTTGCCCAAAAAGGGAGCTTTTTTTATCGCCTGAATCCGTGCGTCACCGCTGTGTAATGGGGTTTTGCGGATAATCGCGCCAAGGTCTATTTTTCAAAGGCCCGGCCCTACGGGTGATGACGCTAAAACGATTCACCGATGTGCGGCATACCGTCGCTGCCCCGCCCTTCCTGCCTGAGGATTTAGCCATGAACCAGCCCTGCCCCGGCCGCGTCAGCCGAGAACGTCGTGGTCATGTCCACCTGATCGGCCTCGACCGAGCGGCCAAGCGCAATGCGTTCGACCTCGACCTGCTCAATGAGCTGAGCCTGGCCTACGGCGAGTTCGAGGCGGATAGCGAGGCGCGGGTAGCGGTGGTGTTCGGGCATGGCGAACACTTTACCGCCGGTCTGGATCTGGTCAATGCCAGCGCCGCCCTTGCGCAAGGCTGGCAGGTTCCGACCGGCGGTTGCGATCCCTGGGGCGTTTTCGTCGGGCCACGGGTGAGCAAACCGGTGATTGTTGCAGCGCAGGGCTACTGCCTGACCATTGGTATCGAGTTGATGCTGGCAGCGGATATCAACCTGTGTGCGAGCAATACCCGCTTCGCGCAAATGGAAGTTCAGCGTGGGATCTTTCCTTTTGGTGGCGCGACTTTACGTTTTCATCAGGTGGCCGGCTGGGGCAATGCGATGCGCTGGTTGCTGACCGGGGATGAGTTTGATGCCCACGACGCATTAAGGCTGGGGTTGGTGCAGGAAGTGATGGCCAGCGAAGATCTGCTGCCACGGGCGATTGAACTGGCTGAGCGGATTGCCCGACAGGCGCCGTTGGGGGTACAGGCGACGTTGCAATCGGCGCGACAGGCGCGCTATGAAGGTGAGACGGCGGCGGCGCAGGGGTTGCCGACGCTGGTGAAAAAGTTGCTGAGTAGTGAGGATGCCAAGGAAGGTATCAAGTCGCTGGTTGAACGGCGCCCGGGCATCTTCAAAGGGATCTGAGAAATGTGGTGCTCTTCAGGCCCTCTTCGCGAGCAAGCCCGCTCACACATTTGGAATGCATTTCAAGTGTGGGAGCGGGCTTGCTCGCGAAGGGGTCAGCGCTGAAGACTCAAGTCGCCGGACGAATGGCTTTGATCAACGACTGCAACGAATACCCCAACTGCGGCGCCAGTGCTTCGGCCCGGGCCGTCAGCGCCTGCATGTCCAGTGCCTGATCGAGATCCGCCGGGACAATCAGAATTACATTGCCCTCCTTCACCGGCAACTCCCAGTAATGCCGGTGATAGAGCCCGCGCAACAACGCCGCACCCAGCGGCTTGCCGTCATCGGTGGCCCACTGATTGATCACCAGCCAGCCGCCCGGATTCAGACGCTTCTGACAGTCACCCAGGAAACGCCAGGCAAGGTGCCCGACGCCCGGCCCGACATCGGTATAGAGGTCGACAAAAATCAGATCCGCCGGCTCGGCGGTTGGCAGCAACTCGAGCGCATCGCCAACGCGAATGTACAGACGCGGATCATCATCCAGCCCAAGGTATTCAACGGCCAGACGCGGCACATCGGGACGCAGCTCAATCGCTTCGACATCCTCCAGAGGCAGGAACCTGAGGCAGGCCTGAGTCAGCGTACCGGCGCCCAGTCCGAGGAACAGCGCACTCTCCGGGCGCTCATGGCACAACGCGCCAATCAGCATCGCCCGGGTGTAGTCGTATTCCAGCCAGCTCGGATCAGCGGTGAACACACAGCTCTGCTCGATTGCATCGCCGAATTCGAGAAAGCGGTAATCCGCCACTTCCAGCACGCGAATCACGCCGAACTCATCCTGTACTTCGGCGAGCAGATGCTCGACGCGCTCCTCAGTCATTTCGTCTCCTGATGGTCACCGGGCGCGGTGACGCGATGGCACCGCTTTGGCGCCGTGGCAAAGAGGCGATTGTCGGCGAAGGGGCAGGAACAGGTCACGCACTAATTTGCTGATACCATGGCCTTCCGTGCGTAGAACCTTAGAGACCGTGATGAACCAACCCTGGAGCCCTGAAAGCTGGCGTGCCCTGCCGATCCAGCAACAACCCCAATACCCCGACGCCGCGCACTTGCGCCAGGTCGAGCAGACGCTGGCCAGCTATCCGCCACTGGTGTTTGCCGGCGAAGCACGCGAACTGCGTCGTCAGTTTGCCGAAGTGACTCAGGGGCGGGCGTTCCTGCTGCAGGGCGGTGACTGCGCCGAAAGCTTTGCCGAATTTTCCGCGGCGAAAATTCGCGACACGTTTAAAGTGTTGCTGCAAATGGCCATCGTCATGACCTTCGCCGCGGGCTGCCCGGTGGTCAAGGTCGGGCGCATGGCCGGCCAGTTTGCCAAGCCGCGCTCAGCCAACGACGAAACCATCAGCGGCGTGACCCTGCCGGCCTACCGTGGCGACATCGTCAACGGCATCGGTTTTGACGAAAAAAGCCGTGTGCCGGACCCGGAACGCCTGCTGCAGTCTTATCACCAGTCCACCGCGACCCTGAACCTGTTGCGCGCCTTCGCCCAGGGCGGTTTTGCCGACCTGCATCAAGTGCACAAATGGAATCTCGATTTCATCGCCAACTCGGCGCTGGCCGAGAAGTACAGCCACCTCGCTGGCCGCATCGATGAAACCCTGGCCTTCATGCGCGCTTGCGGCATGGACAGCTCGCCGCAATTGCGCGAAACCAGTTTCTTCACCGCCCATGAAGCATTGCTGCTGAACTACGAAGAAGCCTTCGTGCGTCGTGACAGCCTGACCAACGATTACTACGATTGCTCGGCGCACATGCTGTGGATCGGCGACCGCACCCGTCAGCTCGACGGCGCTCACGTCGAATTCCTGCGCGGCGTGAACAACCCGATCGGGGTGAAAGTCGGCCCGAGCATGGACCCCGACGATTTGATCCGCCTGATCGACGTGCTCAACCCGGACAACGATCCGGGTCGCCTGAACCTGATCGCGCGAATGGGCGCGAACAAGGTTGGCGATCACCTGCCAGCACTGATCCGTGCGGTTCAGCGCGAAGGCAAGCAGGTGCTATGGAGTTGCGACCCGATGCACGGCAACACGATCAAGGCCAGCAGCGGCTACAAGACCCGTGATTTTGCGCAGATCCTCGGCGAGGTGAAACAGTTCTTCCAGGTACACGGAGCCGAAGGCACTTATGCCGGCGGGATTCATATCGAGATGACCGGGCAGAATGTCACCGAGTGCATTGGCGGGGCGCGGCCGATCACTGAAGATGGCTTGTCGGATCGTTATCACACGCACTGTGACCCGCGGATGAATGCCGATCAGTCGCTGGAACTGGCGTTTTTGATTGCTGAGACGCTGAAGCAGGTTCGCCGTTGAATCAGTCAGGCATCTAGCGTCTGACAGGTCGCATTCGCGAGCAAGCCCGCTCCCACACTGGTTTAGTGAACAACACCAATCCAGTGTGGGCTTGCTCGCGAAAAGGCCCAATCAATCAACATCAATTTGCGCCAATGCCACCCGCAACCGCCCTGCACTCTCGCGCTGACAATTAAGCTGCACCCTCTCCAACCCCAGCCAATGCGCCATCCGCCGTAAGTTCACCGCCAGCGCCAGCATCCCCTCGTCATCCAGCCCCGCCGCCTCCTCGTGTACCGCCTGCACCGCCAATCGCCCCGATGCCCGCTCGGAACGCAGATCGACCCGCGCAGCAATCCGTTCGTTGTGTAGAAACGGCAACACGTAGTACCCGTAAACCCGTTTGTCCTGAGGCGTGTAGATCTCCAGTCGATAGCGGAAATCGAACAGACGCTCGGTGCGACTACGCTCCCAGATCAACGAATCGAACGGTGATAACAGCGCGCTGGCCGCTACCTTGCGCGGGACTTTCGGCTCCGGCAGGCAATAGGCGATTGGCCGCCAACCGGCCACTTCACAGGTGAGCAACTGTCCGGCCTCAACCAGTTCGGCAAGACGCGGACGGGCATCCGCCGGATTCAAACGAAAGTAGTCACGCAGATCTTTTTCCGTGCCGACGCCCAGTGCTTCAGCGGCATGCAGCAATAATCCGCGCTGCGCCTGGGCCTCATCAGGCAGGGTCTGCTGCAGGATCGACGCCGGCAATACCCGCTCGGGCAAATCATACAAACGCTTAAATCCGCGTCGCCCCGCCACTGTCACTTCGCCAGCGGCGAACAACCATTCCAGCGCATGCTTCTCCGCGCTCCAGTCCCACCAAGGCCCAGCCTTGTCTTCGCGGGTCGACAGACTGCCGGCCCCCAAAGCACCCTGTGCTTCAACAGACGCCAACACCCGACGAATCGTGTCCTGCTGCTCGCGACCGAACTTCGCCAACTGCTGATAGATGCCTTCGCCACGTTTGGCGCGCTGCATCCGCCACGCCAATAACGGATACATCGACAGCGGCAGCAACGATGCCTCATGCCCCCAATATTCGAACAACGTGCGACGCCGTCCCGAAGTCCAGGCCGCTTGGTCGAGCAAGTCAGAAGAATAGGAACCGAGACGGGAGAACAGCGGCAGATAGTGCGAGCGCACCACGGCATTGACAGAGTCGATCTGCAAAAGGCCCAGCCGTTCGATCAGCCGGTTAAGGTGCGATGCCTTGACGGTCGGCGGCTGGCGCCCGTTGAACCCTTGGGCAGCCAGCGCCAGACGTCGAGCCTGTTTAAGGGAAAAGGACAGTGTCGCGGGCATGAGCATCTCCTTGTCTGCTCGCAACCTACCTCACCTGAAAGTGGTTTGTGTAGTAATGCCCTGATCATTTGTGCATCGGATCGTCCCAGAATGGCCGCACCGACTCATGTTCGACGTCGGCGCGACTGACGCCGATGTCTTTCAGCGCTTCGTCACTCAGACTGGCGAGCAACTCGCGTTCGCGGTGAAGCTCGTACCAGCGACTAAACTTGTGCAGCAGATCCGAGATGAGATGAACAGGAACTCTTTCATCGCTTACATAGACTTTTTGACCTTTCATCGTATTGCCCTCCGTTGTGGATGGCCCCAGTCTCGCGCTGGCGCTAAGATCAATCCAACGAATGTTTCTGATGGCATTCATCACGGAGATTCATCAATTGTCGGCCTACCCCAGTATCGATACCGATGTCCTGCGCACCTTTGTCGCGATTGCCGATCAGGGCGGTTTCACCCGCGCTGGCGAGATGGTCAACCGCACGCAATCAGCGGTGAGCATGCAAATGAAGCGGCTGGAAGAAGACGTGTTGCAGCGCCAACTGTTCGAGCGTGATGGCCGTCAGGTGCGACTGACTGCAGAGGGTCAGGTTCTGCTCGGTTACGCGCGGCGCATCCTCAAACTGCATAGCGAAGTGTTCAACACCTTGCGCGAGCCGCACATGGTCGGCACCGTGCGCATCGGTACGCCGGATGATTACGTGATGCGCTTTCTGCCGGGAATCCTGTCGCGGTTTGCGCAGTTCTATCCGCTGATCCAGATCGAAGTGCATTGCGAATCGACCAGACAGCTATTGCAGCGCACCGACCTGGACCTGTCGATCGTGACCCGCGAGCCGGGCAACGAGATTGGTCAACTGCTGCGCAAGGAGCGCTTCGTCTGGGCCGAGGCGCAAAACTTCAGCGCCCACGAACAGACGCCGTTGCCTTTGGCGATGTTCAACAGTGATTGTTTCTGTCGCTTGTGGGCATGCAATGCGCTGGACGCAATGGGCCGCGATTACCGCATCGCCTACAACAGCACCAGCCTGTCGGCGCTGATGGCGGTGGTGAGCGCTGGTCTGGCGATCACCGCCCAACTGGAAAGCCTGATCACCCCGGATATGCGTATTCTCGGCGCCGACGAAAACCTGCCGCTGCTGCCCGAGGCGAGCATCATGCTGATCCGCAACCTGAACAAACCTTCCCCGATTACCGAGTGCCTGGCCGAACACATCGTCGACGGCTTCAAACTTTAATCGCGAGCATCACCGCACACAGCACCAGGAAGCCGCAGAACAGCCCACGCAGAATTTTTTCCGGCATCGCGTGGGCAACTTTCACACCCCAACTGATGCTCGCCAGACCGCCGATGGCCAGTGGCAGGCCGATCATCCAGTCAACTTCGTGATGCACCGCGTAGGTGACCAGGGTGACGCCAGTGCTCGGCAACGCCAGCGCCAGCGACAGGCCTTGAGCAACCACCTGAGTGGCACCGAACACGCTGGTCAGCACCGGCGTCGCCACCACGGCTCCGCCGACACCAAACAACCCGCCCATGGTTCCGGACGCCGCACCAAGTACACCCAGCCATGGCCAGGAATAACGCATTCGGGGTGTCGTCGCTGGCCGCGCGCCTAGTATGCGCACCAGGTTATAGACGGACAACACGACCAGAAAGGCGACAAAACCGATGCGCATCGTCTGTGCATCGATGCCCACCGCCCAGATCGAGCCGATCCAGGCAAAACAGAAGCCCATGACGGCCAGCGGCAACGCATGCCGCAGTTCGATGCGATTGCGCTGATGGTAACGCCACAGCGCCAGCATCACGTTCGGCACCACCATCACCAGCGCGGTGCCTTGGGCAATCTGCTGGTCGAGCCCGAACCACACGCCCAGCAAAGGAATGGCAATCAGGCCGCCACCGATGCCGAAGATGCCACCGAGTGTGCCGAGGGCCGCGCCGAACAGCAGGTACAACAAGAAGTCCATCACAGCCAAATTCCTCTTACGTCAGGCGATTCATCCTACGCAGTCGCGGCTGGCAGGGAAACGCACAGCAACGCACAATGGCTATGCCGATTTCGCAAAAGCGTTGAACCGACATGAACCCCAATCAATTGACCGATCAACTCGGGCTGTTTCTCGATGTGCTGGAAAGCGGCAGTTTTTCCGCCGCTTCACGCCTTCATCCACTGACGCCTTCGGCAGTCGCTCGACGCATCGACAGCCTTGAAAGCGCGGTCGGCAGCCAGTTGTTCATCCGCAGCACACACGCCGTGCGCGCCACCCCCGCAGGCCTGGCCTTTGCCGAACGGGCGCGACGGATCGTCGCCGAACTGCAACTGGCCCGCGCCGAAGCCGTTTCCCTGAGCAGTGCGCCGGAAGGCTTGATTCGCATCGACGCCCCGGCCGCGTTCGGGCGGCGACACTTGGCACCGGTCATTGCTGACTTCCTCGTTCTGTATCCCGGGCTGGATGTGCAGTTGCACCTGATCGACAGCTTCGTCGATATGAGCGGTTCGAACCTGGGCAAAGTGGATCTGGTGCTGCGGGCCGGACAACTGGCCGACACACGGCTGGTGGCCACTCCGCTGGCAAGCATAGTACGCATTGCCTGCGCCAGCCCTGACTATCTCAAACGCCGAAGCGTGCCAGACCATCCCGCGCAATTGAGTGAACACGACGGTCTGGACTGGGAAGGTCTCGCCCCGCCCTTTGCCTGGCGTTTCGAGGCAGACGGGAAGATGCAACTGCATCGTCCCGCACGCATTCGCATGAGCGCCAACAACGCCGAGGCACTTGTGTGTGGCGCCTTGGCCGGGCTGGGGATTGCGCACCTGCCAACCTGGCTCGCCAGCGAGTACCTGTTGCGCGGCGAGTTGCTGCCGCTGTTCTGCGAGCACGGCCTGCCTGCGCCGGAATCCGCGGGCATCTACGCGTTGCGCATGGAACGGCAAACCCATTCGCGCAGTCATTTGTTGCTGGAATACCTCAAGACCCGATTCAGCCCCGTACCGCCGTGGGATCTGGCACTCCAGCGTGATCTGGGCCGCCACTAGAACTGGAGAATTATCTGGCGCATTAAACATTCGGACGCTAGATTCATGACCATCACCGATCAAGGCTTTGACATGACATCCGAACGCGACACCTGCGAAGACCTGCTGCTGGACAATCAGGCGTGCTTCGCCCTGCACTCGACCTCACTGATGATGACCAAGGTCTACAAACCGATGCTGCAAGCGCTGGGCCTGACCTATCCGCAGTATCTGGCGATGATGGTGCTGTGGGAGAAGGACGGTCTGACTGTCGGAGAAATCAGCACACGACTGCTGACGGATCCGGGTTCGTTGACGCCATTGCTCAAACGCCTGGAAGGCGAAGGCTTGCTCAGCCGCACCCGCAGCCGTGAAGACGAACGCGTGGTGATTGTCGAATTGACCGCACAGGGCCGGGCACTGAAGGAACAAGCCAGAACAGTTCCGCAATGCATTCTAGGCGCCAGCGGTTTCACCCTGGAGCGCCTGCAGAATCTGCAAGCTGAGTTGCAGGCACTTCGCAGCCATCTGCACGACAGCCTCACCTGAATCCATTACCTCCCCCCATGAGGGAGCGGGCTTGCGTGCGAAAGCGGGGTGTCAAATTCCTGTTCGTTAACAGACACCACGCCTTCGCGAGCAATCCCGCTTCCACAATGTTTCTGCGCCAACTCAAAAATTCCTTTCAGATCATGCACTTTTAATGATTAGTGGACTGTTCACACATCAGGGCCGACATTTTTTGAAAAATTATCTTGCGCACAAAATATTTGCGAGCTACATTCATCTCGCACTTACTTAGCGCGCAAACAGTTAGCGCAAAAAACGACACTGAACGAGGCTCACACCATGCAAACTCTCTACACTGCAATCGCAACTTCCACCGGTGGCCGTGATGGTCGCGCAATCTCCAGCGACAACATCCTCGACGTCAAACTCGCAACCCCGAAAGAACTCGGCGGTGCCGGTGGCGCAGCGACCAACCCTGAGCAACTGTTCGCCGCCGGTTACTCGGCCTGCTTCATCGGCGCGCTGAAATTCGTCGCAAGCCAGACCAAACGCAAAATCCCGGACGACGCTTCGATCACCGCCCACGTCGGCATCGGCCAGATCCCAGGCGGTTTCGGTCTGGACATCGATTTGCACATCAGCCTGCCGGGCCTTGATCAGGCCGACGCGCAAAGCCTGGTCGAAGCGGCGCACCAAGTCTGCCCGTACTCCAACGCCACCCGTGGCAATGTTGATGTACGTTTGCACACCACCGTTTGAGATAAACGCAAAAAACCTGTGGGAGCGGGCTCGTTCGCGAAGGCGTCCTGTCAGTCAACCCTTCACTGGATGCAACAACGTATTCGCGAGCAAGCCCGCTCCCACAGAGGATGAGCAACAGCACAAATCGCAGGCACAAAAAAACCCGACTCAATGGTCGGGTTTTTTCTTTCCGCAAAAAGCAGTGCTTATTTGGCACGGCCTTTGTAGGAACCGCCTTCGCGGGTGTCGATCTCGATCTTGTCACCGATTTCGATGAAGTCGGCAACTTGCAGCTCGGTACCGTTGCTCAGCTTGGCTGGCTTCATGACTTTGCCGGAAGTGTCGCCACGAGCCGAACCTTCGGTGTAGTCAACTACGCGCACGATGGTGGTCGGCAACTCTACGGAAACCAGACGCTCTTCGAAGAAGATCGCTTCGCAAACATCGGTCATGCCTTCTTCAACGAAAGGCAGAACGGCTTCGATGTCTTCAGCGTTCAGCTCGTACATGGTGTAGTCAGTGGTGTCCATGAACGTGTAGGTGTCGCCGCTGATGAAGGACAGGGTCGCTTCTTTGCGGTCGAGGATTACGTCGTCCAGTTTGTCGTCGGCGCTGTAAACGATCTCGGTCTTGTAACCGGACAGCAGGTTTTTCAGCTTGGTCTTCATGATCGCGCTGTTACGGCCCGACTTGGTGAATTCAGCTTTCTGAACCAGCCAAGGATCGTTTTCGAGACGGATCACGGTACCGGGTTTCAGTTCTTTACCAGTTTTCATTGCGAATATCCGAATTTGGATGGGATTTACAAAAATCTAGGCCGCGTATCATATCCAATTTAGGTAAAACTGTACCAGCGCCGCGGCAAGATCAGCCTGCAAGCCTTGTTCCAGACACCACGCTTCGGCATTTTTCTGCAGTTCTGGCCAATGATGACGGGCCGCGAGCCAGTGTTCGCCGATCGGCTGACCGGCGCTCCAGGCTCGCCAGAGACCGCTCATCGCCTCGGCAGCGGCCGGTGACAGGCCTTTTGTGTAGAGCGCGAGGAAGGCATCGAGCTTGTCCAGATGGATGTCTTCGTCCTGCTGATAAATGTGCCAGAGCATCGGCCGCCCCGCCCATTGCGCCCGCACGAACGAGTCTTCCCCGCGCACCGCATTGAAATCGCAGCACCAGAGCAGATGATCGTATTGATCCTGGCGGACGAACGGCAGCACCTGCACCGTCAGCGATTGACGAACATGAATCGCCCCGACGTCGAGATTTTCCATCCCAAGCCATCGCGCGACGTCGCCGAGTATCCGACCTTCAGGCACCAGCAGATGGGTTGGCTTTGCATCGGTTGCCAGCACATCGAGCCAACTGGTCAAACCAGCGTTCTCATAGGCAAACAGCGAAATCAGTTGGGCTTCAGGCACGCGGTCGATCCCAAGACCGTGCAGGAATTCTCGCTGCACTTGGGGATCTTGCTGAAACTGCCGACGCCGTTCGAGTAAACCTCGCTCACGCAACAATCCGCCCGTTCCTGGACGGAATCCCGGAAAGAAGAATATCTTCTGCACCGACTTATACTTCACCGATGGCAGGCCGTGGCAACCCACGACCCAGTCTTCGGCGCTGAGATAGTCGAGGTTCATCCACAACGGCGGTTGTTCCCGCTCGGCCATGGCGCTCATGTAATCACTCGGCAGTTGGCAGGCGAATGCGGCGATCACCACATCAGCGGCGTCCGTCTCTAACCATTCGCCTGGCCAGTGTCGCACCTCCACACCTTGCTGCCATTGTTGCGCGGCGTTGATATCGACTTGCGGACAAGTGCGTTCGAATGCGCGCAAGTCATCGACCCACAACCGCACTGTCAGCGAATGCTCAGCCACCAGTTGCCGGGCCAAGCGCCAGGTCACGCCAATGTCGCCGTAGTTATCGACCACGGTGCAAAAAATATCCCAGCGGGTTTTCGGTTCCGGCATTCAAGACTCCCGTTGGCAAAACACCGATTGTCCGCATAAATGACCTCATGCAGAAGAGCCGACGGCGATTAATCTTCGTGCGACAATCACCATTTGCCCGCACCCATCCGCCAGGAGGCAGCCATGCCCTACCGTCCTAACCCGCGTCGCCCCTTGCCGGTTCAACTGAGCGCGCTGCATTTGACCGGCAGCATTGCCCTGGGCATATGGCTGGGTTTTCTTGCCATTGCGCTGACGTGCTGGCTGGCTTCACACGTTCTGTTCAACGAACAACTGGCGCCGGTCGCCCAGGCTGTACAGCAATTGGCCAACCCGCCAGCCGTCCGGACACAACCAGACATTGCACCGCAGAGTCCGCTGTTTGAGCAGTACGAAGAAAGCCTGCGCAAGAACGAGCAGCAAAATCGCCTTGATCAGGCACGCAGCAGCGGCCGCAACCAGTCAAACCCGAAATGCCAGTTCTGGCTGCAACAGGACCAGACCGCGCCAAGCGAAAAAAGCCGCGCCAACGTTTTACAATTCTGCGATTGATCATGAACAAGCACACTGTCCACCAATTGATTCTCGACAAACTGCGCATCGACCTCGACATCGCCGAACGCGCTGCGCAAACCGCTTACGAAACCGCCACCCACGAAGAAAACATCGCCGAAAACAAGTACGACACCCTCGGGCTTGAGGCATCGTATCTGGCGGCAGGGCAAGCGAAACGGGTCGAGGAAATTCGCCAGTCACTGGCGCTGTGCCAGAACCTGACGCTGCGCGCGCACGACGAAAACCGAGGTATAGAAGTGGGCGCCCTGCTCGGCCTGGAAGATGAAAAGGGGCGCGAGCAGTGGCTGTTTCTGGCCCCGGATGCGGCGGGCCTGAAAGTCGATGTGGTGGGTCAGCCAATTACTGTCATAACCCCACGCTCGCCACTGGGCAAGAGCCTGCTAGGCAAGCTGGAAGGTGATGAGGTCGAGATTCTGGTGGCGGGCACCCGGCAACAGTTCACTGTCACCGAGGTGCTCTGAGGCGGGCGCTTAGTGAACGGGCAGTTCGACGCCGTCGAACAGATCTTCCAGTTCCTGCTTGTTGTGACACTGGATAGCTTTGGCCATCACTTCGCGGGTCAGGTGTGGCGCGAACTTCTCGATGAAGTCGCACATGAACCCGCGCAGGAAAGTACCACGACGGAAACCGATCTTGGTCACGCTCGATTCGAACAGCTCGCTGGCATCGAGCACCACCAAGTCGTTGTCGAGTTTGGTGTCGACCGCCATCTTCGCCACGATGCCTACGCCCAGCCCCAGGCGCACGTAGGTTTTGATCACGTCGGCGTCGGCGGCGGTGAATACCACTTTCGGCGACAGGCCACGATGGCTGAAGGCTTCGTCGAGTTTCGAACGTCCCGTAAAACCGAACACATAAGTCACGATCGGGTATTCAGCCAGCGCTTCGAGGGTCAGCTTCGGCAGCTTGGTCAGCGGGTGGCCCTGCGGCACCACCACGCAGCGGTTCCAGCGGTAGCACGGCATCATCACCAGATCGCCGAACAACTCCAGCGCTTCGGTGGCAATAGCGAAGTCGACGGTGCCGTCAGCAGCCATTTCGGCGATCTGCATCGGCGAACCCTGGTGCATGTGCAGCGCCACGTCCGGGTATTGCTTGATGAAATTGCTGATCACCGGCGGTAGTGCATAACGCGCCTGGGTGTGAGTCGTGGCGATCGACAGGGTGCCTTTCTTCTCGTTGGAGAATTCCTGGGCGATCTGCTTGATGCTTTCGACTTTGCGCAGAATCTCACCAGCGGTGGTGATGATGCGCTCGCCGGCCGGCGTCACGCGGGTCAGGTGCTTGCCGCTGCGGGCAAACACTTCGACGCCGAGTTCGTCTTCCAGCAGACGGATTTGTTTACTGATGCCCGGTTGCGAGGTGTAGAGGCTTTGGGCTGTAGCGGAAACGTTGAGGTCGTGGTGCGCCACTTCCCAGATGTAGCGCAATTGTTGAAGCTTCATATGTATCCCTCAAAGCAGGTAGACGCCACGGGCATCAGCGACGATATATAACTATATTAATGGTTAGAATAATAAATCTAGAACTTTTTTATCAAAGCGCCATTATTCCTGCTTTAGCGATCCTCCCGCCGCCGACGCTCCACCAGTGGCACCAGATACACCGGCACCTTGGCCAATTGCAGGACTCGAGCGGCCGTGCGCCCCAACGGCGTTTCCGCGCCCACCCCGTGGCTGTGACTTCCTACGATCAGCAAATCGACAGAGAGTTTCTGTAGCTGATCAAGAATCACCTGCGACGGATCGCCCTGCAGCACGCGCACCGCTCGAATGCGCTGCAGATCCAGCTCGCCCTCGTCCCCCAGTTCTTCGCGAAAACTTTCCAGTACCCGCTGCTCGATATTGGCGATGACTGTTTTCAAGCCCTGGCTGTGGAATTCGTTCAACGCCTGCTCGTCGAGATAACTCTGCAACACCGATTCGGCAAACAACCCCATCGGCTCCACCGCATGCACGACGTACAGGTCGGCATCGAACGTTCGCGCCAAAGCCAAGGCGTGCTGCATCACTAACGGTGCGTACAGACCGAGGTCAGTGGCATACAGCATCGAACGAATCATATGACCCCCTCGCAAGCCAACATGGCGCAGATTTGATTCAGCTTAGCAGTGCCTTGGCGAGTACGACGTGTGACGCAACGTCTTGAAGCACCGGGGCTTTAGATCGACGGTTCGTTGCTGATGCCATGAGGCACGTGGCCAGTAGCGACGACTTCGCGGGCCAGTTCGCAATGGCCGGTCTGATCATCAAAGAACACATCGGCAGCAAAGGCCTCAAGAAACGCCGACTTGGTCAGGCCGCCGAGGAACAGCGATTCGTCGAGGCGGATATCCCACTCGCGCAACGTGCGAATCACCCGTTCATGCGCCGGCGCCGAACGCGCCGTCACCAACGCCGTGCGGATCGGGCAGTCGTCGTCAGGGAACTCGCGCTGCAGCAAATTGAGCGCGGCGAGAAAGCCCTTGAACGGCCCTCCGCGCAAAGGCTCACGGGCCGACTCACGTTCCTTGGCTTGAAACGCCTCCAGCCCGCCGGACTGATAGACGCGTTCAGACTCGTCGGAAAAGATCACCGCGTCACCGTCGAAGGCGATGCGCAACTCATCGCTGGCCGCACGGCTGGCGCCCCCGGATAGAATCGTCGCGGCGGCGAAACCGGCATCCAGTGCCGCACGCACATCCTCGGCATGGGTGGAGAGAAACAGATCGCAGCCGAACGCTTTCAGATACGGATAAGGACTGCGCCCGCCGACAAACGCCGCACGGGAAATCGCCAGACCGTAATGGTGAATCGAGTTGAACACTCGCAGGCCGGTATCGGCGCTGTTGCGTGACACCAGAATCACCTCGACCCGAGCACGACCGAGGCGACTGTTAAGACTCAGGAGTTTTTCCACCAACGGGAAGGCATCACCGGGTGCGAGAATCTCGTCTTCGTGCTCGATCTGATATTGCCGATAGGCTTCAACGCCGCTCGACAGGTAGACCTTGTGGCTCTCGCTCAGGTCGAACAAGGCGCGCGATGAAATCGCCAGCACCAGTTTGTCATCGATGTTCTTGGCCATGCCTACCCGCCCTTTCACAAAAAAACTTAAACGTTGCGGCGGTCGATAAAACCCAACGTGCGATACAACGCTTCGATACGTGGCAGCTCGCAGCCCACCGCTTTCGCGGCCGACAGTGGCCGGGCATAAATCGCCTCGAGTTCCAGCGCACGCTTGTGCAAAAAGTCGTGGTGCATGCTAGGCCAGTAGTCCGGCATTTTCTCGGTCATCGTGAACAGGTACTCGGCGTAACCGGGCGGCATGTCGTGCCCACAGGCCTTGGCCCCCTTCACCACTTCGGTCATCAACGCCTGGATCAACGCGCGGCTGTCGGCGTCGGCCATCAGCGGCGTGGTACTCGCGCCGAGCAACACCGAAAGACCGTTGTAGGGGATATTCCAGACCAGTTTCTGCCAGCGTGCCTGCTGCAGATCGGGCATCGCCTGCGAGTCGATACCCGCGGCGCGGAACAAAGTGCAGCCCTCTTCGACAATCGCCATGCGTCCGGCATCATCGATGGCCGGGCCGCTGTGGTAACCGACATTCACAGCACCCAAAGCTTGATGGGTTATTTGCCCAGGCCCTTCGCGGTGTACACAGATAAGGCACAGACCTCCGAGCAGGTGCAGCGAATCGGGCAACTGTTCACGCAGGCTGTCCTCGACGTCCAGACCATTCTGCAATAGCAGCACTTTCGCGCCGGGCTTCGAGGCTTGAATGATCGAGGGGGCAAGACCCACATTGCTGGTGGTCTTGGCGCCGACCAACAACCAGTCACACGGCGGCATGTCCTGGGCAGAAGAATAAGCCTGCACAGGGCTCAACGTCAGCGGGCCATGCACCGCACTGTTAACGTGCAAGCCCCGTTCGGCGACCGACGAGAACTCGCTGCGCAACAGAAAATGCACATCGAACCCAGCGCGCGCCAACATCAAACCGTAGAAACCACCTATTGCGCCGGTGCCGATAATCCCCACCACCGGTTTGCTGATTGTCCCCATTTATGGCAACTCCTCTGCTATTCGAACCAAGGCCTGCGCCAATGCCTCGTTGAGCGCATCGACCGTCAGGCGCGTGTGCAATGCCCCAAAGAACTCGCCGTCACGCACGACAAACAGCGCCGGCAAATGAAAGACCTGATACCGCGCCACCAGGCCACCGTTTTCGCCGGCGTCGATCCAGCACAAGCGATCCACCGTCAGATCCAAACCGGGCAGGACCTCACGGGCATAGCGGCAACTGGCGCAACCGACGCTGGTAAAAATCACCAGCGAAACGCCGTTCATCGCCAACAGCCGCTGGTCAGCGTCGAAATCGGTCAGCTGCGATTCGACCACTATACTGGGGGAAACAATGTCAAATGGCCGACACAGGGAGTCTGTGCTCATGGGACGTTTCATTCCTCATCCGGACGAAGTGCCGGTTGAATTAACCTTGCTCAAGCCTGAGTGTATTTCCAGACAACAGCTGCACACTATCAGCCTCGGCGGGATCGCTTGCAATTATCACCGCGCCTGGCGCCATGGCACGGCGCTGCAAATCCGCATGCCGACGCTCAATGCCGATATCTGTTATCCGGGCTATGTGGCGTGGTGTCTGCGGCGTAAAAAGGGGTATCTGGTGGGCATCGCCTTCACCGATGAACAGGCGCTGTTCAGTGCGCGAATGGGTGAGCAAGTGTGTCAGATCGAACGCTATTGCCGAATAAACGATGCTCACGATGCCCTGCAGGATATTCAGGCGTTGGCCCTGCACTGGGTCGAGCAACATGCCGACGAGTTCTCCCACGACAGCGTTCGCAAGGCTTTCGCGCAGCCATTGCTGGATTAGGCTCTGTTTTAAACAGTGACGTGCCCATTGTCGAGCAGGCGTCTAACGCGCTAAGGTTCCGCTCCCCGACGCGCTTAAATCTGCTGTGCTCCGCCGCGCGGGGATCGCTGGCGGCCGGCACCCGTGACCTGACGAGTAAACGATGGCTGATTTACCGATCAACGACCTAAACGTCGCCTCTAACGAGACCCTGATCACTCCTGATCAGCTCAAGCGTGATATCCCTCTGAGCGACGCGGCCCTGCGCACCGTCACCAAGGGTCGCGAAGTCATTCGCAACATTCTTGATGGCACCGACCACCGCCTGTTCGTAGTGATCGGTCCGTGCTCGATCCACGACATCAAGGCTGCCCACGAATACGCCGAACGCCTGAAGGTGCTGGCCGAGGAAGTCTGCGACACCTTGTACCTGGTCATGCGCGTGTATTTCGAAAAGCCGCGCACCACCGTCGGCTGGAAAGGCCTGATCAACGATCCGTATCTGGACGACTCGTTCAAGATCCAGGACGGTCTGCACATCGGTCGTCAATTGCTGCTGGATCTGGCCGAGAAAGGCCTGCCGACTGCCACCGAAGCCCTCGACCCGATCTCCCCGCAATATCTGCAGGACCTGATCAGTTGGTCGGCTATCGGCGCGCGCACCACCGAATCCCAGACGCACCGTGAAATGGCTTCGGGCCTGTCTTCGGCCGTCGGCTTCAAGAACGGCACAGACGGCGGCCTGACGGTAGCGATCAACGCCCTGCAGTCGGTGTCCAGCCCGCATCGTTTCCTCGGAATCAACCAGGAAGGTGGCGTATCGATCGTCACCACCAAAGGCAACGCCTACGGTCATGTGGTATTGCGCGGCGGCAACGGCAAGCCGAACTACGATTCGGTCAGCGTCGCCCTGTGCGAGCAGGCGCTGAACAAGGCCAAGATCAAGCCGAACATCATGGTCGATTGCAGCCACGCCAACTCCAACAAGGATCCGGCCCTGCAACCGCTGGTGATGGAGAACGTGGCCAACCAGATCCTCGAAGGCAACCAGTCGATTATCGGTCTGATGGTCGAGAGTCATCTGAATTGGGGCTGCCAGGCGATTCCAAAAGACCTCGCCGACCTGCAATACGGCGTGTCGATCACCGATGCCTGCATCGACTGGTCCGCCACCGAGAGCACCCTGCGCAGCATGCACGCCAAGCTCAAGGATGTGTTGCCGAAACGCGAGCGCAGTTGATCCGCGTTTTACAGGCATAAAAAAACGCCGGGCATTCATTGCCCGGCGTTTTTGTGTGTGCTGTTCAGATTTTCGCAGCGCGGCGCTGATGACGCTCCATGTAGCGCTCGACGTAGGAGCACGACGGGATCACCGTGTAGCCCATTTCCTCGGCGTATTGCAACGCGCTTTCTGTCAGCGCTGCGGCAATGCCACGGCCACGCAGGGCGTTGGGCACAAACGTGCGATAGATATCCAGGGTCTGTTTACCCAGATCCATGTAGGTCAGGTAGGCACGATGACCGTCCACATTGGTCTCGAACTGATGACCAGCCTGGTCATGGTGGATGGACAACGCCTCGCTCATCACTACTCCTCGCGGGTCTTGAATTTTGACCCCTACCTTACCGATGTTTTTCCGGCGAAGGAACATCTACGCCACCCCGTGCCTGATGGACAACGAGAAGAGCCACACCGATCCCACGCAATCGAGCACCTGTAAATAGTAGGCACCATTGGCAAAAATGCTCAAGGTACGCTCGTCATCAAGCGGCTTGACGGGGGGGGCTGCTCCGATGGACGCAGGGATGGCCTGGAGACGATATCTCCCGGGCCGCTCACCTGAACATTGCCGGATGTTGAGACTTAAGACGTGCCGCCTTTTATAAAGTCACCTCAACATGAACAAAGATAAGCGAAGCAGCACGCAGAATCGGAACAAAAGTATGGACGAATTCATCTAGAAAGACTTTAGACAACTCTGCAAAAACAGCACAGGACAACGGGAACTTTTTCTCATTGACTCGCTCAGCGCGGGGCCTGTAGCTGGATGTTTTTTATACAGGGCAGTTAAAAGTTGCTCGAAAAAGAATCAGCGCCTACAATTTTTTTTGCTTCTTGCGCTACGTCAGTTTACTTACTACAAGTAATGGGTAGTATGTACGCCGGCTATTTCCTCAATCCGAGGAGACAGCCACTTAATTGAAAGTCCTTGAAGGGGAACACGATGAACAACGTTCTGAAATTCTCTGCTCTGGCTCTGGCCGCAGTTCTGGCTACCGGTTGCAGCAGCGTATCGAAAGAAACCGAAGCACGTCTGACCGCTACTGAAGACGCAGCTGCTCGCTCCCAGGCTCGTGCAGACGAAGCTTACCGTAAAGCTGATGAAGCTCTGGCTGCTGCTCAAAAAGCACAACAGACTGCTGACGAAGCTAACGAGCGCGCTCTGCGCATGCTCGACAAGGCTAGCCGCAAGTAATAGTCCCTCGGGATTATTATCATGCCGACCCATTTTTTGGGTCGGCTTTTTTATTGCCGGTGCTTTTGTCCTGGCAATAAAAAACCCGTCGATGCCTCAAGGCTCGACGGGTTCGGATCCGACCCTACTGCAGCGGGTCGATCGGCGTGTTCGAAACAATCGGTGCCGACGTGTTTGGCGTACCGATTTCGGTTGGCAGACCATCCTCGGCCGCTACCACATCACGCACCACATCCCAGTTCACGCGCAGGTTGTTAGTAATGTCATCACGCTTGAGCATCGCGTTGATCACCGCTGTGTGCTTGTCGACCACCGACGGATCGCCCTTGTCGTCGATCGGCGTGTGCGCCTCAAGGTAAACCTTGCCGCCACTGCTCCCGAACTTGTAGGCCTCATTGAGGATACGCACCGAGGTACCGACCGGCACGATGCTGGCCATCTCGAGCACGTTGTTGTTGAACATGCGGAAACAGCCGTGACTGGTACGCATGCCGATGCCGAATTTCTTGTTCGATCCGTGGATAAGATAGCCCGGCGTGCCGAGGGTGAATTTGAAAGGTCCCAGCGGGTTGTCCGGACCGGCCGGCACCACGTTGGGCAGCGGATCACCATCAGCAGCGTGTTCAGCCTTGATCGAGGCTGGAGGCGTCCAGGTCGGGTTCGGCGTCTTGGCAATGATCGATGTGTGCGCGATTGGCGAACCCCAGCCCTCACGACCGATCCCCAGCGGGAACGTGTACACCACGTTCCGGCCTTTCGGGTAATAGTAGAGACGGTATTCGGCCAGATTGATGACAATGCCTTCACGCGGACCCGGCGGCAGAATGAAACGGGTTGGCAGAACGATCTCGGTGCCGGCGCCGGGCAACCAGGCATCGACACCCGGGTTGGCCGCGAGCATTTCCGAATAGCCCAGATCGTAGGCGGTGCCCAGATCAGCGAAAGTGTCTTCGTACTTGGCTTTGATCACCTGCACCTGACCAATGATGTCTTCACCAGGCGGTGGCAGGGGAAACTCCAATGCAGCAACGGGACCGGCCACACACAGGGCGGCAAGAGACAGGCAGCGGGCGACGGCAGGAAAGCGCGGCAACATCCGGAACATCCTTCGCATGATCAACAAGGGTATGAGCGCGCGATTGTACACCGCACCTCGGGAATTCGGGGAGCCACAAGACCTGCGGCGAGGAGACTGGCTCTCAAGACGCGGTCAACCTATTGACTCAAGATTTTAGAGTTCGAAGCGCAACTCAGGCCAGATCGGTGAGGTGCCGCGCTTCTGCGACTCCAGAATCGCCCGGCACAGCGAGCACAGGCGCTGATCCTGAAACACCCGACGATCTACGCTCGACCAGCGCGGCTGCGCCGGTAGCAGGCTGCCACACAGGGTCCGATCCGCAGAACCACCGAGTTCCAGTTGACGGGTCACCAGATGCACCCGCACTTCCTGGCAGGCGAACAGATCCAGCTGTTCGTCAGGCTCGATCAGTTGGTAGGCAAAAAGAGACCAGGCAGAACGTGGCATTGGGGGCTCCGAATAAGGGGGCGCCACATTAGCCGAAAGCCTGCCGCTAGAAAAGCCTCATAACAACGGTTTTAGCGTAGGCCAGACATTTTCCAGCAACTTGCCCTGAGCCCCGACTGCCGGGTGCAAACCATCAGCCTGCATCAAGTCTGGATGACCGCCCACGCCGTCGAGGAAAAACGGTACCAGCGGGATCTTTTTTGCGTCGGCGAGTTTGCCGTACACCTGGGCAAAAGCGTCGGTGTAACGCTTGCCATAATTGGGCGGCAGTTGCATGCCGAGCAACAGCACCTTGGCACCGCTCTGGCGGGAGCTGTCGATCATCGAAGCAAGATTTTGTTGCAATTGAATTGGCGGCATTCCGCGCAAGCCATCGTTGCCACCCAGTTCGAGGATCACCAGGTCGGGCTTATGCTCTGCAAGCAGCGCGGGCAGCCGCGCCTGGCCTCCGGCACTGGTGTCACCACTGATGGAGGCATTCACCACTTTGTCGTCGAAACCCTCCTGTTTGAGCCGTTGCTCGAGCAACGAGACCCATCCCAACCGGGTATCCAGCCCGAAACCGGCGCTGATACTATCCCCAACGATCAGGACAGTACCCGCCGCTGCGTTCTGGGCCATGCACATCAAGGCCAGGCCAGCACTCAAAAACCACACACGCATCGGATTCTCCATGGGCGCAAGCATTCTCACCGCGAAGAACCTCAGCAAAGTGGTTCCCAGCGCGGAAGGTGAACTGACTATCCTGCACGAACTCAGCCTGGAACTGAACAAGGGCGACAGCCTGGCCATCGTCGGCGCGTCCGGTTCCGGCAAATCCACCCTCCTCGGCCTGCTTGCCGGTCTCGATTTACCGAGCCGCGGCGAAGTCACCCTCGCCGGCCAGAGTCTGGGTAATCTCGACGAAGACCAGCGCGCTCGGGTGCGTGCCGAACATGTGGGTTTCGTCTTTCAATCGTTTCAATTGCTCGACAGTCTCAACGCGCTGGAAAACGTCATGCTGCCGCTTGAGCTTGATGGCCGTAAAGACGCCCGCGAGCGCGCCACTGAATTGCTGCAACGGGTCGGCCTCGGCCAGCGTCTGACTCACTCGCCGCGCCAGCTCTCGGGCGGCGAACAACAGCGCGTGGCGATTGCCCGAGCCTTTGCCGCCGAGCCTGACGTGCTGTTCGCTGACGAACCCACCGGCAACCTCGACAGCCACACCGGCGAGCGCATCAGCGATTTGCTGTTCGAATTGAACAAGGAGCGCGGCACCACACTGGTGCTGGTGACCCACGACGAACGCCTGGCCCATCGATGCCGGCGCCTGATCCGACTTGAAGCCGGGCTGTTGGTCGCCCCTCTGGAGCCTTGATGGCACGCCTGCCGCTGTTGCGTCTGTTGAGTCTCGCCATCCGTCAACTCATGCGCGATGCACGCGCCGGAGAACTGCGGGTGTTGTTCTTCGCCTTGGTGGTCGCCGTAGCGGCAAGTACCGCCATCGGCTATTTCGGTGCCCGCCTCAATGGCGCCATGATGCTGCGCGCTACCGAGTTTCTCGGCGCCGACCTGGTACTGGAAGGCAGCTCACCGGCCCGTCAGGAACAAATCAGAATTGGCACCGAATTACGCCTTGATCACGCGCAGGTCGTGGAATTTTCCAGTGTCATCGCGACCGACAACGGCATTCAGTTGTCGAGCATCAAAGCGGTAGACCGCGCCTATCCATTGCGCGGTGAACTGAAAAGCGCCCCGGTCCCCTTCGCAACTGAAGAGCCCGGAGGCGAACCCCAGCCCGGCGAAGCCTGGGTCGAGTCACGCCTGCTGACCGCGCTGGACCTGAAGATCGGCGACAGCATCGACGTCGGCATGAAGCCCCTGAAGCTGACACGGGTACTGACTTACGAACCGGACAGAGCCGGTAACTTTTATAGCCTGACGCCACGCGTGCTGATCAACCTCGACGATCTCGCCGCGACCGGCGTGGTGCAGCCCGGTAGCCGAGTGAGCTATCGCGAACTGTGGCGCGGCGAACCGCAAGCACTGCAAACCTATCGACAACTGATCAAGCCAGGGCTGGCAGCGAATCAGCGGATTCAAGATGCCCGCGACGGCAATCGGCAGATTGGCGGCGCGCTGGGCAAGGCCGAGCGCTATCTGAACATGGCCAGCCTGGTCGCGGTGCTGCTGGCTGGCGTGGCGGTGGCGTTGTCGGCAAACCGTTTTGCCAGTCGCCGTTTCGATGCCAGTGCATTACTGCGCTGCCTCGGCTTGTCGCGACGGGAAACCATGTTGCTGTTCAGTATTCAACTGACGGCACTTGGGCTGTTCGCCGCCCTCAGTGGTGCGTTACTCGGTTGGCTGGCGCAACTGGGCTTGTTCGCGCTGTTGCATGATCTGCTGCCGAGTGATGTTCCGCCAGGTGGCCTGTTTCCGGCCCTTGCCGGGATCGCGACCGGGCTGGTGGCACTGGCCGGGTTCGCGCTGCCGCCACTGGCGGCGTTGGGACGAGTGCCGCCGTTGCGAGTCTTGCGCCGCGACATGCTCCCGATCCCGTCGAGCACCTGGATGGTCTATGGCGCGGCGCTCGGCGCGCTGGGCCTGATCATGTGGCGCCTGAGCCTTGATCTGTTGCTGACGTTTGCCTTGCTCGGCGGTGGCGTGGTCGCCGCATTGGTGTTGGGTGGCTTGCTTCTGTTGTTGCTCAAAAGCCTGCGGCGCATGCTCGCCCGTGCTTCTTTGCCGTGGCGTCTGGGCCTGGGTCAATTGCTGCGTCATCCGCTCGCAGCAGCCGGCCAATCGCTGGCATTCGGGCTGATCCTGCTGTCCATGGCCTTGATCGCCCTGCTGCGCGGCGAACTGCTCGACACCTGGCAAAATCAACTGCCGAAAAATGCCCCCAACTATTTTGCCCTGAACATTTTGCCAGCCGACAAACAGGCCTTTACCGATCACCTGATCAACGTGTCAGCGCAAGCGGCGCCGCTGTATCCGGTGGTGCCGGGGCGCCTGATCAGCATCAATGGCGAAGCGGTGCAGCAGATCGTCAGCAAGGACTCTGCTGGCGACCGCGCCATTCAACGCGACTTGAGCCTGACCTGGGCCGCCGACTTGCCGCCCGGCAATAAGCTCACCGCCGGGTCGTGGTGGACTGAACAGCCCACTGACGATGTTCCCGGGGTGTCGGTGGAAGGCAAGGTCGCCGAGAGCCTCAAGCTCAAACTCGGCGATCACATGGTGTTCAGCGTTGGCGGGGTCAATCGAGAAGCGAAGGTCACCAGCCTGCGCGAGATCAACTGGGACAATTTCCAGCCGAACTTCTTCATGATCTTCCAGCCCGGCACATTGAAGGATCTGCCGGCGACCTACCTGACCAGCTTCTATCTGGCGCCTGGACACGACCAGCAGATCGTCGATCTGTCGCGGGCCTTCCCGGCTGTGACCATTCTTCAGGTCGAAGCCCTGCTCGAACAACTGCGCAGCATCCTCGCCCAGGTCACGCTGGCTGTGGAGTACGTGTTGTTGTTTGTGTTGGCGGCGGGAATGGCAGTGCTGTTTTCCGGGTTGCAGGCAACGCTGGATGAGCGTATTCGCCAAGGTGCATTGCTAAGAGCACTGGGCGCGGAGCGGCAGTTGCTGATCAAGGCACGTCGCATTGAGTTCGGTTTGCTCGGCGCGGTCAGCGGACTGCTAGCGGCCATTGGTTCGGAAGCGGTGAGCCTGGTGCTGTATCGATACGCCTTCGATCTGCCGTGGCATCCGCACCCGTGGCTGCTGGTGCTACCGCTGATTGGCGCGGCGCTGATCGGGGGCGCGGGCGTCTTCGGTACACGTCGGGCACTCAACGCAAGTCCGCTGACAGTGTTGCGCGAGGGTTGATAGACTCCAGCCGTCTAACTCACAAGAAATTGCCATGAGCCGTTATCGCCCTCCCCGTACCGCCGGCACCGCGCTGATCACACCCGAAGGTGAAGCGCGGATGCGCGCTGAATTCCATGAACTGTGGCATGTGCGCCGTCCACAGGTCACGCAGTCGGTCAGCGAGGCGGCGGCTCAGGGTGATCGCTCGGAGAACGCTGAATACACCTACGGCAAAAAGATGCTGCGCGAGATCGACAGCCGTGTGCGCTTCCTCACCAAACGGCTGGAAGCGTTGAAGGTTGTCAGCGAAAAGCCCAGCGACCCGAACAAGGTCTACTTCGGCGCTTGGGTAACCATCGAAGACGAAGACGGCAAGCCATCGCGCTACCGCATCGTCGGCCCGGATGAACTGGATTTGAAACTGGGCCTGATCAGCATCGACTCGCCGCTGGCCCGCGCCCTGATCGGCAAGGCGCTCGACGCAGAAGTGCGGGTACAGACACCGACTGGCGAACAGTTCGTGTACATCGTGGCCATCGACTACCCCTGAAAACCCTAGCGACGGGTAATCAAGCCTTGCCGTGCGACGCGGACCAGTTGCGCGATCATGTGCGGCACGTCTTCCTGGCTCGGCACCTGAATCACGGCCAGATCAAAACTGTCAGTGGCAAACCGTGCCAGCGACTCGCCGTCCTCGACAAACTGGATCAGGAACGCGGCGGGGCCGCCGCTGCGACGTGGCCAGCCATCGAGATAACGCAACAGCGTCGGCTGATGTTTGCCGCCAAGCAGGATTTTTGGATTGCGTTGGGTGATATGTGCCGTGATCGGCGCGGGACGTGCTGGAGGGCGTAGTGCATTCATCGTGTCGTGTCTCTGCCTCAAAAGTCTGCGTGGCAGGTGAGAGGCAACACCGAACCAGCGCTTTAGCGGTATTTCGAAGCCCTGTTCCGGCTTCTGACGGCAACTGTTGTAGTCACCTGGCGCCCCGCAAGTAGCTGTTTAAATCGGCGCATGAGCAGCATCCTAGAGAACGTGACCGATCAGTGTCAAGAATCAGCCGCAACAAAAAAGGCTCGCACAATGCGAGCCTTAGGCGTGAGTCAGAGCGCTCAACCGGCGATGGCGCGATCCACCGAGAGCTTGCCAGCACCTTCGATCAGAACGGCAAGGCTGCCACCGAGCAACGCCAGAGCGAACTCGTAACCGTTGTTGACCATGAACAGACCGTTGCTGATGTGCACGGTGAAGATCGCAACCAGCGACAGGAACGTCAGGCCCAGCGCCGCCGGACGAACCAGCAGGCCGATGATCAAGGCCAGACCGGCGAAGAACTCGGTACCGCCGGCCAGCGTGGCCATCACATACCCAGGCGTCAGACCCAGGCTTTCCATGTACTGCGCAGTGCCAGCCAGACCGTAACCGCCGAACAGACCGAAGAGTTTCTGCGAGCCGTGGGCAGCGAAGATCACGCCGACAGCGATGCGCAGAAGGGTCAAGCCGTAGCCTGCGCGGGTGAACAGAACCTTATTGATCAGAGAGCTCATGGGGCATTCCTTGTTTTGCGAGAAGTGTGTGTGGATTGGCCGCTATATTAATCAGTAAATTCTATGTTAAAAGCGCAAATATTTCGCCATAACAATCGATTTATTAGATTATTTACGTGAGAAAACTTTCGGCCCACCGGGCTCCAATGATTCCCGCTCCCGGTCGAAGGCCAAGTAATACTTGTTCACGCTATTAACATAGCTGACCGGCCCCATTCCCACCTGCTCCATGGCAATGCGCTCGACCTGAAAGAACCACTGATCAGGATTTAGCCCCCGCCGCCGGGCCTCGGCACGCATACCCTGGACCCGCTCCGGCCCGATGTTGTAAGCCGCCAGCGTGAACGCCATGCGCTCGCGCTCATTGAGCTTGGGGCTGGCGAAGAACTTGCGGCGGATCATCGCCAGGTATTTGGCCCCGGCCTGCACATTCGCATCGAGATTCTGAATATTGTTCACACCGACCCGTCGCGCTGCGGACGGGGTGATCTGCATCAGCCCGGTCGGGCCACTGCCGCTGCGGGCATTGGGCTGCAGGCGCGACTCTTTGAATGCCAACGCTGCCAGGTTCAGCCAGTCCATGTTTTGCGCCGCGGCATGCTTTTGCAGCACGGGGCGCAATTTCTCCAGACGCTGACGGTCAGCCTTGGCCAATGGATAGTGGACTTTATACAGACGGCGATAGATGCGCAGAAACGCTACATCTTCGTTCGACGGCTTCTTGTAACCGCTGAGGAAGCGATCAATGCTCGCCCGCAGCATCGATGCATCCCGGCGCACGAACCAGTATTCCTCGCCGGGATCGCCGATCCTCAGTTGCCGCTCAACACGCAGCTTGGGCAGGATCTTGCCCCAGCGCTCGGCAATCGGTTGTTCGACGATGGTCAGGTGAAAGATGCCGCCCTGGACCATTTCCAGTACATCTTCGACCGCCAGTGTCGGATCGACCCATTCAATCTTGATCGGCGCCAGCTTATGCAGCGCCAGCTTCTGATTGAGTTGGCTGACCGCTTCCCCGGCCGCACTGCCGGTGGGCAAGGCGAGGGTTTTGCCGGCGAGTTGCTCAAGCCTGGTGTAGCGCCGCTCGCCCTTGATGCCGACCAGCACCAGCGGCACGTCGCTGGCTATCGGCTCACTGCTGGCGACCGCACGGCCGGCTTGCAAATCAAGCAATTCACCGGGCGCCACCAGATCACCCTCACCGCGCTGCAAGGCACCGAGCAGTTGATCCTTGGCTTTGGGAATGATCTTGAGGGTGATTTCCTGGCCGTCACGCGCATGGCCGTTGAGGTATTGCTCGAAGGCGCGCAGGCGATGGTATTCGACGCCGATGGCCTGCCCCTGGACTTCGCCGGAGCTGTTACGACTCTGGTTGACCAGCACCCGCAGCACGCGACTGCCGCGAATCTCGGACAAGTCACGCACCTTGGCGGCCGGCACGGCTTGCAGCGGCCCGGGCAGGCGCGCTACCGCCGCCATCGGCAGCAGTAACGATCCACACAACAGCAGCAAAACCGAGGGACGAATCATCCACTCTCCGGAAAGAATACGGGGCGATTTCACCGCTGAGAGGCAAAATCGCCGACGAAAACAGAGCGCCAGGAGCGCTGGCAAAGTGCGAGAGAGTGGCACAGTAGTGTGCCACCATACCAACACAAGCCGTCTAGCGGCCTCAACAGACAGTCATAAGCCGTTGTAGTTCTTGGCTTTTATGATGAATCTACAGCTCTGGTATGCTTTCCGGCCTTCGGCCCGAGGTAGCAACCATGCAACTCATCGATATCGGCGTCAACCTGACCAACCCAAGTTTCGCCGACAAACACCAGGCCGTACTCGACCGCGCCTACACCGCCGGGGTCAGCCAACTGGTGCTGACCGGCACCAGTGTCGAGGGGAGCGAACAGGCACTGGAACTGTGCCAGCAACTGGATGACAGTGGGCAACGGCTGTTTGCAACGGCCGGGATTCACCCGCACTCAGCCAGTGACTGGAATGCCGACAGCGCCCGGCGCCTGCGCAGCCTGCTCAAAGAAGCCAACGTGGTCGCCGTGGGCGAATGCGGACTGGATTTCAACCGCGATTTCTCACCGCGCACCCAACAGGAAAAAGTCCTCGAAGAACATCTGGCAATGGCCGTTGAGCTGCAATTGCCGGTGTTCCTGCATGAGCGCGACGCCAGTGTGCGCCTGCTGGAGATACTCAAGGACTTCCGCGATCAACTTCCTGCGGCCGTGGTGCATTGCTTTACCGGCGAGCAGAAGGCGTTGTACAGCTACCTCGATCTGGATCTGCATATTGGCATCACGGGCTGGATTTGCGACGAGCGCCGGGGCACGCACTTGCATCCATTAGTCAAAGAGATCAAGCGCGGCCGGCTAATGCTGGAAAGCGATGCGCCTTACTTGTTACCGCGCACCCTGCGCCCGAAACCGAAGAATGGCCGCAATGAACCGGCGTACCTGACCGAAGTGCTGCGCGAAGTGGCGTTGCACCGGGGTGAAACCGAGGAAGACCTCGCCGCGCACTCGACCGCTTGTGCCCGGGCATTCTTCAACCTCCCCTCCCTCCCCTGACACACACAACAACCATTGTGGGAGCGGGCTTGCTCGCGAGAGCGCTGAGTCAGATAAATAAATAGCGACTGACACAACGCTTTTGCGAGCACAGCCGGACAGCATCGGCTGTTGACACACATCAAGATTTCCAGAGCTGCATAGCGGCACAATGCTGGCACCTTGCCAATGCTGTTTCCGCTATCAGAGAAAACCTCCATGGGTGCCTGGCTTAGCAATATCTCGCTGAAATACAAATTCTGGGCGGTCAACGCGGTCGCCTTCGTCACCACCCTGTTGCTGGTGTTGTACGCCGTACAGCTCGAACAACAGGCCCGCAGTCTCGCGTTACAAGCGTCGGCGCAAGCCCAGGCGCACTTGCTCAAGGCCTGGCCGGCCGGGCAGGTGCTGCCCCAGGCCGATCAAGTGCTGACCTTCAAACGCGGGGAGGCGCCACGCCTCCACGATCAACCGCTGCTGGAGATCACCGACAACAACGGCTGGAACGAGATCAACCACCTGCCACTGTTCGGCGACAACCCGCTGATGGGCGCCGAAGTGTTCAGCCGTGCCGACGGCCAGCAAGTAGCAGTCATCGCCTACGGCCCAAGCCTGACGCAAGTGTTCGGCGAGCGCTTCGCCAACTATGCCGTGGCGGTGTTCATCCTGATGCTGGCGATGCTCGGCGCTTCGCAGTTGTTGATCCGCTTCCTGCTCAGCCAGCTCAACACGTTGAAAGACGTGATGTTGCACGTTGAAAAAAGCGGCGATCTTTCAGCCCGTGTACCGCTGGCCGGAAAGGATGAGGTCGGGCAGATGGCCAACGCGTTCAACGCGATGCAGGCCGGTTATCAGCGCGTCGTCACCACCGTTGCCAACACTGCGCAGCAACTGGATGTCGGCGCTGCGCGTCTGGCGTCGAGCATGAACGAAGTGCGCCACGGCATGCTCGGCCAGCAAAGCGAAACCGATCAGGCGGCCACCGCGATCAACGAGATGACTGCCACGGTTTATCACATCGCCCAGCACGCGGGTGCCACTCGCGATCTGTCGCAGACCGCCGACGGCCTGGCTGGTAGCGGTCAGCAAGTGGTTGCACGGGTGCAGCATTCGATTGCCGGCCTGTCCAGCGGTGTACAACAGACCGCCGAGATGATCCAGCGCCTGGCCGAGGACAGTCAAAAGATCAACGGCGTGGTCAGCGTGATTCACAGCATCGCCGAGCAAACCAATTTGCTGGCGCTCAACGCCGCCATTGAGGCTGCACGGGCCGGCGAAATGGGCCGTGGTTTTGCCGTGGTGGCCGATGAAGTTCGCAACCTCGCCAAACGGGTGCAGACCTCGACCGACGAGATCACCACCATGGTTTGCGCTTTGCAGGCCGGCACGCGCGATGCGGTGGATTTCATGCAGGAGAGTTCGTACAAGGCCGACGACTGTGTGCAGCAAGCGCAGGAGGCTGGCGAAGCACTGGCGCATATCACCGGCGCAGTGGCACAAATGCGTGAAAGCAATACGCAGATCGCCGTGGCGGCAGAGCAACAGAGCCAAGTGGCCGAGGACATGAATCGCGCGGTGGTGAGTATCCGTGATGTGACCGAAAACACCGTGCAGCAGACCGTGGATTCAGCGACGACCAGTAATGAGCTGGCGAAACTGGCTGGAGAGCTGAGCAAGGCGATTGGGCAGTTGAAACTCTGAGGGCCTCTTCGCGAGCAAGCTCGCTTCCACATTGAACTTGTGAACGACACAGTTCCCTGCGGGAGCGGGTTTGCTCGCGAAGGCGTCAGATCGGCCAGCATCGCATCCCAGCGTCGTCCCTATCGCGTCCATAGCCAAGCTTGATTCGCCGACCTTCCCACTCCGGCCTATGCTTCAACCCATGTGTTCAACATGGATCGAGGAGTAGTCAACATGGGCAAACGTCATCCCAACCTTCCCGCGTGGCAATGGCGCGTGTACCCGACCAATCAGCAGCAATCGACCCACCAGGCGCTGCAACTGATTGCCGTACCTTTGTTTATCGTTGCGTTTCTTTTGATCGTGTCCGGGGTGTTCAGCTTGAGCCTGGCCAGCGTGGCCATTGGCGTGATTGGCGTCGTTGCGGCACTGGGTTTGCAGCGCCGTCACCACAACCTGGAGGCGTAAGCCCGCGTTGCGGGCTTCAGGCAAAAATCGTGACGGTCTGGCGGCTCATCGCGATCAGTTCCCCTTCAGCACTCCAGAGCTTGGCGGCGGCATGCCCGTAACCGTCGGCGGCGTACTCGGTTTCCACCCGATATTTGCACCAGTCCAGCGTGCTTACATCGCGCAACGGCTGCACGAATTCGACGGTCCAGGTCAGCGTACTGCCCGCCGCCACTTTCTTCAGGTGCGGTAACAATGACGGCGGCCACGCGTCCACCAGCGCCAGAATGTGCGATTCAGTGACAGGTTCGTCCTTCACATCGCCACGCAAACTTACCCAACCGCCCATGTCTCGCGATGTATTGCCCGTGAATGGCAGGCCACCGACACTCCAGCGCATCGCCAGGTGGCGCATGAACTCAGGGGTCACACCTTTGATGTAAGGCAGTTCCTGGCAGTCGTCCAAAGGCTTCATCTCGGGGGCAGGAAGGGCTGGCACGGCCACTTCCGACGCTCGCGAGGCGCCGAAGCTGCCTTGCACCAGCGTCACCACCTGACCGTTCTGCATGGCCCGGCCCAACACCTGGCTGACGGCTTTGCCTTCACGCAGCACATCGACTTGAAAAGTCACCGGGACTTCGGGCTCGACCGGACCGACAAACGTGATCGCCAGCGAACGCACCGGGCGATCGGCAGGCACCTTCGCGCGCATGGCTTCGTATTGCAGCGCAGCCACCAGGCCACCGAAACTGGCGCGGCCCTGTGCCCATTCGGCAGGGATGGTCAGTTCCGGTTCGCGGCGGACCGCTTCGAGCAAATCGCAAAAGCGCATGGCAACCTCAGAAAACGAAAAGTGAATGCAGGGATCTTAACCAGCCAGGCAGAGCGCCGCAGCGTCTATTCCGGTCAAATAGACTGACATCTCGGACAGGATGAAGCGCGCCCACACAGTGACAGTGGATGCAGGCAGGTTTGAGGATTATTTGAAGCAGGTTGAACTGAGTTTTTCGAGTACGCGATCGGCCTTGCTCTCGGCTTTGATCATGGTCGCCCGCCACGTCGCGACGCAGGGCTGCAGATCCGCTTCCTGTTCGGCTTTTGCCAGCCACTGCCAGCAATCGTGCCAATCGCCCAAGGCGCCTTGCGCCGACTTCAAGCGCGCCAGCGCCGCTTGCGGCAAACGGTCCAGTTCAGGGTAGGCCTCGATGCCATAACGCACACGCTTGATCAGCAAGCGCAGGCGATGACGGTCGTGGGCCGGATCGTGCAGCGCCTCATCGAGTTTTTTCCATTGCTTGCCGAGGCGTTTTTCGATGCGTTTTTCCAGCCCCTTGAGCAACCCCTGACGCTGGGACGCACGCAGAAAACGCGGGAACGCGTCGAGAATCATCAACAGCGAAGCCACCTCGCTGCTCGCCGCCAGCGTCGGATAGGCCTCGGCCATCTTTGCCATGCGCCGTTGCGCGGCTTCGGGTTGATCGTGCTGGAGCAAGTACGCCGCCAGCACCTCACGGTCACGCCACGGCGTGGTCAATTGACCGACGGCCGAAGCGGCGCCCTCAAGTTGCTCCACACCCGGCAAGCCACGCAAGGGCCGCAACAGACTGCGCAAGCGGCGCACCGTCGTGCGCAAATCGTGCAACGCCTCGGGGTCGGTCCGGGCAGTCAACCGCGCCTGACAGGCCAGCAGTCGCACTTCCAGGCTCAGAACATGGGCCACCAACCGGTCAACCAACGCTGACATCACTTGCTCCTGATTCAAATGGCTCGGGGGAAGCGTCTGCCGACATGGCAAAACCGCCTCCCTGCGCTATGTCAGCAGCTTAGCGTCCGGCACGGGATTCGCGAATATAGAAACGCGCCTTCTCGGCTTTCTTGCTGCAACCCTCGAAACCCTCGAATTGTTGCTGGGTCTTGGCGGCTGTCAGGAGCGACAAGGCTTTGGAATAACTGACGGTACCGGCAAAGCCTTCAGCCTTGGCCAGGTCCAGCTCATGCCAAGCGGTGTCGAGTTGGCTGCCGCAACTGTCGCGGTAAGCGGTTTTACCGGCGCAACCGGCCAATGCCAATGCCAATGCCAATGCAATCAACGGCACACAGATCCAGGCTTTCATCACTCACACCTCAAGGTTAGGTCAACAGTCGTGCAGTTAAGACGGTCAGGCCGCGAAAAAGTGCCTGACCTGCATATGAAACCGCGCGGGTAAAGAGAATAGCGCCAGAGGAACACGCCGCCGCAAAAAACGACGCTCCCGGCGCCCTGAACGACCCTGGCGATTGAGCCGCCCGCTCGATAAGTGCATTGTGGCCCCTTGTCGGGAGGAAGTTTGATGAAAAAGCGTGTCGCACTCGTGCTGGGCTCCGGTGGTGCCCGGGGCTATGCCCATATCGGCGTCATTGAAGAAATCGAAAAGCGCGGCTACGAAATCGCCTGCATTGCTGGATGTTCGATGGGGGCCGTGGTCGGCGGTATCTACGCCGCCGGCAAACTCGACGAATATCGCAACTGGATCGAAAGGCTGGATTACCTCGACGTGCTGCGGCTCGTGGATGTGAGTTTTCGCCTGGGAGCGATTCGTGGCGAGAAAGTCTTCGGCCAGATCCGCAAGATCGTCGGCGAAATCAACATCGAAGACCTGCGCATCCCCTACACCGCCGTCGCCGCCGACCTCACCAATCAACAGGAAATCTGGTTCCAGGAAGGCTGCCTGCACCAGGCCATGCGCGCCTCAGCGGCGATTCCCAGCCTGTTCACTCCAGTGATGCAGGGCAACCGCATGCTGGTGGATGGCGGGATTCTCAATCCGCTGCCGATCGTGCCGGTGGTGTCCAGCCACTGTGATCTGATCATCGCGGTCAATCTCAACTCGACCAACCAGGGGCATTACAAACTGCCGGTGATCCAGCGTCCGCCGGCGTTTCGCTCGCGCTTCGACAGTTTGATCAGTTCGCTGGGTTCGAAGATGCCGTTCCGTCGCACCCAGGCCGAACAATTACTGCGCCTGGAACAGGAAGCCCTGAGGGCCGAAGCGGCGGACATCAATCCGTGGCTCGAAGGTGCCGAACCCGAAGCCCAACAACCCGCTGCCGCGCCCGAACGCGAAGGCGCACCGAAATCCGCAACTGGCTCGTTCATCATCGATAACGTCGGACCGGCATCATTGCTGGACTTGATCAACCAGAGCTTCGAGGTGATGCAGACCTCGCTGGCGCAGTACAAGATCGCCGGGTACCCACCGGATATCCTGATCAACGTACCGAAGCGGGTTTGCCGGTTTTTCGAGTTCTACAAAGCGCCGGAGTTGATCGCACTGGGCAGAGAAATTGCTCGGGATACGCTGGATCGATATGACAGCGAGCAGGGATGAGCGCACCGACGCAGCTGCAATGCATGGTTCAGGGGCCTGGTTACCAGCTCCCTGAACAGCGTTCACTCACCGAAAGCAAACCGTTACAGGTTTCTGCCCAGGGAATCAAAAACATGACCCGTGTCATTTGTCTGCTCGACACCGGTTTTCATGTTTTTCGTGTACACATTGTTCCCCGTTTCAATGGGATATGGAGGCGCAGGCTCTGGCGTATCAGCAGATCCCGTCGTCGACCAGAACTGTCCATCGTTCAACGGCCACGCATAGCCAAAGCGCTGATAAAGAACCCTCAACTCATAAATATCTGCCAACCTGACTCTTTCGCGGTTCGCATCGCTTTGTAAGTTGCTCAATCGCCCCGCGCCAAAAGAGAAATAGCGATAACCGTTAGGAATGCTCAATACGTAGCTTTTCTCCTGCCCTGTCGCATCTGAAGCCGTCACTCTGACCTGACCCGAACTGAGTGCGGTGACAAGCCCCTGATCATCAACATGTGCAATGCGTGGATCGCTAACCTTGTAGGTGTACGGTTCTTTGCCGCCGGTAGGCTTGCGCTGAAAAATCGTATCCGGAGATGCTTGAGGCATCAAACCAGAATGAGCCTGCAAAGAGTGAGCTGATCCTGTTATGAAAGCATCAGATACATCCATTTCAAAATTTTTTAGGCCGTCCATAGGTGCTCCGCTTTACGCTGGTTGAGTTCATCACCGATTCGCACACTGTTTGAGTGTGGCGAGTTCGACAAGAAGAACCTACAACCGGCAATGGACAATTGGCACCTGATAGAAATGACAGTCCCGATGAATGGCATAGGGGAGAATACGCTCAGCTTTTACTCAGCAACCTTCACTAGCAATTGAGCCCTCCGGCTCCAGCAACCGATAACCCACCCCCGCCTCCGTCACAATAAACCGCGGCCGCGTCGGATCATCTGCCAGTTTCTGGCGTAAATGCCCAACGACAATCCGCAGATAATGACTGTCCTCGGTATGCGTCGGCCCCCAGATGTCCTTGAGCAATTGCTGCTGGGTGATCACCCGCCCCGGATGCCGCGCCAGTTGCGCCAGCACCGCGTATTCCTTGCGGGTCAGCGCCACTTCGACGCCGTCGAGCAATACGCGCCGGTAGGCCAGATCCACCGTCAGCGGGCCGAAACTCAGCGCGGCCTGCTGCACCTCTCCCGCTGGCGCCTGACGCAACAATGCACGCACCCGGGCGAGAAACTCCTGAATGCCGAACGGCTTGGTCACGTAGTCATTGGCGCCACCATCCAGCGCCTGGACTTTCTGCCCTTCACTGGCGCGCACCGACAGCACCAGCACCGGCGTCGTCGCCCACTCACGAAACTCGCACAGCACTTGCTGGCCGTCCATGTCCGGCAGGCCGAGGTCGAGCACCAGCAGATCGGGTTTGTTCAGCGCCGCCTGCGCCAACCCCTCGGCGCCGGTGCCGGCCTCCAGCACTTTGTAGCCTTGGGAAGCCAGGCTGATGCGCAGGAATTTGCGGATCTGCGGTTCGTCGTCGATGACCAAAATGGTCGCGGTCTGGCTCATGAATTCACATCAACACAAAGGATTGGCAAGAGAGTAGCGCAGTCGGATTCAGGCTTCACTGTCCATCCCCGGTTGCGTCTGCAACGGCAGGTGCAAGGTGATGCAGGTGCCGCGTCCGTCGATACCGTCGGCAACGCTGATGCGCCCGCCATGAGCGCCGACCATGCCCTGACAAATCGCCAACCCCAGACCGGTGCCCTGCCCGCCCCGATCACCGCGGGCGGCGGTGTAGAACATGTCGAAAATCTTCGCCCGCTCGTCTTCGGGAATACCCGGCCCTTCATCGCTGACCGAGAAGAAAATCTCGTCGTCATTCGCTCCCGCACTCAGTTGCAAGCGACCGTGGCTTGGCGAGAACCGTGCGGCGTTTTCCAGCACATTGACCAGTGCCTGCTCGATCAGCGCGGCATGCACAAACAGCAGCGGCAACTCGGACGGCACATCGGTGCTGACCTGCAACGGCGCCAGCACGGCGCGCAGACGATTGAGCGAACTGCCGACGATGTCGGCCGGCGACACCCAGTCCCGCGCCAGTTTCAACGCACCGTGGCCCAGACGCGTCATGTCCAGCAGGTTCTGGATGTAGCGGTCGAGACGTTCGGCTTCATCGCGGGTGCCTTCGAGCAACTCGCGGCGATCCTCCAGCGGGATCGCTTCGCCCAGCGCCAGCAGGCTGTCGATGCTGCCGCGCATGGACGTCAGCGGCGTGCGCAGGTCGTGGGACACCGAGGCCAGCAAGGCGCTGCGCAATTGTTCGGTTTCGCCGTGCAAGCGCGCCGCTTCAAGATCATCGGCCAATTGCGCCCGGGCCAACGCTTGCGCCAGCGGTTGACTCAACGCCGTCAGCAAGCGCCGCCGCTGCCCGCTCAACGTTTGGCCTTCTTTGGCACAGACACCGAGCAACGCCAAGGGGCCGTCCTCGACGGAAAGCGGCCACCACCACCAACGCCCGAGCGGCAGGGTGCCGGTGCCCATGCCGGCCGGTTGATCGTGCTGCCAGGCCCAATCGGCGGCAGCGCGTTCGGACTCGGTCAATTCGAGCGGGGCGCCGGTTTCGACTGTCCAGACGCCCTGCCCGTCGCGATTGAGCAGGCACAGTTGCAAATCGCTCCAGCCATTGAGGTGCTGCGCGGCGGCGTTAACCACCGCTTGGCGATCGGTGGCGGCGGTCAGTTTGCGCGACAGGTCGAGCAGCTCGCTGGTCTCTTCCTGCGTGTCGCGCAACGCCTGCAACTGTCGACGCTGACGCGCCGCGAGGTTGCCGGTGAGCGCCGCCATCAGCAGGAAGAACAGCAACGTCAGCACGTCTTCTTCACGCTGAATACTGAAAGAGAAATTCGGCGGTATGAATAGAAAGTCATAGGTCAGAAACGACAGCGCCGCACAGGCCAGCGCCGGGCCAAGGCTGCTGCGCACCGCCACCAACAACACCGCCGCGAGGAACACCAGCGAGATGTTCGGCAGCGCCAACACACTCGACACCGCCCACGCCAAGGCACTGGCCAACACCGTCGCCAACAGCGCCAGCGCATAGTCGAACCAGACCCATGTCGGCGCTGATCGCAAGCGTGGTTGATGCTGTTGCTGATCGCTGTCGAGGACGTTGATTTCCAGGCCAGGGGCCTGACGCAACAACCGTGCGGCCAGCCCTCCCCCGAATAAACGACGACGCAGACGCGGGCGGGACTGGCCAACCAGCAACAGACTCGCACGCCGTTCGGCGGCATGCTGGATCAGGGTTTTCGCCACCTCACCGGCACGCAGCAACACCACTTCACCGCCCAGACGTTCGGCCAATTGCTGAGCACTTTGCAGGCGCAAGCGCGATTGCTCGTCGCGCACACCGCCGTTGTCGATGTGCACCAGACTCCACGGCAAGTGCCGACGTTGCGCGACCCGACTGGCGTGACGCACCAAGCGTTCGGCCTGCGTATCGCCATCGACGCCCACCAGCAAACGACCGCGAACCGCCGGGGCGGCCTGGCCGAGTTGGCGATAGCCTTGGGCAAGATCGTTATCGACTTGCGCCGCCGCGGTTTGCATGGCCAATTCGCGCAACGCGGTGAGGTTGGTCTGGGTGAAAAAGGCATCGATGGCGGCCCGCGCCTGCTCCGGCACGTAGACCTTGCCTTCGCGCAGACGCTCGAGCAACTCACGCGGCGGCAAGTCGATCAGCAGCAGTTCGTAGGCCTCTTGCAGCACCCAGTCCGGCAAGGTTTCACGCACCTGCACGCCGGTGATGCCGCGCACCTGATCGTTAAGGCTTTCCAGATGCTGGACGTTGACCGTGGTGAACACGTCGATGCCGGCGGCGAGCAGTTCCTGGATGTCTTGCCAGCGTTTGGTATGACGGCTGCCGGGGGCGTTGCTGTGGGCCAGTTCATCGACCAGCACCAGTTTCGGTTTGGCCGCAAGCAGGCCATCGAGGTCCATTTCTTCGAGCATCACGCCACGGTATTCCGAGCGCACCAACGGTTGCTGCGGCAGGCCGCCGAGCAGCGCTTCGGTTTCAGCGCGACCGTGGGTCTCGACGACACCGGCAATGACTTTCACGCCTTGGCGCAGTTGGGTGTGGGCGGCCTGGAGCATGGCGTAGGTCTTGCCAACGCCGGGGGCGGCGCCGAGGAAAACCTTGAGCCGGCCACGGCCGTCGCGGGGCAGGTCTGCTAACAGCGCGTCGGCGCGGCCGGAGTCGCTCATGCTTGATCTCTTCAGTCAGATGTTTATGTGTTGCCAGTTGTGGCCTGCTCGCGAAGGGCCGCGCCGCCGGTTCAGAGTTTTTCCAGCGCCATGTTCAGTTCCAGCACGTTCACCACCGGCGGCCCCACCAGCGGCTGTTCGATGTGCGCATCGAGCAGTTGCTGCACGGTCGCTACCGGCAGGTTGCGGGCTGCCGCGACACGCGCCAGTTGATAGGCAATTGCCGCCGGTGGCAAGTGCGGATCGAGGCCGCTGCCGGAGGTGGTCAGCAGCGCCAGCGGCACCGGGCCTTGCCCTGGAACTTGCAGTTTGTTGGCGTCGTCGATCACCCGCGTGGCCAGCGCCGGATTGCTCGGCGCGAGGTTGCTGGCGCTGCTGGACACGGTCGCAAACGCGCCCGCCGAAGGACGCGGATGGAACCAGGCATCACCGACGAAATCCTGGGCGATCAGTGACGAGCCACGGACTTTGCCTTCAGCGTCGTGTACCAGACTGCCGTTGGCCTGATCGGGGAACGCAACGTGCGCGACACCGGTCACCACCAGTGGATAGGCAACGCCAGTGACCAGGGTCATCAGCACCAGCAGGCTCAGGGCCGGACGTATCATTGTGGACATTTCAAATTCCTCGAATTCAAACAGCAGATACCGCGTTAAGTCAGGTGGAACACGTTGACCTCATCGCCAGCGGACGGGCTCCCACAGGGAATGCATCGCACAGGCGGGAGCCTGCCTGCTGGCCAAGGGGTCAAACCAGATGCAGCGCCGTCAACAGCATGTCGATGGCTTTGATCGCCACGAACGGCACCACAATCCCGCCCAATCCATAGATCAACAGATTGCGCCGCAGCAACGCCGCCGCACTCGCCGCCTGCACGCGTACGCCACGCAAGGCCAGCGGAATCAGCACCACAATGATCAAGGCGTTATACACAATGGCCGACAGAATCGCGCTCTGCGGGCTGGTCAGGTGCATGATGTTCAGCACGCCCAGTTGCGGGTAGATCGAGGCGAACAGCGCCGGCAGGATCGCGAAGTACTTGGCCACGTCATTGGCGATGGAAAAGGTCGTCAGCGCACCGCGTGTCACCAGCAATTCCTTGCCGATCTGCACCACGTCCAAGAGCTTGGTCGGGTCGCTGTCGAGATCGACCATGTTGGCTGCTTCGCGTGCGGCTTGCGTGCCGTCGTTCATCGCCATGCCGACGTCAGCCTGGGCCAGCGCCGGGGCGTCGTTGGCGCCGTCGCCGCACATCGCGACCAGACGACCGTCGTTCTGCTCAAGGCGGATACGTGCGAGTTTCTTCTCCGGGGTGGCTTCGGCGAGCACGTCATCAACGCCCGCTTCAGCGGCGATGGCCGCAGCGGTCAACGGGTTGTCACCGGTGACCATCACCGTGCGAATGCCCAACTTGCGCAGTTCGGAAAAGCGCTCGCGAATGCCCGGCTTGACCACGTCCTTGAGATGGATCGCGCCAAGCAGCCTGCCGTCGACACAGACCAGCAACGGCGTGCCGCCGCTCTGGGCGATCCTGTCGATTTCCCGCGACAGGGCCGGGGCCAGATCGGCGCGTGGTTGCCCGAGGAAACTCAGCAGCGAATCGACCGCACCTTTGCGATACACGCGGCCCTGATAATCGACACCGGACAAGCGGGTTTCGGCGCTGAACGGCACGGCGGTCAGGGTTTCCGGGGCCGGCTCAGGCTGCGGATGCAGACCACGCAGGTACTCAACGATGGACTTGCCTTCGGCGGTTTCGTCCGCCAGCGAGGCAAACAAAGCGCCCTCAGCCAGATCGCGAGCACTGACGCCTGGCGCTGCATACACCGCGCTGCAACGACGGTTACCGAAGGTGATGGTGCCGGTCTTGTCGAGCAGCAACACATGCACATCACCTGCCGCTTCGACTGCACGGCCGGACTTGGCGATCACGTTCAACCGCACCAGACGATCCATCCCGGCGATACCGATGGCCGAGAGCAAACCGCCGATGGTGGTCGGAATCAAGGTGACCAGCAGCGCCACCAGGAACACCAGTGGCAGGCTGCCGTGGGCGAAGTGAGCGAACGGCTGCAGGGTCACCACCACCAACAGGAAGATCAGGGTGAGGCCGATCAGCAGGATGTCCAACGCCACTTCGTTCGGCGTCTTCTGGCGCTTGGCGCCTTCGACCAAGGCGATCATACGGTCGAGGGTCGATTCACCGGGGTTGGCGGTGATCTCTACCAGCAGCCAGTCGGACACCAGGCGAGTGTTGCCGGTGACGGCTGAGCGGTCGCCGCCGGACTCGCGAATCACCGGGGCCGATTCACCGGTAATTGCCGCTTCGTTGACCGCGGCGATCCCTTCGATGACTTCGCCGTCGCCGGGGATCATCTCCCCGGCTTCGACGCGCACCACATCGCCTTTGCGCAGGCTGGTGGCCGGGACGACCTGAAAGCTGCCATCGGCCTGTTTGCGCCGGGCACTGAGGCCTTCGCTGCCCGCCTTGAGGCTGTCGGCGCGGGCCTTGCCGCGACCTTCAGCCAAGGCTTCGGCGAAGTTGGCGAACAGCACGGTGAACCACAGCCACAGGGCGATCTGCGCGGCAACGAAGGTCGGCACCTGACTGTCTGGAATGAAGCACAGCACGGTGGTGAAAATCGCGGTCAGTTCGACCACCAGCATCACCGGCGAACGCGCCAACTGCCGAGGGTCGAGCTTGACGAAAGCTTGCACCAGCGCCGGGCGCCACAGGGCCGAGATCGCGGTTTTCGCTTGTTCCGGTGCTTTGACGGCAACGGGTTTGATTGCGGGCATATTCATCATTGACTCCTCAGCTCCCTATACCAAAGGCAGCCATGCTCAAATGTTCGGCGATTGGGCCCAATGCGAGGGTCGGCAAGAAGGTCAGGCCGCCCACCAGCAAAATGGTCACGGTCAACAGGGTCACGAACAGCGGGCCATGAGTCGGGAAGCTGTTCTGGCTAATCGGTGCGGTCTTCTTCATCGCCAGGCTGCCAGCCAGTGCCAGCACCGGGAGGATGTAACCGAAGCGGCCGAGCAACATGCCAAAGCCCAGCATCAGGTTGTGATACGGGGTGTTGGCACCGAAGCCTGCGAACGCCGAACCGTTGTTCGCGCTGGCCGAGGTGTAGGCGTAGAGCAACTGGCTGAAACCGTGTGGCCCCGGGTTCGTCACTGCGGCCACCGGACCTGGCAGGCTCGCGGCAATCGCACCGAGCACGAGCACGCCAATCGGCATCACCAGCAACGTGACCACCAACAACTGCACTTCGCGCGCCTGGAGTTTCTTGCCCAGGTATTCCGGCGTACGCCCGATCATCAGGCCGGCGAGGAACACCGCGATCAGCACGTTGAGCAACATGCCGTAGAGACCCGCACCGACACCGCCGAAGATCACTTCGCCGACCATCATGTTGACCAGCGCAACCATGCCGCTGAGCGGGTTGAGACTGTCATGCATACCGTTGACCGAACCGTTCGACGCGGCGGTGGTGGTTACCGACCACAGCACCGTGGCGGTGGTGCCAAAGCGCGCTTCCTTGCCTTCCAGTGGTGCGGTCTGTTCGACGGCGACGTTGTTCAGCGCCGAATTGGGTTGGTACTCGGCCCACAGCGAAGTCGCGCCGCCGATCAGAAACAGAGCGAGCATGCAGGCGATGATCGCGCGGCTCTGACGCAGGTCTTTGACGTAGTGGCCGAAGGTAAAGACCAGCGCTGCCGGAATCAAAATGATCGAAGACACCTCGAACAAATTGCTCCAGGCGCTCGGGTTCTCGAACGGGTGCGCCGAGTTGACGCCGAAGAAACCGCCACCGTTGGTGCCCAGTTGCTTGATCGCAATCTGGCTGGCGGCCGGGCCGAGCGGGATCACTTGATCAACGCCCTGCATCGTCACCGCATTCACATAATGCGCGAAGGTCTGCGGCACGCCCTGCCAGACCAGAAACAGTGCCAGCAGCAGGCACAGCGGCAGCAGGCCGTAGAGGGTGGCGCGGGTCATGTCGACCCAGAAGTTGCCGAGGGTTTTCGCCGACTTGCGACCGATACCACGGCACAGCGCCACCAGCACGGCCAGGCCGGTCGCGGCGCTGACGAAGTTCTGCACGGTCAGGCCAACCATCTGACTCAGGTAGCTCAGAGACGCTTCGCCGCTGTAGGACTGCCAGTTGGTATTGGTCATGAAACTGACCGCGGTGTTGAACGCTTGCGTCCATTCCATGCCCGGCAGGTTCTGCGGGTTCAGCGGCAGATGATCCTGGAACAACAGGAGCGAGAACAGCACAAGGAAACCGGCCAGGTTGAACGCCAGCAGCGCCAGCGCGTACTTCTGCCAGCTCTGTTCAGCCTGCGGATCGACCCCGGCCACGCGAAAACAGCCGCGCTCGACCGGGCCAAGAATCGGCGTCAACCAGGTGCGCTGGCCTTCCATCACTTTGTAGTAGAAGCGCCCGAGAAACGGCGCCGGCAGCAAGACCACCGCGAAAAACGCGAGGATCAGCCAATAGTCATAACTGTGCATAGCCGCTCCTAGTTCCGATCCGCGCGCAACAGCGCAACCAACAGATAAGTGAACAGCCCCACTGCCAAAAACAGTGACACCCCGTCCAGAACGCTCATGGAAGATCTCCGTGTTACGGCGTATTGCCGTGTGTGCAGGCATTGTCGGAAAGGAGGCTGTAAAGGAACGAGAGCGAGGGGGTTGGCTGGGCATAAAGAAAGCGTAAAGAGTGGGTTTATGCGGGCGTTACAGGAGGTTTTTGCACCAGCAGGGCCGGCGCCTTCGCGTCCCCCTGTGGGAGCGGGCTTGCTCACGAAGACGGCAGCACAGCCACCATCGCACCCAACTGGCGCACAAAAATGCGCCCATCGAGCAGCGAACATCCCCGATACGACAGCTTTCAGCCCATTACGACCTGTTCTCAAAGACTGGCACGCCCACTGCACACACCCTCCCCCGAGCTTTACAAACCGTTCAGGGAGCATGCGTATGAACACACAACTCAAACCCACGCTGGGCACCTTGCACCTGTGGGGCATCGCCGTCGGGCTGGTGATTTCCGGCGAGTATTTCGGCTGGAGTTACGGCTGGGGCGTGGCCGGTACGCTGGGCTTTCTGGTGACCTCGTTCATGGTCGCCACCATGTACACCTGCTTTATCTTCAGCTTCACCGAACTCACTACCGCAATCCCTCACGCGGGCGGACCGTTTGCCTACAGTCGCCGGGCATTCGGTGAGAAAGGAGGGCTGATCGCCGGGCTGGCCACGCTGATCGAATTCGTCTTCGCGCCGCCGGCGATCGCCTTGGCGATTGGCGCTTATCTGAATGTGCAGTTTCCGGCGCTCGATCCGAAACACGCGGCGGTTGGCGCGTACATTGTGTTTATGGGCCTGAACATTCTCGGCGTGAAACTGGCGGCAACGTTCGAGCTGATTGTTTGTGTACTGGCAGTGGCCGAATTGCTGGTGTTCATGGGCGTGGTCGCGCCGGCGTTCAGCTTCAGTAATTTCGCGCTCAATGGCTGGGCCGGTTCGGATGTGTTTGGTGCGCCCGCCATTGCCGGCATGTTCGCTGCCATCCCGTTCGCGATCTGGTTCTTCCTCGCCATCGAAGGCGCCGCCATGGCGGCCGAAGAAGCCAAGGACCCGAAACGCACGATTCCCAAGGCCTACATCAGCGGCATTCTGACCCTGGTGTTATTGGCCATGGGCGTGATGTTCTTCGCGGGTGGCGTGGGTGACTGGCGCACTTTGGCGAATATCAACGATCCGCTGCCGCAAGCGATGAAAGCCGTGGTCGGCGACAATTCAGGCTGGCTGCACATGCTGGTGTGGATTGGCCTGTTCGGGTTGGTGGCGAGTTTCCACGGGATCATTCTTGGCTATTCGCGCCAGTTCTTCGCCCTCGCCCGCGCCGGTTATCTGCCTGCTTCACTAGCCAAACTGTCGCGTTTCCAGACCCCGCACCGCGCCATCATTGTCGGCGGCATCATTGGCATCGCCGCGATCTACAGCGATGGCCTGATCAACCTCGGCGGCATGACCCTCACGGCGGCGATGATCACCATGGCCGTGTTCGGCGCCATCGTGATGTACATCATGAGCATGCTTAGCCTGTTCAAGTTGCGTAAATCCGAGCCGAATCTGGAGCGCACCTTTCGCGCGCCATGCTATCCGCTGGTGCCAATGATCGCACTGGTGCTCGCGGTGGTGTGCCTGGTGGCCATGGCGTGGTTCAACGCGCTGATCGGACTGATTTTCCTCGGCTTTATGGCGGTGAGTTTCGGCTACTTCCTGCTCACCGGACAGTTGCGGGCCAACGCACCGGCCGATGCGATGTTGACCGGGCATTAAGGGACTTCGGGTACACCGGGCATAACAGGCCTAGAATGGAACCACTGCGAAGTCGCTTCGCTCCAATGTGGTATGCAGCATCGCACGGCGAAATCCTCGCCCGTCGATCTGCCCTTAAGGAGAGCCGTTATGCCTTGGTATGCCTGGTTGATTCTGGTGGTTGCAATCGGCTCGATCGTTGGCGGATTGATGATGTTGCGCGACACCGCCAACAAGGTCGAACTGACCGATGAAGAGCGTAAACGTGTTGCGCAGCGCAATGCCGAAGCGGACATCAAGGACGCGCAGGACCGATGAACGAAAAACCCCGCCTGAATCGGCGGGGTTGGTTTTTCAGCTCTGCACTGAACCTGTCTGCCGGTTTGATGGACGCAGAGGTCCAGCCACCTTTTTCATTGGTTTCCCGACGACATTAGCCCTGCCAGCGTTTGAACAGCACGCTCGCATTCACCCCACCAAAGCCAAACCCGTTGGACAATGCATACTCGATCGGCATCGAGCGCGCCTGACCATGGACGATGTCGACCCCTTCGCTGGCAGGATCGGGATTGTCGAAGTTGAGGGTTGGCGGTACCACTTGATCACGAATGGCCAACAGCGTGAAGATCGCTTCAAGCCCGCCCGCAGCGCCCAGCAAATGGCCCGTGGCGGATTTGGTCGAGGTCACGGCGATTTTATTCTGCACACCGAACAGCGCTTTGATTGCTGCCAACTCGCCTAGATCGCCGACCGGCGTGGAGGTAGCGTGAGCGTTCAGATGCTGGATCTGATCGGGCGTGACGCCAGCCTGAGCCATTGCCAACGCCATCGCCCTCCGCGCACCACTGCCATCTTCAGGCCCGGCCGTCAGATGATAAGCATCGGCAGTCGTGCCGTAACCGACCAGTTCGGCCAAGGGTTTCGCACCGCGAGCCAAGGCGTGTTCCAGAGACTCGATCACCAGCAGTCCGGCCCCCTCACCCATGACAAAACCATCACGACCGCTATCAAATGGACGTGAGGCGCGTTCAGGTGTGTCGTTATAGCCACTGGACAACGCCCGCGCCGCTGCGAAACCCGCAAGGCTGACCCGATCAATCGCCGCCTCTGCCCCACCGCAAACGGCAATATCGGCCTCACCGGCTCGGATCAATCGAGCGGCGTCACCAATCGCTTGAACTCCGGCGGCGCACGCTGTCACCGGAGCGCCCAATGGACCTTTCAAACCATGCTGGATCGATACATGACCCGCAGCCAGATTGACCAGAAAGGAAGGAATGGTGAACGGCGACAGCCGGCGCGGGCCACGACTGTCGGTTGTGCGTACCGCGTCGGCAATGGCACCGAATCCGCCGACACCGGAACCGATAATGGTCGCGGTGCGCTCCTGATCCTTTTCCTCCGCCGGATGCCAACCGGCCTGCTCCAATGCCTGCCGTGCAGCCTCCATGGCGAACATGATGAAGCGGTCCATCTTCTTCTGTTCCTTGGGGGGCGTGGCGCGATCCGGATCGAACCCGGCCTCGGCGTCATCCTCCAGAGACGGCACAGCCCCACCGATTTTTGCCGGCAAATCAGCGACAACCGCTTCTGGCAAGCTGCGCAATCCCGAACGCCCGGCCAGCAGGCGCTGCCAGACAACTTCGACTCCGCTGCCCAAAGGTGAAACCAGGCCCATGCCCGTGACGACTACTCGACGCTGATTCATACCGCGTGTACCTCTGACCGATTCAGAAAAGCTTACTTGTAACGACTCGCTGCCGAACTGCGCGACAGGTTCGGTGCCATCACATGACGCGCGGCCACAAACGCCTGCCATTCGCCCGCATCCGGCAACGAAGGGATGGTGATGAGCTCGCCCTGATCCAGACCTGCCAGCGCGGCATCGACCATTTCGCCGGCCTCCATCACCATTTCTGCCGGGATGCCGCTGGCGTCAATACCCGAGCGTTCCCAGATTTCCGTGCGGGTAACGCCGGGCAGTACCGCTTGCACCTTGACCCCGGTACCGTCGAGTTCGGCATTCAGCGATTGGGTCAGGCTCAACACGTAAGCCTTGCTGGCGCTGTAAGTGGCGTTGAAACGTTCCGGGAACAACGCCACCACCGAGGCGATGTTGATGATCGTGCCGCGACCTGCCTTGGCAAAACTTGCGGCAGCGGCGGAGGCCAGTCGGGTGACCGTGGTGATATTGAGCTGGATCAAACGCTCCAGCTTATCCAGATCGGCATTGGCCAAAAGACCGTCGGCAGCAACACCAGCATTGTTGACCAAAAGGGTGATGCTTGAATCACTGCGCAGGCGCTGCTCAAGTTTGAGCACATCATCCTTTTGCGTCAGATCCGCCTTCATCACCTCCACCTGAACGCCATGCGCCTCGCGCAATTGGCTCGCGGCACTCTCCAGCCGCTCCAGATCACGGGCGACCAACAACAAATCGAACCCGCGCGCTGCCAACCGCTCAGCGTAAATCGCACCGATACCGGACGAAGCGCCAGTGACCAGAGCCGTACCTTGGGTTGCTACAGAATTCATGACAGTACTCCTGAGATGCTTGAGGGATCGCCATCCGGATCTTGATGATGCAGATCGCACGGAAATTATTATAGGCATAATCCAACACTAATATGATAGCCGTAATTTTTTGCTATCCGACAAGCGCCCCCTTCGCCTTCCCTGCCAAACCCGCGAACAGAAAAACAAAAAGGCCGGTCAATGACCGGCCCCTTGGCGTTGAACAATCAGCTTAGTTCACTTCCAGCTTGTCGCGATTGCGATCCAGAATCGCCTTGCCGATCCCCTTCACTTCCAACAACTCATCCACTGACGCGAACGGCCCATTTGTTTCGCGATATGCAACAATCGCCTTGGCCTTGGCCTCGCCGACTCCCGCAAGTTCTTTTTGCAGCGTCGCCGAGTCGGCTTCATTGAGATCGATTTTTGCGCTCTGGGAAGATACCGCCGCGTCCATCACGATCGGCGTCTTAGGCATTTCCGGCCTTTCAGCCGGCGCGGCAACCGCCAAAATAGAGGCGCTGGTGAGCAGGGCAAAAATCAGCGAGTAGAAGTAACCGGTACGCATAAAGTGACGCTCCATCATCATTTGAGAAAGCAGCTTTTCCGAAGCTGCTCCTCAAAAGTAGGTCACGAGGAACACATGTCAAAGATGCGTACGTTACAGAATGTGAAACAATCAGGGTTCGAGACGGCGTTGCTGGTAGATCCAGTCAACGATCTCGCCGTCGGGGGTGTAGCCGCTGACGGTTTCTCGGAGGAGTTGGCGGACTCGGGAGTAGTCATCAGTTTCGACGGCCGCGAGCAACTCAACCAGCCGTGACTTCAAGACGTCCCAAGCCAGGTGATCCTCATTGGCCGTCATGATCATCGGATGCGGAGTCGCAGCAACATTGTCGCCTATCAGCAACTCTTCGTAGAGCTTTTCGCCAGGACGCAAGCCGGTGAACTCGATGGAAATGTCACCTTGCGGATTACGCTCCGAACGAATACTCAACCCCGAGAGATGAATCATTTTCTCTGCCAGTTCTACGATCTTCACCGGCTCGCCCATGTCGAGGACGAACACATCACCGCCCTGCCCCATAGAACCTGCCTGAATGACCAACTGTGCCGCTTCGGGAATGGTCATGAAGTAGCGGGTTATCTTGGGATGAGTGACCGTTAGCGGCCCGCCGGACTTGATCTGGCTGTGAAACAACGGAATCACCGAACCGGACGAACCTAAAACGTTACCGAAACGAACCATGGTGAAACGGGTTTTATTGACTCGGGAAACATTTGCCTTGTCACCGAACAGAACTGGGGCAAGTTCGCGACTCAGAGCTTGCAACGTCAACTCCGCAAGACGCTTGGTACTGCCCATGATGTTTGTTGGACGAACGGCTTTATCAGTAGAAATCAGCACAAAATTTGAAACACCAGACTGCAGGGCAGCCTGAGCAGTGTTGAGTGTACCAATTACATTATTCAGCACGCCCTCGGCAATGTTGTGCTCTACCATCGGCACGTGTTTGTAAGCTGCCGCATGATAAACAGTCTCGACTTTCCATGTTTTCATCACATCAAGGAGTTTATCCTGATGGCGGATTGATCCGAGAATCGGCAACAGCCGCACTGATACCGACTCCCTATTACCGCGCTGCTCAAGCTCCGAAAGAATGCTGTAGAGATTGAACTCGCTATGTTCGAACAGAATCAGCGTGGTCGGACCCAGGGCAAAAATCTGCCGGCACAACTCCGAGCCGATGGACCCGCCAGCGCCAGTCACCATCACTACCCGGCCCTTGATACACCGGGCCAGCAGGTCAGGTTGAGCCGGAACCGAGTCACGCCCCAGCAAGTCGGCAATATCGACCTCCTGGATGTCTTCCACCCGGACCCGTCCGCTGGCTAGATCGGTAAAGTTCGGAACACTGCGAACATGCAGCGGAAACCCTTCAAGCAAATTGAGAATTTCCCGGCGACGAGCCCGGGTCGACGATGGCAGCGCCAGGAGGATTTCCTGAGCGCCCGTAACGTCGATCATTTGCTGGATGTGCTTGGGCTTGTACACCTGAAGGCCAGAGATGGAGCGATCGGCAATACTGGCGTCATCGTCGATAAAGGCAACCGGCCGCATGACCCGTCCCATGCGTAACGCGGCAACCAATTGATTGCCGGCTACCCCCGCACCGTAAATGGCGACCTTGGTCAGTCCGTCTTCGCGACTGGCGAATGGCACATGTTGCGCGGCCGTGAACCAGTCGCCCATGAAGTACTGACGCATACAAAGGCGCAATCCGCCAATGATGACCAGACTGAGCCACCAATAGTTGAAAATAATGGAGCGCGGGACCACTGCCTCATGGTTGCTGTACCAATACACCACCAGCGCCAGGATTAGCGAGGAAAGACTGACCGCCTTGACGATGGCAATCAGCGCATCGTTACCAAAGTAGCGCATGACGGCACGGTACATGCCGAAACGAATGAAAAGCGGAATTGCGATGATCGGGGCGCTGACAAACAGCCAGAAATGCGCCCTTAACGGGTTGTACATATCGTCGATGCCGAGGCGGACGATAAATGCGAGCCAGAGAGACGCCCAGACCAGGAACACATCTGTGGCAACTTGAATCAGTCGTTTTTGCCTGCGTGGCAAACCCAACAAAAAGGCGCGTAATTTATCCATAAACCTCAACCGACCTGCGCATTACCCTGCTAAATCCGCACTCATTGTACGTAATATTTTGACACCCAACCGATTTTGTCTATCAATCACCGGACAACGGTTTTGACTTCGAGTTCTCCTGCATGAAACTTCATCGCGAGGACCAGTAACGGAAGGTACGCAATTATCAGCCCCACCCCACCGTCCAGCCCACCGACTACTACGTAAAACGCTATGGGCAATAACCACAGCACATTGATCAAGGCAACGGCTGCTGTCACCGGCAAATGTCGGCCATATCGACGTGACGCATATTGATAAGCGTGACTTCTATGAGCCTCGTACACTTTGTCGCCGCGCAACAAACGTCGAAGCAACGTGAAGGTGGCATCAACGATGAACACGCCTAGCAAAACAAGCCAGCCCCAGAGGAAATCCGGATTTATCGAGATTGCCTGCAATGACAGAACGCCCAGTATCATCCCCAGAAATCCGCTTCCTGCATCCCCCATGAAAATTTTTGCCGGTGGAAAATTCCACAGAAGAAATCCCAGGACTGCCATGCTCAGCAGCAAAGGTGCCCAGACAAGACTTGGCTGCCCGCTTGACCAATACAGAACACAAACAGCACCACAGACACTGATTGCTTCCACACTCGCCAGTCCATCGATCCCATCCATGAAGTTGTACAGATTCAACATCCATACCAGATAGAACAGCGCGAAGAAATGGCCGACCCAGCCAAGATCGAAGCGCAATCCGAACACCTCCACCGGTGCCAGCCCGCCGGTCCAGCCCAGCACCCACAGCGCCGCACCAAAGTGCCCGAGCAGACGCCAGCGAGCGGCAATATGACCGTGATCATCCATAAACCCGATCAGAGCTACCAACCCGCCCGCACCGGCAGCACCGAGAAAAAAATGAAGATCGATTACACCCGTCAACCACATCGTCAGCAGACCACATAAAAACGTCACAACGATCGATACGCCGCCGCCACGCGGTGTAGGAATCGTGTGGGAACTGCGATCATTGGGTACGTCGAGCATGCTGCGAGCCAGAGCATATCGGCGAAGGCCCGCGGTCAATGCGAATGAAAAAATGCAGATTGCGGGCATGAGCCACCAGAAAATCATTGAGTACATCACTCCGAACTGTAAAACGGCATATGCAATACCTACCCACGTCTTTAGGCAGTGGGCGAGGCAATAAAAAATCAGGGCCACGAACTAACGCTCTATCGCCCGCCTGTAGGGGCGAGCGGAACGGCCCCCGCCATGAAAATATCCAAGGATACACGACGAGGTGTCCGCCGAATGCATCGCAACAGGCTAATGTGCAGTACTGCCTGAGCGCTTCCTGCACAATCATGTGCAAAAGCCATGAACGAAAAGGGTGACGAGACCTACCGTGCAGATTAAGATTACGCGCTTTTTTTTGAAATTATAGGCGACAGCCCACGGCTGACGTCGCGAGGAACTCTAAATGGTGTTTTTTCCGGTATTTCTTTCGGTTGTTTTCGTAGTTCGCAACCAATCCAACCATATTGGAAGTATCCTGGCAGACGCAGTCGAGCGGATGTCTACACTCGTCAGTGACTATGAACTAATTGTTGTCGACAACGCTTCAGACGATGACAGCATATCGATATTAAAAAGTCTGACTGCCGAAAACGGTTTACCCAACTTGCAAGTTTACGCCTTGACTAAAGAAGTCGATGCCGACACTGCTTCATGGGCAGGTCTGGAAAATGCCTTGGGCGATTTCGTCGCCGTAATCGACCCACTTGTTGATGACATCGCTTTTCTGCCAGAAATGCTCGATAAGGCGGTCAGCGGTGCAGACGTGGTTTTCGCCAAAAACAAACAGAAACCGCCACAAAGCCTCGCCTACGAGTTCGCTTACTCCGTCTTCAACAAAGTCTATAAATCGTTCAACGGAATTCATCTCGCCACCGATGCGCCTCAATATCGAGTGCTCAGCAAGCGAGTAATCAACTTTATTCTTCAGCATCCTCAGCCGTCGGTCACTTATCGCCACTTGCCGGCGACAGGCGGTTTTGCACGAGCCAACCTGAACTACAGCTCGAGCCCTCGCGTCACACAGAGGAAACGACTGCGCGAAAGTATTGATCGAGGTATGTTGTTATTAGTGTCGACGACTCGTGCGCCGATGCGCCTGGTCACTTCACTTTCACTGTTTGGGGCTGTCGCAAATCTGTTTTACTGTTTTTATGTCGTCGGTAGCGGCTTCCTTAAAACCGATATAGCGCCGGGCTGGGTCAGTCTTTCCTTACAGCAGTCCGGGATGTTTTTCCTGATCTCGCTGGTGCTTTTGGTGTTGGGTGAATACATCCTGCACATGACCAGTCTTTCAAATGAGGGGCCGCTCTACCATATTGCCCAGGAATTCACGAGCGCACGAATCACCCGTCAGGAAAAACTGAATATCGAGGAAGTTGCGTCGCCTCAGGCGAGTCCATCCGCCTGCGACCGAGCTGTGTGATGCCGACGACCAACATGCAGGACGCGGTCATTATCGGTGGAGGATTCTACGGCGCAGCCATCGCGGTTTATCTGGCCAAACAACGCGGCATGAAGCGAGTCACCCTCATAGAGCGTGAGTCGTCACTGCTTAGCCGTGCCTCATATAACAATCAGGCACGCGTGCACAACGGTTACCACTACCCGCGAAGCTTCACTACTGCGTACCGAAGCCGGATTAACCTGCCGAAATTCGTTCAGGACTGGCCTGATGCGGTGAAACAGGACTTCACCAAACTATACGCAATCGCTCGTCGCAACTCGAAAGTCACGGCCAATCAGTTCGAACGCTTCTACCGGGAAATCGGCGCAAAGATAGAATTGGCCAGCCCGACGCTTCGAGCGCTGTTCGAACCGCGCCTGATCGAAGAAGTTTATCTGGTTGAAGAGTATGCGTTCGACTCAACGCAACTGGCCAAGTGGGCGTCACGGGAGCTGCTGGAAAGCGGTGTCAATATTCGCCTGCAAACCCAGGCTGTGGCTATAAGCAACAGCCCGAATCAGTCGTTGAACGTGACCCTCGCCGCCGATGGCAAAGAAAAGGAACAGGTCAGCACTCGATACGTTTTCAACTGCACCTACAGTGGCCTGAATCAGTTTGGAGGCGACTTTCCGGGCACTCGCACTGCGCTCAAGCAGGAAATCACTGAAATGGCGCTTATGCAGATGCCGCCCGCACTTTGCGATCTGGGTATCACCGTGATGGATGGGCCATTCTTTTCAGTAATGCCCTTTCCAGCACGCGGTTTGCATACCGTCTCGCATGTTCGCTACACACCACATATGCATTGGTCCGATGAACCTGGCTCCGATCCATATCAAAAGCTGGACAACTATCAAAGGGACACTCGTGTAGATCGAATGATCCGCGACATTGGCCGGTACTTGCCTTCAGTCATGGATTCCAAATACGTTGATTCACTTTTCGAAGTCAAAACAATTCTCAGCAAAAACGAAGGCGACGACGGGCGACCCATTTTGTTCGAGAAACACGAAACGCTTCCAGGTTGCTACTCCATCCTCGGCGGAAAAATCGACAATATTTATGACGTGCTGGAAAAGCTCGATACTGAAAATCTGTCCAGCCGGCCCTCACCTACTTCTGAGTAAACACCATGAATTCGTTGATTGAAATTACTATTCCCATCTTGAATGAAGAGTCGACGCTGGCTGAACAGGTCCACAAAACCCACAACTATATTCAAAGTCACTTGAGCGACATTGGCACTATTCGTATCGTCCTTGCAGACAACGGGTCTACCGATCGAACTCAAGAAATTGCTCTGGAACTGGAAAAAAATCTTCCGGATTTAAGATACCTGCGCCTTGAAGAGCGAGGCGTAGGCCGAGCCCTCAAAGCGTCTTGGTCCCAATCGACTGCCGAAATTGTCGGCTACATGGATCTCGACCTGGCCACCGACTTGAGCCACCTGCGTCCGGCACTTGAGGCACTGAAAGCCAACAAGGCAGATATTGTTACCGGTTCGCGCCTTGCAAAGGGCGCTAAGGTCATTGGACGTAAACCGCTCAGAAACGTTACCAGTTTCGGTTTCAACCTCATCGTCAAACTCATTTTCCGCACGTCGTTCAGCGATGGCATGTGCGGATTCAAGTTTCTCCAGAGACGCGTCCTCACCCCCCTGATGCAAACGGGCGCCAACAGTGACGGGTGGTTCTTTGCAACTGAGGTGCTGATTACCGGTGAGCACTTGAAATACCGCGTGATGGACCTGCCTGTCACTTGGACCGATGATCCGAACTCGAAGGTGAAGGTTCTAAAACTGACCATCGAGTACCTAAAGGCGATGGCTTCCCTGCGCCAACGACTCAAAAATCCTCAACGTGAAGCATGAATATGTCGAAACTCACACCAGACAATAAGCAGTTGGTGCTCGGCACAGCATTGTGGGGTTGGGGTATAGAGCGCGAACAGGCCTACCAGCTCCTTGAGCAGTTTTTGCTCAGTGGCGGCACAATGGTCGACACCGCAGCGAACTATCCCATCAATAAGCGCCAAGAAGACTTCGGTCTGGCTGTTCGCTGGATCGCTGACTGGGTCGCGCACAACGGCAACTCTAAACTGGCACTGACGGTCAAAATCGGCTCGACGGATAATCTGGGGTCGCCAGACGTTAATTTGGCGCCTGACGATATTGATCGTGCATCCAGCATCCTGAGCGGTCAGTTCGGCTCGGCACTTTCCTGCGTTTCGATCCACTGGGATAATCGCTCTGAGGATGATGTGCAAGGCGCAACAATCGCAGAGACCGTAGAGGCCATGTCCAGGCTTGAGCGGCAGGGCCTTGGTATCGGACTTTCTGGAATCAGGCATCCAGAGGTTTACTACAAGGCCAATCCGTCGCTGGCGCAAAAATGGGCTATTCAAGTCAAGGAAAACTTCAAGACCCATGCCGCTCGCACTGCCTACGAAGCCTGGTTTCCTGATGCGAAATACCTGGCCTACGGTATCAACCTGGGCGGTCTGAAAACTGAAGCAACCAAAACGAACAGCTCAATGGAGTTGCGCAACATCAATATTCCCCATGCGTTTACAGAAAAGCTTGTGGAATTCATTAACGCGCCGCACGAATTCGAACCAAGACCGACAACACTTAACGAATTGGCTCTCGCCGCCTCGTTTGTGAACCCTGCGCTGTCGGGAATCGTCATTGGCCCGAGAAACACCGAGCAACTGGACAGCACACTCGGCTACTGGAAATTACTGCAGGCGCAAGCAGATAAAAGCAAAGGACAGAAAATCTTCAATCAACTGTTCGAAGAATTACCGTCCGACTAGGAAGACTCACTGAGAATGCAAGCGCTTAAATACATTTTTGCAGGCGTCGCCAACACGGCCATCGGCTATGGCGTATTCCTGCTGCTGGTCAGCCTTTTTGATATGAATCCTTCTTATGCGAATGCGATTGGTTATGTGATTGCCCTGATCGCCGCTTTCGTGCTCAATAAAAAATTTGTATTCAATCAATCGACAACTGATCGAAGCACAATTCCCAAATTCATTTTTGCGTTCAGCATCTCATTTGCCATTAACCAACTGATCCTCCTTGCTGGCTATCGGTGGATGGGGCTTGATGCAGAAATTGCGCAAATATTTGCGATGATTTCTTATACGGTAGCATTCTACGTATTGAACAAAACGCTCGTCTTCAATAAAAGTTAAACCAATACATTCACCCCAAAAAAAATCGAGGGTTTGGACATGCCACAGTATTCCCCCTTGACGAAAAAACAAACGATTAATCCATGGACACTAGCATATGGGATTGCCCTAGGACTTTCGCTCGTCATAGGCGCCACGCTATTTTTGGCGAACAATACAAATATACGCAAGCGACTTCCACCAAAGACCGGCAATATCCCGGAGTTACGGGCTAGCATTGAACATTGTGAAATAGGAGCATTCTGGATATCTGTCAGTGGATGGGCGCACCGGGATCTGCCTGACGACTCCATTAAAATCTATCTTTTCGCCACCGGTAACAAGGGCGCGATACAGTTACTCGCGCGCCGCTTAACTAGAAAAGATGTCAGCGATTTTCTAAAAATAGAAAGCGACTTCCATCTCCATGGTTTTTACGCCTCGGCAGTGCGCTATAAGCTCCGCAAGCGCTATGGGGCATCGTTAGAACTCTATGTCGAGGATTCTAAAGGTGTTATGCACTATGGAGGCGAAAATGTCTGCACCCAAAAATGACCATCCCCCGTACATTGTGGCTTTATTTTCATTATTTCTAGCGACGCTCTACCTGTGCTTCTACTTCATGCTGAGCATCAAACCCTCATCCGTAAGCGTATGGGGAATACGCCTTGCGTAGATCAGCCAGGCATCCATTGATGCGGCAGTAGATGCTCGATCTCACTGGCTTTCTGCGTCGGCAATCGCGTCAGTACATCCTTGAGATACGCGTACGG
>NZ_CAXAPL010000029.1:0-78191 GCF_963970845.1 Pseudomonas sp. RA_105y_Pfl2_P56
GGAATACTGGCGTAGATGCATAGAGTTCGGAGGCAGCGGAGACTGGGAAAAATTGGAGAAAGCTCTGCGCGATGAGGTGCATCATCAGGCGCAGAGCCTGGAGTAGATTTGTGGGGATCCCTCAGGGACAGACCACGTTTTAACTAGATGGTCGATTTTTTGGCCGTCCCGGGCTCCCTCGCTGCACGCGACGACCGATCATTGCCTCGACATCAACAGCAAACTTTGAACCGCCAAAAACATTATTTCCATTGGTCGCGTCACGAATCTGGTCAACCAACTCTGACTCTAAGTCATTTTTGAACAGTTCGCGGTAAGCATCTGCCGGCTGCCCGCCCTGCACTCCAAGCGCCAAATATTGAGCATGAGGGGTAACAATGTGTGATCGCTCTGATTGTGCGTTAAAACGGTAACTTGACCAGCGATATTCTGCCGGATGATTTACCATTTTCGCTCTGACGGGATTCATTTCGATGTAACGATAACAGCACAACAAATATCGTTCACTCTCAACAAGGCATGAACGAAACCGGCCTTCCCACAAACTTCCGCTGCGACTATACGTACGATTTATATATTGGACGTATCGCTGCCCGACACCTTTCATCAGCAGGCTTGCGCTATTGGAATTATGAGGACTGACTAACAAATGAACGTGATTGCTCATTAAGCACCACGCATGAATATCACAATCATTTTTAGAAGCCTGCTCGACCAAAAGCTCCAAATAAAAAAGGTAATCTTCCTCGGTAAAAAAACAGACAGATCTATTGTTTCCTCGCTGAATCAAGTGCAATGGTACGCCTGGTATCAAAACTCGGGGTCTACGCGGCATCGATGAATCCTTTCAATTGGTCGAACTGAAAGCTTAGCGGGCCGCAAGGTACAAATGAAGGCAAATTTTTACCTATTGTTGCAGTGAATTACGTTAAACGTGGTCTGTCCCCCTTTACCCATTGTCAAGTATCCTATCAGGGATTATTGTAGGCTCTACACAGATACTTTCGTCAACCCTCATCAGAACCGGAGGTGACAATGCCAGGCATCGACCACCATCAAGGTTTGTTCTGGATGAGCTTCACTGAGCGCTTCTTGCAGCTACGCAAGCAACACGGCCTGACCCAGCAGCAAATGGCCGAGACCGTGGGCATCCACATCACCCAGGTCAAACGCTACGAGTCGGGCGAGGCCCAACCGTCGCTGGAGATTCTGAAGAAGGTCGCCACCGCGTTTAACGTGACCACCGACTGGCTGGTGTTCGAGCAAGGCGAGCGCGAACCGCAAGACGAACTGAAGCTGAAGTTCGAAGCCGTGGCGCAGATGGACGAGGACGAGCGCCGCTCGATACTGGCCCGGCCCTGCTCGATGCCATGATCCTCAAGCATCAGACCAAGCGTTTCTTCGTTCCACAGGCCGAAAATGGCAAGACCGCAGGCCACTAAAGAATGCGGCTAAAGAAAAAGGCACCGTGGCACGGGTGTGGCCTCATGGCATCAGGTAATACGGGGCCTGTAGCCAACAGCGTGGCCGCATGAGGCCACAGCCTGCTTGCTAATAAACCGCTGCAACCCAGTAAATCCGGGGCTTTGGCAGCACCGGTAAGGTGCGTATGGTGTATAGCCCGATCAACAGCAGTTAAGGACGATACAAAGCCCTGAATACACACCAGATTTAAGGGTCAAAGCGGACAGCGGGTCGGTTATCGACAATCGGCTTGCCCGATTGAGGCGCGGGCTTTATCACTGCAGACAAACTACAGACAATCTGCAGACTGTTTGCAGACAAATTACAGACACTCTGCAGACAGATTACAGACAGCCTCGGCAGTTATTGCTTGGCGCTGACCGCAGATAAAACAACACCGGCACGAGGCCGGTGCTTGAAGACTAATTAAATAGATCCCCTTTTCTTCAGTCCCCTTTTCTTCAAACCGCTGCCAATCAGTGAATAATTTTGAGGCGTTAAGCAGGATGAATACCAAGCAACTCAACGAGACCAGCAAATTTCTTAGCTATGTTCTCAGGCATGAACCACACGCCATCGGCTTGCAGCTAGACAGCGAGGGCTGGGCAGATATTGACTCTTTGATCGCGGGCGCGGCTAAAGATGGACGAATCTTAGATATTGCGCTTATTCAAGCGGTCGTCAGCAGCAGCGATAAAAAGCGTTTTACTATCTCGGATGATGGCCTACGCATTCGTGCCGTACAGGGCCACTCAACAGCCAGCGTAAGCCTGCAGCACACCGAAAAAGAGCCACCAAAATTTCTCTACCATGGCACCGCTACACGTTTTCTAGAGTCGATTCGTCAACAAGGACTGATTGCGGGCTCTCGCCACCATGTGCACCTGTCGCAGGACATAACTACGGCTATTACTGTTGGGCAGCGCTATGGAAAACCTGTGGTACTAAAAATTGAAGCCCTGCGGATGCACCAACAGGGCTTCAAATTCTTTCAGGCAGATAATGGGGTTTGGTTAACTAGTCATGTGCCAGAAAATTTTTTATATGAACATGGCCTGTGAGCTAACTACTCACAGTCGCAATTTCTAAACAAAAAATACGCACCCTCTCAAAATCAGTCTTGGAGAACATCGTAGAGCCAAGCCTCAAAGCTCGGCAGTTCATAAACTCTCTCTTTGTTGCCTAAATCAATGACGACAACCTTGGGGTCGCCACTTAAGTCATCACCATCAAAAAAAGCAGCATCATCATTTAGCTGCGCAAAGGGTATTAGATTTCTCCCTTCTAAACCCACCCACGCACCATAACTTCCCCGCATTTTCCACGACAACTGACCGCCTTCCGTGCTCGCATCGTCAAACCACCAGGGAAAATCTTTAGGCAGACCAATAGACTTGGCAAAATCCAAATATCTACTGGGATATTTAAAGCCAGCTGGCAATTGATCGACAGAATAAGGACAAAACCCCTCCTGCATTTTCATCACCTCGTAATCTCAGGATCATAAATAGATCCACTGGGAAATTTCTCTGCCCAGCTCTTATCCACCCCAGGCATCTGGCTTTGTTTCCTCACCCGAAACTCCACAGCCTCTCCCCAAGTTTTAGGAACCTGACCATTCAGTATAAATCTACGTGCCTGATCGTCTGATATTGGGTCATTATAATTCCTGACATTCGCTTCAACCTTAATCCCCGCCTCGCGCGCGGCAAGTATGCGAGTATTATCAACACTTGTTGGCGCGCCACCAGGCATCCTGACTACGTCAACAGGCTCTCCTTGCCATCCATCCTTTTTCATAGACCGAACAAGGTCATCGTAATTTAGATTGGAATTTTTCTTTTGATACGCAACAGTCGCTTGTGAAAAAGAAATCTCTGTAGGGTCTAGCTGAGTTCGGCCTGTAACTCCCTTGCCTATATCTACTGTCCCTTTTGGACCACTAGAACCGCCACCTTTTGCAGCAACTGTATCGCCCGACGCAAAATCCGTTGTCCACGCGCTCAACGCCAGACGTGGTGCGGCTTCCCAGCGGGTGACACCCAGACGATGCTCACTCGCCGCATAAAATGGCCCAGACGCGGTTTTTGGCTCCATCACCTGCGCGCCCAGAACCAGCCAGGCCAACAACAGCAGGCCCAGCCAGAGAAGCGGGTTCTGACGATTCAGGGTTTTCATGGCCACCGAGCTTAGCGGCGCAGCCGCGTTTTCGCAGCTAAAAAATCAAGCCCCTGGACGGCGCGGTGGCGTAGCCGCCGGGACGGCCAGGGGCCAACAAGCGCAGCGCGTTAGGCTCTGCCTCTTCGAGGCCTGACACGTGCTCGGGCTGGTCAAGGCTGCGCTTGCGCACCTGCAGGGCTTGGCCTTGACCGCACCTCGGCCAGAACAGGCTGGGGCGTGGGGTGAGGCGACCGCAAGACGGCTTACCTCATGACTGCACGCTTTGGCTGTTGATCTGCTTTTGATCGGGCTCTGCTCTGGCTTTGGGGAGCCCCTTGGGGCGGACGGGAGCCGGGCAGACGGTGCGGGGAACGAGCAGCGAAGCGCGAGCCCGCAACGACTGACCGGCGGGGCGGGCGGGGTGATAAACGCTTTTAGCCAGCCGGTGGCGAAGCCGGGCGTAAATGCAAATGCTTTGGCGCTTGATCTTCCGGGGGCCTGACATAACGCCCATTACACGAACCCGAAGGGCGCGAAGCGGTGCAGCCCCGGCGCGCCGCACGCTTCACCGCGGTAAGTGCCGGGGCTGTACTTTGTGTAATGCGCGTTATGTTGAATGAGCGGCGAAGCCGCGCATTTACCCCCGGCATATAGCCTGACAGTTGCGAAGCAGCTGTTAGCCCTTATTGTTTTTGATCGTGATCTGGCACTTGATCTGGCACTTGATCTGGCACTTGATCTGGCTGTTGCTGTTGATCTTGCTCTTTCGCCTGTCGCTTCAACCGCGCCGGGTGCGTTGCCGTATGGATTTCCTTCAATGCCCTAATACTCACCTGGGTATAAATCTGCGTCGTCTCCAAACTTACATGGCCCAACATCGCCTGGATAAAACGGATATCCGCGCCGTTCTCCAGCATCAAGGTCGCCATGGTGTGACGGAACAAATGACAACTACCGCGCTTGCCGATCTGCGCCGCGTCGATATGTTCACGCACCAGTTGAGTTAAGCGATTCGGGCTGAAGGATTCGCCCTGCTGGGTCAGGAACAACGTTCCATCGTCGTCACCTAAAACAAACTGCGGACGCACTTCATCACGGTATTTTTTGATCCACGCGAGGGCTCTTTCACCAATCGGGATCATCCGGTCTTTTTTGCCTTTGCCCTGGCGAATCATTACCGTCCCGCGCTCGTAATCAATGCTGCTCCAGCTCAAGTTAATGAGTTCCATACGGCGCATGCCGGTTGAATAAAGCGTTTCCAACATAGCCCGGTCACGCACACCGGTGAAGGTGGCCACGTCCGGAACGTTGAGGATTTTCTCCGCCTCGTCGCTGCTGAGAATATGTTTCGGCAGGCGCTGTTCCATGCGCGGCAGATCGAGGTCGGCGGCGGGGTTATAAAGCAGACGATTGCTCTTGGTCAGCCATTTAAACCAGACCCGAATCGGTGTAATGCGCACCGTTTGGCTGCGGGCTGACAGCGGCTCGCCGTCGGCCTTTCGGTATAAAAAAAGATGACGCTGGTAACGCTCCAGGATCGGCCGGGTAATCTCCTGCGGTCGGGTCAAACCCCGTTCGTCACACCAGCGAATAAAAGCGATCAGCAAGTCTTCGCGGTTGCCCACCGTGCGCTCCGAGTAGCCGCGTTCGCGCTGATGTTGAAGGAACTGTTTCATCTGGAAATACAAACTGCCCGGGTCGCCCTGCGGGCCAATCACCTGGTCGGCGATTTTTATTTTTCGGTGTGTTTGGCTCATGACCGCCTCGACTTAGTGGGCACGGGACAACGGCGGCACAGACTTTTTATTTCCTGAGAACCGTGGTTTTTCGTCCACCCCGACCGCCTCAGGCTGTAGCCCTTGTGGGGCCTGGCTTTGAGGAGCTTTTGCCAAGTCCGACCGAGTACCGACCACCACCCGACCAGACCCCGACCGTTCTTCCTGATGCCCCGACCGAGCGGATTTATTGTCCAGTTCGGTCGCATCGATCAGCCCCATTAGGTGCGCCTGGTCGCGGCCGTCGCCGTCATACGTCAGGCGGTATTCGTGGGTCAAACCCTTGCGGTACAGCTGTAAATACTCCAGCTCGACCAAGCGGCCCAGGTGGATTTTTAGCTGGGTATCTCCCCAGCCCGACGCCTCGCGCAGCTCCTTGCGGCTAAAACGAAACTCCCCCGGCTTGAGCGTCAGTACCTGGCTTTGATGTTTTACCCAGTTTTGCAACAGCCCAAGCAAACGCCGCGTTTGCGGCGGCAGCTCGTCCAGGGTTCGCCCGAGAATTTCATGGGCCAGCCGGTTGGCTAGCACGATGTCGCCTTGCGTGACTTCGATATAAGCCAGCATCTGCCCCCGGTGCTCGACCTGGTGAACAGGCCGCTGATGCTGATGCAGCAAGGCAATCGCCCGAATCAGCGTCAGGTATTTCATATGGTCGCGCCGGGTGCGGGTTTTATCCGAGAGAAACGTCAGCCGATCGGCGTAAGGATTGACCACCGCGATCCGCTGCAAAAGACGCTGGGCGTTTTGATGCAAGCGGGTAATCGCCTGTTTTTCCGCGTTGGCCAGCAGCCCATCGAGGGTTTGTTTTTGCCGCTGTAACGCGTGGATAGCCTCGGTTTGTTCGCGGCTTTCGTTGATCGTCAGGACCAAACAACGATTAAGTAACTCTTCGTCCACGTCGATGGCCGTGGTGGTCAGCATCAACATGACCGGGCCTTTGACCGTGTATTGCTTGGTCACCAGGTTGCCGGTGGTTTCATCTTTTCCAGTACTGGCAATGCTCAGTTCGCCGTCCGATTGCAGCAGCTTCAACGCGTAAGCCGCCTGGCGCACGCCTTCCTCTTCGGCGATGGCCAAAATCTTGTGTTGCAGATCCGTTTCGCCAAGATAAAAAAGACTCTGGCCGGTCATGGCGCTGTATTGGATGCGTTCTTCTTCGGGGATCAGGTTTAAAACTGCATCCATCAGGCTAGATTTACCCGCCGCGCTCGATGACTGAATTAACACCGCCAGGGGCTGATCGAGCTTTCTGGACACCGCCGCCAAGTACCCGGCTAATAGATTTGAAGATTCGCCGACAACACCGCAACGGGATAAATCGGACTCGATCCGGGCCAGCAGATCCGGGGCGCGCAGCAACGATAACGCCGCCTGCTCGTCTTCGGCGCTCAAAGTCGGCGCGGGATTTTTCGGTGCCAAAGCCGCCTGGATCGCCGCTTCTTGCAAGCCTTCCAACTTGAGCAACAGCAGGCCCAAATCGCGCTTCACCACCTCTTCCACCACGCCCAGTTCCCGGCTGGCCTGCTGCATATAACTGAACCGCGCCTTGGCCGCGTACAGGTCGAAACTGTCCACGTAATACGCGGCTTCGTTGGTATCGCTGACCTCGCGGCGCACCAGTAAATTGACCCGCATCTGCTCCGGACCGAGGTTCTTTTTCCAGCCCCGCACCCGCCAGTGCCGGTCGGCGACGGTCAATAACAGATCGCCCTGGGCGTTTTCAGAAAAGGATTCGACTACGGATTCCGGCTCAACCAGCGAAACCCCGGGAACCGGGGCCAGTGGAGCAACCGATACGACTACAGATTCCGGCTCGGAAACAACGGCGGCTAAAGAAGAAGTGATTTCCACCTCAACCAGCGCGCCCTTGCCCTGCCACACCGCTTGGCGCACCAACTCCCCCAGCGCCTGGCCCGGGTTTTCCACCTGCAAGGCAAACGCGTTGGCGTCCATGCCCTGCGGGAACAACAACCGGAACACTTCGATACCCACCGAGCGCAGTTCCTCGGCCAGTTTGTCCGCCGCCTTATCGCCGGCTTCATCGCGGTCAAACGCGATGATCACCCGCTGCGTGCCGTGCTGTTTCAAGGCCTGCCAGTGATCCTGGGTAAATCCATTGACCCCGTAAGCGCTGATCACGTTACGCAACCCGGCACACCAAAACGTCATACCGTCGATCAGTGATTCACACAAAATCACTTCCGAGCTGGTCAGCAATGCCGCCTCGTTCCACACCCCGCGCAACGGCGTGGCCAAGTACAAATGCCGGGGCTGATTGGCGGGGATTTTATTGTTCGGCTGCATCCGCCGCCCGTACACCTGCATCACCCGCCCGGCCTGTTCGCCCGAGTCCAAACCCAGCACCGGAACCACCAGGCAGCCGTTCAAATGTTCGTGCCCGGTGGACCGTAAAACGCCCAAGGTTTGCAACTGCTGCCGCAACGCTTTGCCCGCCTGGGTATGTCCTGGCGGCAAGCGGTAAGTCAGGGTTTTATTGGCGTAACCGAGCTGGAAATGCTCGACCAACTCCGGGTGCTTCAGCCCGCGAGATTCCAGGTAAGCCAAGGCTTCAGGCGATTGTTTCAGGTTCGCGTGGTAGGACTCGGCCACCGACCGTAACAGCGCCGCGTCTTCGACTTCGGACGTGGAAGAGGCCGAAGAACCAGCGGCTAAAGAAGGCAAATGCCGGGCATGACTGCGCGACACCCCGACCTTTTCCGCACTCTCCAAAGGCGCGTCATTGCGCAACAGCTGCACCGCGTGCGGCAACGAAACGCCCTGGGTTTTCATCACCCAATCAATCACCGAGCCAGCGGCCCCGCAGCCGAAACAGTGATAGAGATTTTTCTCCGGCGACACCGACAAGCTGGGGGTGTTTTCCTCGTGAAACACACAACGCATCACCCAGTCCTTGCCCCGCTTCTTCAGCTCGTGGCCCTGCGACTGGATCAGCCGAACCAGCGACACCTCACGCTTGAGGCGTTCCAGTTCGGCGGTGGGGATGCGGGCCATCGAGTTTTCTCCAAAAGGGCGTCAAGGTTCTCTTGTGTCGCATTTTAGATTCTCTTATGCTACCAATGTCAAGCACGATAGATACTGGGGGATAACATCATGGCTACCTTCATCACACGAATAATCACGATGAGCATTGCCCAACGACTGGTATCCCTGCGTAAACAGAAGGGCCTGACACAACAAGCGCTGGCTGATTCGCTCGGCCTGCATATCACCCAGGTCAAACGCTACGAGGCAGGTACTTCACAGCCTTCACTGGAAGCCTTGAAGAAAATGTCGCAAACCCTGCGCGTCACCACGGACTCACTGATTTTTGAGCCGGAGGAATTAGCGCCTGATGAAGATCTGCGCTTGCAGTTCCAAGCGATCAGCAACATGCCCGCCGAGGAACAACGGGTTGTCAGGCAATTATTGGAAGGGATGATTATCAAATATGAGGCTGAACGCTGGTCATCGAAGACCCGCTAAACCTCAAAAGAAGGCGCGGACCGTATGGGCGGCAACCCATACGGCCCGCTAACCACAAGCAGCTAAACAGGAGCTGAATCATGGCTAAGGCCGATCATACGTCACCATCACCGATCACTGAACGCCGGTTGAAAATCGCCGCCGATTTCTACCCGGCCAACGACAAGGACAATGACTACGCCACCGCCCGCCCCGTACCCTGGATCAGGCTACGGGGGCTGTGGCTACGGCAGGCGGGGTTTGAGGTGAACGAGAACGTTAAAGTGCGGGTGATGAAGGGGTGCTTGGTGATTACGGCGGAGTAAGAAAACATCCCCGGCTTGGCCGGGGATATTTTATTCTTCATCCCAGAAATCACCTGGTGGCGCATATTCACCATCTTTCAAAACAACGCACCATCCGAAATCTGTGTAAAACATTTCCAGGTCAATAATCTTGTAAAGATTGGCTTTAATTTCTCTTAAGGTAATCAGGCTATTCGCATAGTGTGTATATTGGCCTCCTCCACCTGCAACAGCTCTTAACTCCAATTCCTTACGATCCCACTCCAATACGACCCCAGATGAAATAGGAACAGTATCTGAAAAAGAAACCTCAAACTCGCTAGAAATCCTGCACAAACAGGGGATGCGTACCTGCCTGAGCAATTGCTCAGTTCTCATATCCGATGGAAATTCAATACTTAAATTCATTTCAACGCACTCCGAGGAACAACAACCTCACCCGTAAAGCTTTTTTCAAAAGTGGTGACAGGACTGAAGTATTGCGTGCCATGAGGGTCACGAATAGCAACAACTGGAATGTTATTTCTAGTTGTGATTCCATCTACCACTACAAAATGAGAGAAATCAGAGCCTCCTGTCTTGTCAGCTATACGCACAACTACAGGAGTCCCACTTGAAGTGTATCTAGTTAAGTCAGCAACATTTCTGTTTCCAAAGGCACTTGCAGGAATACCTTCAGACTTCATCAAGTCAGCAACATTCTGAGTAAATATTCCTTTCTCAGAAGGGGGCAGCCTTTGGACAAGAGTCCCTATATCAACTTTTTTGCCCATGGTGTTCAAAACCATCCCACATGAATTGTGACCACAAGTAGGCACTGGCCCTTGGTTCACAACTAGACGATCACCGTTTCTAGGTATCGAATCAGCAAATAAAGGATTTTTAGGAACAGCACCCGCCGCTTCTCCTACAGCCCCTCCCCCTTTTGCCGCTACGAATCATATTCTCGGCGGCAATAGGCAAAACCTTCAAAACACTCAAGATTGCCTATTGGGTCCGATGAGAATTTGCACTCCACTTCTATATGAAGAACTTTATCCTGACCAATTGAAGCTGAAATATTCGTAGCAACAACTTCTAAGCTTTCCCAATCAAATTCTGTAGGCTGCCTGTCAAGATAATAACATATAAACAATGTTCGATCATCCGCTAATGAAAGAGCGATTGCTCTTATTGCAGGATATATCTCACCTATCAGAGCGTGCCAAACACACAAAACCAACCAATCAGGCAAAGCTCTCATGGTTTTACTCCAACAGTAGAAGGATTTGTTGGAACAATATGCGCTCCGCTTTTACCTGAATGTATTGTTCCATATCTTGTCGCTAAGCCTGATGAACCATCGACTCCAATATTTGTTCCAAAATCGACTATTGGCTGCCCTCGGGAACCATAGCCTACGACAGGAAGCTCTCCTGCATGGGTACCATTCAACAGCTTCTGGGGATCCACTCCCTCATTAAAATAGCTGCGTCCTGGAATAAAATTGTTGTGCCCAAGAATATGCTTGCCTTGCTGCCCAGCATGAATGCTGCTGGCTACGTTGTCCAGCGACGCACCAGTGGCTTTTGCACCAACTGTATCGCCCGACGCAAAATCCGTTGTCCACGCGCTCAACGCCAGACGTGGTGCGGCTTCCCAGCGGGTGACACCCAGACGATGCTCACTCGCCGCATAAAATGGCCCAGACGCGGTTTTTGGCTCCATCACCTGCGCGCCCAGAACCAGCCAGGCCAACAACAGCAGGCCCAGCCAGAGAAGCGGGTTCTGACGATTCAGGGTTTTCATGGCCACCGAGCTTAGCGGCGCAGCCGCGTTTTCGCAGCTAAAAAATCAAGCCCCTGGACGGCGCGGTGGCGTAGCCGCCGGGACGGCCAGGGGCCAACAAGCGCAGCGCGTTAGGCTCTGCCTCTTCGAGGCCTGACACGTGCTCGGGCTGGTCAAGGCTGCGCTTGCGCACCTGCAGGGCTTGGCCTTGACCGCACCTCGGCCAGAACAGGCTGGGGCGTGGGGTGAGGCGACCGCAAGACGGCTTACCTCATGACTGCACGCTTTGGCTGTTGATCTGCTTTTGATCGGGCTCTGCTCTGGCTTTGGGGAGCCCCTTGGGGCGGACGGGAGCCGGGCAGACGGTGCGGGGAACGAGCAGCGAAGCGCGAGCCCGCAACGACTGACCGGCGGGGCGGGCGGGGTGATAAACGCTTTTAGCCAGCCGGTGGCGAAGCCGGGCGTAAATGCAAATGCTTTGGCGCTTGATCTTCCGGGGGCCTGACATAACGCCCATTACACGAACCCGAAGGGCGCGAAGCGGTGCAGCCCCGGCGCGCCGCACGCTTCACCGCGGTAAGTGCCGGGGCTGTACTTTGTGTAATGCGCGTTATGTTGAATGAGCGGCGAAGCCGCGCATTTACCCCCGGCATATAGCCTGACAGTTGCGAAGCAGCTGTTAGCCCTTATTGTTTTTGATCGTGATCTGGCACTTGATCTGGCACTTGATCTGGCACTTGATCTGGCTGTTGCTGTTGATCTTGCTCTTTCGCCTGTCGCTTCAACCGCGCCGGGTGCGTTGCCGTATGGATTTCCTTCAATGCCCTAATACTCACCTGGGTATAAATCTGCGTCGTCTCCAAACTTACATGGCCCAACATCGCCTGGATAAAACGGATATCCGCGCCGTTCTCCAGCATCAAGGTCGCCATGGTGTGACGGAACAAATGACAACTACCGCGCTTGCCGATCTGCGCCGCGTCGATATGTTCACGCACCAGTTGAGTTAAGCGATTCGGGCTGAAGGATTCGCCCTGCTGGGTCAGGAACAACGTTCCATCGTCGTCACCTAAAACAAACTGCGGACGCACTTCATCACGGTATTTTTTGATCCACGCGAGGGCTCTTTCACCAATCGGGATCATCCGGTCTTTTTTGCCTTTGCCCTGGCGAATCATTACCGTCCCGCGCTCGTAATCAATGCTGCTCCAGCTCAAGTTAATGAGTTCCATACGGCGCATGCCGGTTGAATAAAGCGTTTCCAACATAGCCCGGTCACGCACACCGGTGAAGGTGGCCACGTCCGGAACGTTGAGGATTTTCTCCGCCTCGTCGCTGCTGAGAATATGTTTCGGCAGGCGCTGTTCCATGCGCGGCAGATCGAGGTCGGCGGCGGGGTTATAAAGCAGACGATTGCTCTTGGTCAGCCATTTAAACCAGACCCGAATCGGTGTAATGCGCACCGTTTGGCTGCGGGCTGACAGCGGCTCGCCGTCGGCCTTTCGGTATAAAAAAAGATGACGCTGGTAACGCTCCAGGATCGGCCGGGTAATCTCCTGCGGTCGGGTCAAACCCCGTTCGTCACACCAGCGAATAAAAGCGATCAGCAAGTCTTCGCGGTTGCCCACCGTGCGCTCCGAGTAGCCGCGTTCGCGCTGATGTTGAAGGAACTGTTTCATCTGGAAATACAAACTGCCCGGGTCGCCCTGCGGGCCAATCACCTGGTCGGCGATTTTTATTTTTCGGTGTGTTTGGCTCATGACCGCCTCGACTTAGTGGGCACGGGACAACGGCGGCACAGACTTTTTATTTCCTGAGAACCGTGGTTTTTCGTCCACCCCGACCGCCTCAGGCTGTAGCCCTTGTGGGGCCTGGCTTTGAGGAGCTTTTGCCAAGTCCGACCGAGTACCGACCACCACCCGACCAGACCCCGACCGTTCTTCCTGATGCCCCGACCGAGCGGATTTATTGTCCAGTTCGGTCGCATCGATCAGCCCCATTAGGTGCGCCTGGTCGCGGCCGTCGCCGTCATACGTCAGGCGGTATTCGTGGGTCAAACCCTTGCGGTACAGCTGTAAATACTCCAGCTCGACCAAGCGGCCCAGGTGGATTTTTAGCTGGGTATCTCCCCAGCCCGACGCCTCGCGCAGCTCCTTGCGGCTAAAACGAAACTCCCCCGGCTTGAGCGTCAGTACCTGGCTTTGATGTTTTACCCAGTTTTGCAACAGCCCAAGCAAACGCCGCGTTTGCGGCGGCAGCTCGTCCAGGGTTCGCCCGAGAATTTCATGGGCCAGCCGGTTGGCTAGCACGATGTCGCCTTGCGTGACTTCGATATAAGCCAGCATCTGCCCCCGGTGCTCGACCTGGTGAACAGGCCGCTGATGCTGATGCAGCAAGGCAATCGCCCGAATCAGCGTCAGGTATTTCATATGGTCGCGCCGGGTGCGGGTTTTATCCGAGAGAAACGTCAGCCGATCGGCGTAAGGATTGACCACCGCGATCCGCTGCAAAAGACGCTGGGCGTTTTGATGCAAGCGGGTAATCGCCTGTTTTTCCGCGTTGGCCAGCAGCCCATCGAGGGTTTGTTTTTGCCGCTGTAACGCGTGGATAGCCTCGGTTTGTTCGCGGCTTTCGTTGATCGTCAGGACCAAACAACGATTAAGTAACTCTTCGTCCACGTCGATGGCCGTGGTGGTCAGCATCAACATGACCGGGCCTTTGACCGTGTATTGCTTGGTCACCAGGTTGCCGGTGGTTTCATCTTTTCCAGTACTGGCAATGCTCAGTTCGCCGTCCGATTGCAGCAGCTTCAACGCGTAAGCCGCCTGGCGCACGCCTTCCTCTTCGGCGATGGCCAAAATCTTGTGTTGCAGATCCGTTTCGCCAAGATAAAAAAGACTCTGGCCGGTCATGGCGCTGTATTGGATGCGTTCTTCTTCGGGGATCAGGTTTAAAACTGCATCCATCAGGCTAGATTTACCCGCCGCGCTCGATGACTGAATTAACACCGCCAGGGGCTGATCGAGCTTTCTGGACACCGCCGCCAAGTACCCGGCTAATAGATTTGAAGATTCGCCGACAACACCGCAACGGGATAAATCGGACTCGATCCGGGCCAGCAGATCCGGGGCGCGCAGCAACGATAACGCCGCCTGCTCGTCTTCGGCGCTCAAAGTCGGCGCGGGATTTTTCGGTGCCAAAGCCGCCTGGATCGCCGCTTCTTGCAAGCCTTCCAACTTGAGCAACAGCAGGCCCAAATCGCGCTTCACCACCTCTTCCACCACGCCCAGTTCCCGGCTGGCCTGCTGCATATAACTGAACCGCGCCTTGGCCGCGTACAGGTCGAAACTGTCCACGTAATACGCGGCTTCGTTGGTATCGCTGACCTCGCGGCGCACCAGTAAATTGACCCGCATCTGCTCCGGACCGAGGTTCTTTTTCCAGCCCCGCACCCGCCAGTGCCGGTCGGCGACGGTCAATAACAGATCGCCCTGGGCGTTTTCAGAAAAGGATTCGACTACGGATTCCGGCTCAACCAGCGAAACCCCGGGAACCGGGGCCAGTGGAGCAACCGATACGACTACAGATTCCGGCTCGGAAACAACGGCGGCTAAAGAAGAAGTGATTTCCACCTCAACCAGCGCGCCCTTGCCCTGCCACACCGCTTGGCGCACCAACTCCCCCAGCGCCTGGCCCGGGTTTTCCACCTGCAAGGCAAACGCGTTGGCGTCCATGCCCTGCGGGAACAACAACCGGAACACTTCGATACCCACCGAGCGCAGTTCCTCGGCCAGTTTGTCCGCCGCCTTATCGCCGGCTTCATCGCGGTCAAACGCGATGATCACCCGCTGCGTGCCGTGCTGTTTCAAGGCCTGCCAGTGATCCTGGGTAAATCCATTGACCCCGTAAGCGCTGATCACGTTACGCAACCCGGCACACCAAAACGTCATACCGTCGATCAGTGATTCACACAAAATCACTTCCGAGCTGGTCAGCAATGCCGCCTCGTTCCACACCCCGCGCAACGGCGTGGCCAAGTACAAATGCCGGGGCTGATTGGCGGGGATTTTATTGTTCGGCTGCATCCGCCGCCCGTACACCTGCATCACCCGCCCGGCCTGTTCGCCCGAGTCCAAACCCAGCACCGGAACCACCAGGCAGCCGTTCAAATGTTCGTGCCCGGTGGACCGTAAAACGCCCAAGGTTTGCAACTGCTGCCGCAACGCTTTGCCCGCCTGGGTATGTCCTGGCGGCAAGCGGTAAGTCAGGGTTTTATTGGCGTAACCGAGCTGGAAATGCTCGACCAACTCCGGGTGCTTCAGCCCGCGAGATTCCAGGTAAGCCAAGGCTTCAGGCGATTGTTTCAGGTTCGCGTGGTAGGACTCGGCCACCGACCGTAACAGCGCCGCGTCTTCGACTTCGGACGTGGAAGAGGCCGAAGAACCAGCGGCTAAAGAAGGCAAATGCCGGGCATGACTGCGCGACACCCCGACCTTTTCCGCACTCTCCAAAGGCGCGTCATTGCGCAACAGCTGCACCGCGTGCGGCAACGAAACGCCCTGGGTTTTCATCACCCAATCAATCACCGAGCCAGCGGCCCCGCAGCCGAAACAGTGATAGAGATTTTTCTCCGGCGACACCGACAAGCTGGGGGTGTTTTCCTCGTGAAACACACAACGCATCACCCAGTCCTTGCCCCGCTTCTTCAGCTCGTGGCCCTGCGACTGGATCAGCCGAACCAGCGACACCTCACGCTTGAGGCGTTCCAGTTCGGCGGTGGGGATGCGGGCCATCGAGTTTTCTCCAAAAGGGCGTCAAGGTTCTCTTGTGTCGCATTTTAGATTCTCTTATGCTACCAATGTCAAGCACGATAGATACTGGGGGATAACATCATGGCTACCTTCATCACACGAATAATCACGATGAGCATTGCCCAACGACTGGTATCCCTGCGTAAACAGAAGGGCCTGACACAACAAGCGCTGGCTGATTCGCTCGGCCTGCATATCACCCAGGTCAAACGCTACGAGGCAGGTACTTCACAGCCTTCACTGGAAGCCTTGAAGAAAATGTCGCAAACCCTGCGCGTCACCACGGACTCACTGATTTTTGAGCCGGAGGAATTAGCGCCTGATGAAGATCTGCGCTTGCAGTTCCAAGCGATCAGCAACATGCCCGCCGAGGAACAACGGGTTGTCAGGCAATTATTGGAAGGGATGATTATCAAATATGAGGCTGAACGCTGGTCATCGAAGACCCGCTAAACCTCAAAAGAAGGCGCGGACCGTATGGGCGGCAACCCATACGGCCCGCTAACCACAAGCAGCTAAACAGGAGCTGAATCATGGCTAAGGCCGATCATACGTCACCATCACCGATCACTGAACGCCGGTTGAAAATCGCCGCCGATTTCTACCCGGCCAACGACAAGGACAATGACTACGCCACCGCCCGCCCCGTACCCTGGATCAGGCTACGGGGGCTGTGGCTACGGCAGGCGGGGTTTGAGGTGAACGAGAACGTTAAAGTGCGGGTGATGAAGGGGTGCTTGGTGATTACGGCGGAGTAAGAAAACATCCCCGGCTTGGCCGGGGATATTTTATTCTTCATCCCAGAAATCACCTGGTGGCGCATATTCACCATCTTTCAAAACAACGCACCATCCGAAATCTGTGTAAAACATTTCCAGGTCAATAATCTTGTAAAGATTGGCTTTAATTTCTCTTAAGGTAATCAGGCTATTCGCATAGTGTGTATATTGGCCTCCTCCACCTGCAACAGCTCTTAACTCCAATTCCTTACGATCCCACTCCAATACGACCCCAGATGAAATAGGAACAGTATCTGAAAAAGAAACCTCAAACTCGCTAGAAATCCTGCACAAACAGGGGATGCGTACCTGCCTGAGCAATTGCTCAGTTCTCATATCCGATGGAAATTCAATACTTAAATTCATTTCAACGCACTCCGAGGAACAACAACCTCACCCGTAAAGCTTTTTTCAAAAGTGGTGACAGGACTGAAGTATTGCGTGCCATGAGGGTCACGAATAGCAACAACTGGAATGTTATTTCTAGTTGTGATTCCATCTACCACTACAAAATGAGAGAAATCAGAGCCTCCTGTCTTGTCAGCTATACGCACAACTACAGGAGTCCCACTTGAAGTGTATCTAGTTAAGTCAGCAACATTTCTGTTTCCAAAGGCACTTGCAGGAATACCTTCAGACTTCATCAAGTCAGCAACATTCTGAGTAAATATTCCTTTCTCAGAAGGGGGCAGCCTTTGGACAAGAGTCCCTATATCAACTTTTTTGCCCATGGTGTTCAAAACCATCCCACATGAATTGTGACCACAAGTAGGCACTGGCCCTTGGTTCACAACTAGACGATCACCGTTTCTAGGTATCGAATCAGCAAATAAAGGATTTTTAGGAACAGCACCCGCCGCTTCTCCTACAGCCCCTCCCCCTTTTGCCGCACCCAGCACCTCCTCAGTCTTCCCAACCAATTTGGTACCTGCGCCGATCCCGCCGGTCAGAATGGTCCCAGCGATTTCAGCATGATCACCCAGCATCGTTTTATGGTGAGAGTTCAGCTGATCCGTGTGGTTCGAATCCTGAAAGTCCTGGACGATTCCTAGCTCATCAGAATTTAACCCCCCATTGGCGTCGTAATCCTCCAACGCCAACGTCCCACCTTCTGCAGAGGTCGTTTGACCATTGCATTCAGTGAACCCCTCGCATTTGAACAGCTCAGCACCGCTGGTCTTGGCGCTAAGCTCAGCATAACGATCCTTCACCTGTTGCCGGCAAGCAGCCGGATTTTCGCTAGCTCTGCAACCTTTCAAATCCTTGACGAGGTCGTCAACTTGCTGGTGATTGAGGAAGTTGTACTGTGTGGCGTTGTTGGTAATCCAAGAGGCTAGCTCCATTGACTCTTGATCTGTATCGCCCAGTGCAGTGGCCGACAACACCCCTACAATCTGAGATGCCATCAAGAGCAGATCTTTATCACCACCCACCATCTTATTCAGTTCGGCTACAAGTGCCTCATTCGCGCCAGCCGCCAACGCACCTGTCGCAAAATCTCCGCCGCTCATTTCTGACAACAGGCCGCCAACCGCAGCATGGATGATGATCTTGCTCGCAGAGCCGTCGTCCACAACGCCTTTCGTAAGATCACCCACCAGATTAAAGCTGTACGCGGCAACAGTGTTGAAGAGCGCTGTTTTTAGAATATCGCTGACGCTTGCATCTCCTCCCACTGCTTTGTTGATCAGGCCAGAGGTGCCACCTTGAAGTATTTGACTTCCGGCGAACCTGCTGACGCCTTCCCATGTCGCCAACGACGGCCCGACGAGTTTTCCGTTTGCATCGTAGGAAATACCAGTCAGTTTGCTCAGGTAATCAGCCATCAATCCGGCTGTCAGCCCAGATACAACATAGCCTTTAAATGCCTCCGAAGAAGTTACGTCAGCGAATACAGCACCAAGATTGCCGCCGTTATTGATAAAGCTGGTCGCCGCATTCGTGGACGCTCCAGTTGCCACAGCAGCAAAGGTTGCAGCCCAGAACGTACCCATTCCACTAAAGGCCGTCAAAGCTGCCGGTCCAACTACTGCAGCCATCACAATCGCAATGATCATCTGCGATGCCGGACCAAGACCCGAATTCTCGTACTTGAAGGATTCGTGAATCTCTTTAACGAGCTGCCAATCAACATCCCCCCGCGCCTCGGCATCCTTCAACCACGCCAACTGCGAGTCAGCCTTGACCATCGTGTCAATCGTCTGGCTGACGGATTGCTGATTGACATCCTTGATATCAATCTTCAGCCCATCAACGGCCTTGATCACGATGTTGCCCTTGGCAATCATCTGGGTCTGGCGCAGGGTTTCGTCGGTATTGCCACGGCCTTTGGCTGACACCCACGCGGCGTTGTTGTTGGTCTTGGTATGGCTCTCATCATGCAGATCCTTCACCCCCTCAAAGGTGATGGCGCCGCCGCTGTCGAGAACGATGTCCTTGCCGCTGTCGAGCTTGGCCACTTGATAGAGCTGGTCACCCTTGCTGACGAGCGAAAGGTTGCCACCGGTCTTGATCTCGCTACCCACGTGGGTGACCTGGGTGACTTCGTCGCGCTTGAGTTTCAGGCTGCCGAAGCCGCCCTTCTCTTTCATGTCATAGAGGGTGTAGTCCTTGTTCTGCGCGGCCAGCAGGTTCAAATCATTGCCGGCGTAGACGTAGGCTTCATTGCCTGCGCTGATCTTGCTTGCGACCAGCGTGGTGTCGCGTCCGGAACTGGTTTTCACGTCGCCGCCCGCGATGAACTCGGCGGCGTTCTGGACGGTGTGGTTGTCTTCTTCGTGGACGCGTTTCTTGCCGTCCTTGCTGTGGGTTTCGACGTTGTTTTCGTCGCCGGCCGAGGACATGTAAATGTCGCGCTTGGCGTCAACGTTGAGGTTACCTTTGGCTTCGGCGGTGCTGGCGACGACGTTGATGTCGCGGCCGGCGTCGAGCTTCAAGTTGCCGCCGCTTTTCACCGTTGACGCAAGGTTTTCCACGGTGGTGGTGACGACCGAGCGATGGCCGCCATTGAACACTTCGTGGAGTTCGTTTTCGTTGCGCGTCGCCAGCAAGTTGATGTCACGGGTGGCGCTCAGGCTGGCGTCGCCGCCGCTGCTGATGGATGACGAGTTGACCAGATCCTGGCCGGACTTGATGGTCAGGCTGTCGCGCGCGGTGATGTTGCCGCCGTCATCGACCAGCGTGCGCATCCCGTTGCCGTCACGCACAGCGACAGCGGTTCGATCGTTGACGATGTCGCCCTTGAGGCTGGTGAGGCTGACCTGATTGCCGCGAATCTCGCCGGCCAAGGCATTGCGAATGCTGTCGGTGGCCATGAGCGTGATGCGCTCGTTGGCTTCGACCAGACCACCCTGATAGAGGCTACCCTTGACGTCGACGGAGACGTCTTTGGTAGCGCTCAAGGTGCCGACATTGACCAGGTCATTGCCGGCGAGCAGTTCCAGATCGCGGCCCTGAATCAGGCTGCCGCCGCGCACGTTGCGCGATTCGGCCTGTGCCAGATAGAGCACCGGCACCAGCACTTTCTGGCCGTCGACGATGCGTTCTTCCATCCAGACGATGTCGTGGGTCAGTGCGGCAACCTGCGCGGAGGTCAGGCTGACGCCGACCGACAGGTTCAGTTCGTTCTTGCTGGCGAGCGCGTTATCCATCAGATAACGGAATTGCTCGTAGTCGTTTTCCAGGCCGCCAGCGAGGAAACGCTGGCCCGTCTGGGCCATGACTGCGTCGCTGATCAAGCGCGATTCGTAGCGACCGTCGCCGAGGCGACGAGCTGCTTCATCTGTGCTGAAGTTGAGTTTGCCGAGCAGATAGTCGGAACTCATGAACGCCGCGGTCTGGGTCAGCTCCGGGTTGGTTTCGATCAGGTAACGGCTCTGCGGATTCGTGCTCTGCACGAACATGCCATATGGGCCTTTCGGCAGACGGAACGTCGAGGAAGCCGTCGGATCGACCGCCGCAAAAGGTACACCCTTAAAGTCGACCGGGACGAAGCTGATCTGCTTCACGCCGTCGGCATCGACACGTTCGATGCGGGTTACATTTTTCGCTGCCTGGGTGCTGGCGTCAGTGCTGTGCTTACCCAGATTGATGTTGATACCACCGACCACGGAGGTCTGATCGCTGGACAATAACCCGGTCAGTTGCCCATAGGTGTTTTCGTACAGCGTACCGTTCTGAATGCTGTTGGTGACATCCAGTTTGACTTTGCCACCAGCCTGAAGCACCGCCGAGTAGACATTGTTGCCGTTTTCATTCCAGGTGGTGACGTCGCTGGTCTGAGCGAATCGGGAGTCGCTGGAGCGACTGACCAATTCTTCGAAACGTGCCTCGTCGAAATCGCCTGCCGCTGTGGCGGCATTGAACGCCGGGATGTCCATGAACTCCATCTGATCCCAGAGGCTGTTATCGATGTGTCCCGGCGTGCCGATCTGCACCACCCGATGGCCCGAGCGCGAGACCGCTCCCTGATTCAACAGGCTGTCGGCAGTCACCGTCAGGTCGCCGTTGGCCGCCAGCAGGCTGTAGCGGTTTTCCACTTGATTGGCGTGGATGTTGAAGTTTTTTCCGGCGACGAATCGTGCCGCGCGCGAGTCCTTGAGGACTTGATCGTTGAAGTCAGTGGTAATGGTGATATAGCCGCGTTTCCAGCCGTCATGGCCACCGCAATGCTGGGCGCACACCCAGCTCAAGCTGCCAGATGATTGCCCCGAGGTCATCTCGAATTCTGCCTTGGCGTTTTCCACCGAGACAGCATTGATGTCGATATCACCCTCACCTTCGACGGTGCCCGACAGGTTGCTGAACAACGCGGCACGACCGCCGCCCACAGCGTCGAAGCTCAGGTTGCCGCGGCTGTAGATGTCACCGTAGAAATTGTTGAGGCTGTTGCCGTGCAGCTTCATCGTGCCGCCGCTGAACAGCAGGGTGTCGGCGTCGTTGTAGATGCCGTTGGCAGCGGTGAACTCAAGATTGCCTTGGGCGCCGAGGGTGCCTTTGTTGTTGATGCGTGCTGCCGTCACCGTGAGGTTCTGGTTGGCGATCAGACGACCGAGGTTGTCGAGCGTGCCGCGCAGGGTCAGTGCGGTATCGCCCCCGCTGACCAGTCGCCCGTCCTGTTGAATCAAGTCGTTGGCGCTGATGGTGAGCTTCTTTTGCGCCGATACCCGACCACTGTTGAGCAGATTGCCCGTCAGGGTCAGCGTCAGATCGCCGTCGCTGAGCAGTTGTCCGGCGTTGGTCAGGTTGGCGACCTGAAGGCTCATTGCCGAAGCACTGGCGATGCGGTCACTGGCATTGAGGTTCAGATCCTGAGCGCTGGTGTAGGTCAGGCCGCCGTTGAGTTGCCAGGTGCCGACACCATTGACCGAACCGACATCCCACACGCCTTTGCCCAGTCCGGTGAGGCTGCCCTGGGTGCCGGCCAGATTGCTCAGATCCAGATCGAAGACACCCTGCGCGGCGTGACGCACGCTGCCGCTGAGGTTATTGAGTTGGCCGCCGGCGAGTGTCAGATCCTGGCTGCCGATCTCTATAACGCCGCTCTGGTTGTTCAGGTTGCCGGTCAGTTTGATCTGACTGGAGGCGCCGCCGAGTGCGCGAATCTGGCCGCCGGCACTGTTGTTCAACTGGCCGCTGGCGAGTTGCAGATGGGTCGCCGATTCGATCAGGCCACCCTGGTTGAGAATCTGGCTGACCGCTTCGAGCGCCAATCGATTGCCGCTGATCTCGCCGCCGGTGTTGTCCAGACTGTCGCCAACGAATACCAACTGATCCTTGGCGAACATCTTGCCGGCCCGGTTGGTCAGGCGAGTGACGGTCAATTTCAGATCACCCAACAGGCTGGAGATCAATCCGGCCTTGCCGTTAACCGCGCTGTTATCGAGGTCGGCGCTGGTGATCTCCAATGTGTCGGCTTGCAGCGTGCCGCCCTGGTTCTGAAGGGTTCCGCTACCCAGAGCCAGTTCGGCATGACTGCCATTGGCGAAGATCACGCCTTGCTGGTTCAGCAGGGTTTTGCCGGTAATTTTCAGGCCATCACTGCCCGCGATGATCTGGCCGGCAGCGTTGTTGTTGATCGAAATGCTGGTGATGTCCAGTCGCTTGCCGCGCAGGGTGCCGCCACGGTTATCCAGCTCGGTGAGCTGATCGAGCAGCAGACGCTGTTCAGCGGCATCGACCACGCCAGTGACGTTGCTGAAGACACCACTGATTTTCAGTGCGACATCACCGCCGTTGCCGACAATGCCACCGTTGTCATTGTTGTTCAGTTGCGTGGCAGTCACGTCGATGGCTTGGCCAAGCAGGACGCCGGCGCTGTTGTCGACGGCATCACTTTCGATGTGCAGGTCGGCATCGCTCTGGATCCGGCCTTTGACGTTGAGCAGTTGCGACTGGCCAGGAGCAGCTCGTTTGAGGATCAACCGCGCACCGTCAACACCTGCTGCCAACAGACCGTTATCGCTGTTATCGAGGCTGGCCGCGTGCAGGTCCAGACCATCACTGATCATGCGCCCGCCACGGTTGTCGACGTGGCCGTTTTCAGCCATCACCAGCAATTGCTGTGCGGCGACGACACCGCCACGGTTATCGAGCGAAGCGGCATGAATAGCCACATCACCCTGGCTGGCTTGCAACCGACCCAACGCGTTGTTCAGGTGCTGCTGGACCATCAGCGTAAGCTTGCCGCTTTGCGCGCTGAGGGTGCCGTCGTTGTTGCCGGTGAGGTTGGCCAGTTGCGCGTCAACTACGCCGCCCAGCAATTTGCCGGCCGAGTTCTGCAAATCGCGAGCGGTAACGTTCAGGCGATCATTGCCCTGAATCAGCCCCTGACTGTTGTCCAGGTCTTCGCTGGTGACCACGCTGTCATCGGACGAAAGGGTGCCTTGGGTATTGTCGAGTGTGCCGCGACTGTTCACTTCGAGGGTTTGGCCGATCAGGCTGGCATTACGATTATTGATGCTCTGAGCCGCGACGGTCAGGCGACCCGATGCCTGAATTTTGCCGTCGTGGTTATCCAGATCCTGCTCCAGTGTCAGCTCGGCAGCACCGTTTTCAGCACTGACGACACCTTTTTCGCTGTTATCCAGTCGTGCGGCAGTGACCAGAATCCGGTCAGCCGCGAGCGTTCCGCCATGGTTGAGCAATTCGCCGCCGGACACCGCCAGCGTGGTCTTCGCCTGGATTTTTCCTTGTGCGTTGTCCAGCCGCTCTCGGGCGACAACCTTGGCATCGCTCTGACCGGCGCCGATCAGACCACGGGTGTTGTCAACTTGCCGGGCATCGATATCCAGGCGTCCGGCAACGATTTTGCCGTCAGCGTTCTGCACATCCCGGGCATTGAGCTTGAGACTGCCGCCAGCGATTTCGATACGGCCCAGACGGTTGTCGAGGCTGTCGACCGACAGCGTCGCGGCCTGACCATCGGCAAAGCGGATCAGGCCCTTGAGATTGACGATGGCCGGCGCGCTGAGTGCCAGACGGGTTTCACCGTAAATACGCGCGTTGACGCCCTGATTGACCAGCCGGGCAGCGCTCACCGTGACGTTTTTCGCCTGGACGATGCCATTCTGGTTATCCAATACACCGGTGGCCGCAGCGCTCAGGGAACGACTGGCCAACAGGCTGCCAGTGTTGCTCACCGCAGCACCATTGACGGTCAGATCACCTGTGGTATTGCGAGTGTTGTCGGCGTTCACCCCGGCTTCGATCACACCACTGTTGGTCAGTTTGCCGCCGCTGCTCAGGCGTACAGAATCGCGGGCGACAAGGCTTTGGCGGTTGACCAGTTGTTCAGCGGTCTGCACCGCCAGTTGCGTTCCAGCGTAAACCGGCCCTTGGGCATCAAGACCTCTGGACTTGATATCAATGGCACTGCTGGCAGTGACTTTGGCCATGCTCAACTGACCGTTGGCATCGATCTGGATGTCACCGGCGCTGGCGGCAAGATCGCCCGCCAGCTTCACACCTACGCCCTGCTCCGTGCCCACCAGTTTGATCGCGCCGGCATACATGCCACCGAGCGCAGAAGAGTCGATGGCCAGTTGCGGCTTGGCGCTGCCATCGTCAGCCCGCGCGGTGGCGTTGAGAGTGTCGGCATTGACGTCATTGCGACCGGTGGTGATGTTCAGGCGTTTGGCATGAATCTGCGCATTGATCCGCGCACTGCGGGTGATGATTTCAAAGCTGTCGACGTTGCTCGCATCCAGACCGGTGCCGTCGATGGACACACCGCCCTGATCCACCTGAAAACGATCCAGTCGACCGTTATCAAGCACCGGTTTGCCGGTGGTCAGGGTCACCCGCGGCGTGTTGATGAACCCACAGCCGTTGCAACTGATGCCGTAAGGGTTGGCGACGATGACACGCGCCGACTGCCCTGCCACTTCGGTGTAACCGCGCAGTTGACTCGGGCTGCCACCGTTGACTTCGTTGAGGATGGTTTGTGCGGCAGCCCCGCGCAAATTCGGGTTGCCTAGAATGATGCCGCCCATTTGCGTCAGTTGTGTGCGCGCCGTGGCGTTGTTGAGGATGACGCCTTCAGCACCGACGTTGTAATCATGAAACTGGTTGTGCGACAGCCCCGTCGCATTGGGCGCGGCGATATTGACGATGGGCACGCCGTTGCCGGCACGATCAAGGGTTGTGCCAGGCGCGTTGACTACGATCCCATCCGCCCGCGCCCAGATCGGTTGCCAGAACATGACGTTTGCCAACAGGAACGCGAGGCCGCGCTTGGGCATGCCCAGAAAGCGTTCGTGGTGTTTTACGACAGCAGAAGGCTGACCGGCCAGGTAGGCCAATTGACGGATGTCCATGTCAGAATCTCGGGGCGGGCGAAAATTAAAGGAAAAAATCCAGGCGGAAATAGATCGGTGCTTCACGCTCGGTCAGCACATCGGGGCGTTCCAGCGAGTGCGCAAACGTCACGCTGGCGGCGACGTGCTCGCCACGGGCGAACAGTTCCAGCGAGTTGCTCGACATGCGCCCGTGCTGATTACCGTTGTAGCGATCGCCGCGGATCACGCCCTGGTCATAACCCAGACTGGTGCCGTATTCAGCGAACACCGGGCGCAACCATTCGGCGGTCACCGGACGTGCCCAGCGCAAATCGTTACGCCAGTAACCGCCGCCGTCGCCCGACAAGGATTGGTCCTTGTAACCACGGATCGACGACGAGCCGCCAAGGCTGGTGCGCTGGGAGCTGAACAGCACGTCTTCGCTGCGCTGGCCGGTCATGAGGCTGCTGAACGTTAAGGACTCGCCCCACACTTTGAAGGGCTGCAAGTAGCTCAGGGTGGCGGTGTATTTGCGGTAGCGCGCGTTCGGTTCGCCGGGGCCTGGATCGTGGCTGCCCTGCGCATCGAATGCGCCGATGCCTTCCTGCATGCCGGCGTCGAAGTTGACGAACGCACTGCCGACACGGCGGCCGTGGTTGAAGCCGAACTGCGCTTCGCTGATGCGGTTGCTGCTCAGCTTGAGCTTGCTGTCTTCGATGTAGGCGTTGGTGCGCAGGTAGGACAAACCGGCGTTGAGCGAGGTCTTGCTGACAGCGTCGCGGTGGATCACTCGCTCGGCGCGGATCTGATGGTTTTCGCTGTCACCGGTCTGCTTGAAGTTGTAGCCGTTGGCGGCGATCTGCGAGCGGTATTCGCTCTGGCTGTAGGTGTAACTGAAGTTCCACCAGCCCCATGGCAGGTTGTAATTGAGCACGGCGTTTCTGGAGGTGTGCTGGTGATCGGTCATCGCATCGTGACCGCCGCGCAGGCTCAACTGATCGGCCAGGCCCAACGGGCTGTCCCAGTCCAACGTCGTGCCCCACTGCTGTTCGCCAGTGCTGCGCTGGCCGTCGTTATTGCGCGACAGCCCGACACGCCAGGGTTTCTGCGGGGTGTTGGTCACCAGCACCGTGCTGCCACCCACGTTCTTGCCTGGCGCCAGTTCCATTTTTGCCTGATTGGACGGCAGGCGATTGAGCTGATCGACCATCTGCTCGATCTCGCGCAGGTTGACCAGTTCGCCCGACTTGCCGGGGAATGCCATGGCCAGTTCGCGCTCCGACAGCTTGCTGTTCTCGGCGCCCTTCATGCCTTCGAGCTTGCCTTCGACCACCAGCACCTTCAGATGGCCGCCGGACAGATCCTGTTGCGGCAGGTACGCGCGGCTGGTGACCAGACCTTTCTCAATGTAATGGTCAGTGATGACTTTGAGCAGCTCGTTGAGCTGTGGCACACCGAGGCATTCGCCGATGTAGGGGTTGAGCAGGCGTGCCTTGTCGCGCTCGGACAGGCTGTCGGCGCCCTTGAGTTCGACATCCTTGATCGGGAAACAACGGGTGTCTGTGGGCGCTGCGGGTTGGGCAGGTTTGGCGTCCTTGCCGGGCAGATCCTTGAGTTCTTCGAGACGCCGCTGCTGCTCTTCGAGCAGACGGTTCTGGCGGTCGCGGATCAGGTCGGTTTCACCGGGTGTGGGGGCAGCAAAAGCGGTTTGGAGCGCGGACAGGCACAGCAAAGCTACGCACAACCTCGCCGCGAGGGCGGGTGGGTACATGTTCGATCCCTCGAGACGGAAAGTGATATCAAAATAGTGGCGAGATGTTAGATGGCCATCATTTTGACGTCAAACATAAGTTGAAACAATTTTTCGGAGCTTGTCGCCGATCTGTCGGATTCGATAATCGAGCACTTGCGTACAAGTCCCCCTTGAGCTTTACGCCGATAGTGAACGCTGCCATCACGGCATCCATTCGCCACGTAAGGAGTTCCCATGAGCACATTCACCACGCAAGACGGCACCGCGATCTATTACAAGGACTGGGGCAGCGGCAAGCCCGTGCTGTTCAGCCACGGCTGGCCGCTGGATGCCGACATGTGGGAATACCAGATGGAATACCTGAGCAGCCGCGGCTACCGCACCATCGCCTTCGACCGCCGCGGTTTTGGCCGCTCGGATCAGCCATGGACCGGTTACGACTACGACACCTTCGCCGATGACATCGCGCAATTGATCAATCACCTCGATCTGCGTGAAGTCACGCTGGTGGGCTTCTCCATGGGCGGTGGCGATGTCAGCCGCTACATCGCCCGTCACGGCAGCGAGCGGGTTGCCGGCCTGGTGCTGCTGGGCGCGGTGACGCCGCTGTTCGGCCAGAAAGCCGATTTCCCGCAGGGCGTCGACAAGTCGGTATTTGACGGTATCAAGGCGGGCCTGCTGCAAGATCGCGCGCAGTTCATCGCCGATTTCGCCGCACCGTTCTATGGCACCAATCAAGGTCAGAACGTCTCTGACGGCGTGCTCACGCAAACCCTGAATGTCGCCCTGCTGGCCTCGCTCAAAGGCACCCTGGATTGCGTCACGGCATTCTCGGAAACCGACTTCCGTCCAGACATGGCCAAGATCGATGTACCGACCTTGGTGATCCATGGCGACGGTGATCAGATCGTGCCATTCGACATCACCGGCAAACAGTCTGCCGCGCAAATCAAGGGTGCCGAACTGAAGGTCTACGAGGGTGCGCCGCATGGCTTTGCGGTGACTCATGCGCAAGCGTTGAACGAGGATTTGTTGGCGTTCCTGGGCCGCTGAGAGCCGGCCCGTCTGCCTTTCGCCAAGGCATAAAAAAGCCCGCCAGACTTTTGCCTGGCGGGCTTTCAGTTGATCAGCGAGCGCTGAGTTCGATCCACTGCGGCTCAGTCGCTTCCATCTGGCGTTTAGCACGGTACGTCAACGCCGACATCACTATGAAACCAAGCAGTATCAGGACCGGATACGCCATCAACAATTCAGAAAGAGAGTACTTCCAGGCCAGCGGACGCCCGACCCCCAGCATGGCGGCATACATCCAGGACACTGCCGAGAGCGAGCCGCAGAACAGTGCGAGCATTCTTGCGCTGAACCCGAGATGGAGCAGCGAGCCTGCCTTCTGCAGCGCCGGCAGCACCAGGCGATGCAACAAGACGCCGTTGTAACTCAACATCACAACGATGATCACTTTGGCTTGCAGCTTTGGATTCATAAAGTAATCCATGCCTTTATCCAGATAATCGATACCGACGACCGCCGTACCGGTCAGCCACAAGCCTATGAGGGCAACCACCACCGACTTCTGCAGTTTCTCCATATGAGCATTGTCATGTTCAGAGGATATTTTTTGTTTTAACAGGTCACTCACCATCGCAACATCACTGGTCAACACAAGCCCCATTGCCACACAACACGCCACCAAATGAACATATATGACACCCAGGCGCAGAAACTCCATGAATTCTTTTTGCTCAAACAGGCTCATCATTGTATTTATTGTCACGATCATACTCTCCAACTTAATCAGCTGTTCAGGTCAGCCACAAAACAGACTAAATTCTGCCAATAACTTTCTAACTTCGCTCACACCAAACCCTTAGAATCGGCGGCATCAATCACCTATTCACTCAACTTACGCACCAATAGAACAACAACTATGCATCCTGAATTTCAGATAAAAAACCCCCATTTGCACTGAATGTACATGAGGTTCGGAGTCCACTTATTTTCTGCGATTGCAGCGGCCGCCAAGGGTGACGTCCTGAATAATCTGAGGTTCATAATGCTTGAATGTTCAATTTTCGGGCGAACTACCGACAAACGGCAGCATCACTTAACGACTCATTAATCAACAACTTCCCTGCAATGCCCACGCCAGCTAGCCTGCTTTATTCACACGCAACTTCTCAGGTTTTATTGGATCCATTCAGTGTTAACTTGACGAGACAATATCAATAGCGAGACATTCCCATTTACAACACTAACCCAATGAAATTGGTCATACTTTTGAAGCACGCAAATGAGCAATTTACAGCTATAAAAACGCCCCGATCCTGGCGGGGCGCTCTTATTACATGAATGAATCAAACCACGCCGATAAAGTCACTCGCTGTCAGCGCAACATGCCCGACCAGATCGATCTGGAAGTCAGCACCGTTGCCATTGTTGACATTGCCCTCCACATAAGTGTGATCAACACCGCTGACACTGACGTAGTGGTATTTCAATTGCGCCTGGTTGTTGAACTCACTGCCCGCGCCATTCCACTCACCGAGGAACGTGAAATCCTGGTTTCCACCAGATCCGCCGCCGGAGGTACGCGCATCTATTTGTGACAGGTCGATGTGATCCTCTCCCTGGGTAAAGTCGGTAATGACGTCTCGACTCAAGGTGGACGTCCCTGAATCGCCCGTAGAGGTGAACACAAACATGTCGTTACCGGTCCCGCCGGTCAAGGTGTCACGGTTCGCGCCGCCCACCAGGGTGTCGTTGCCACCACCGCCAACGAGCGTGTCGTTACCTCCAAGCCCCATCAGGACGTTGTTTGCGTTATCACCGATCAGGCTGTTGGAGCCGCTGCTGCCTGCAACGCCACCTGTTCGCCACACGCCGCGCCAGTCTGGCCGGTGAAATGGACATCCTGCGTGAGTCACTCAATTCCGCCGACGCCCAGGTCAAAGGATTGCAACGCGTCTACAACGCCCGCTCATCACAGATCGGTTTCCTCAATCAGGAACTGGTGGGCGTGCGCCAACTCGCCGCCGAAGGCTATGTACCGCGCAATCGCATGCTGGAACTGGAGCGCACCGGTTCCGACCTGAACGCCTCACAGGCCGATAACCTGAACAACATCGCCCGCGCTCGAGGCCAGGCCGCCGACATCAAGTTGCGCATCATTCAGCGCGAGTACGACTACCGCAAAGAAGTGCAGTCGCTGCTGGCCGATGTGCAGAAGGAGAACAGCGCCCTCACCGATCGCTTGCAAGCCTTGGATTATCAAGTGCAACACACGGTCATTCGCTCGCCCATCGACGGCGTGGTTCAGGGCCTGAACGTGTCGACGGTCGGCGGGGTGATTGCGTCAGGCTTCAAGATCATGGAAATCGTCCCCGCCCATGAGCCGCTGCAAATCGACGCGATGATTCCGGTGCAAGCCATCGACCGCATGAACCCGGGGCTGCCGGTGATGATTTCGTTTCCCGCGTTCAACCATGTGCAGACGCCCAACATCCCGGGGAAGGTGCTGACCATTTCTGCCGACCGCTTGATGAGCGAAGACAACAAACAACCCTATTACCTGGCGCAGATCGAAGTGACGGAGGCCGGGATGGCCATGCTGGGCAGCAATCACATTCGTGCGGGCATGCCCGCCTCGGTGACCATCAAGACCGGCGAGCGCAATATGCTGAGTTACCTGCTCAAGCCATTGCTCGACCGCGTCAATAGCGCATTCAAGGAGCAATGAAGTGGACGGCATCGGGCGGGTGATCGGGGTTGCTGCGCTGCTAGGACTGGCGCAATCGGCAACGGCACTGGACCTGCGCGAGTCGTGGAATCTGATGCAGTTTCAGGGCCCGACCTTCCTGTCTGCCGGTCACGAAAGGGATGCCGCCCAGGAAAACCGCGCCATCGGCAAATCCGGCCTGCTGCCGAAAATCGGCATCACCGCGTTCGACAACCACATCAACGGCACGCAAAAACAGCCGGACTTTTACGGCAACAGCCACACCAACGATCTGAACTACGCCTCGCGCGGTGCCACCCTGCAACTGCGCCAGCCACTGTTCAACAAACAGAAAATGGCCGAGTACCGCCAGGGCCAGTATCAGGCCGACTATGGCAACGCGGTGTTCGACAGCAAGGCACAGGATTCGGCGGTGCGCCTGGCCGGGCGTTACTTCGACGTGCTGCTGGCCCATGAAACCGCCAAACTGGCCAATGCCAAACTCAGCGCACTGAATGAGCAAGTGGCCTCGACTCAGCGCCGACGGCAGTTGGGGGACGGCACCGTGACCGATGTCGATGACGCGGTGGCCAGACGTGATCTCGCTCAGGCCGAACTGATCGAGGCCGAGGACAGCCTGGTCGTCGCCAGGCGCCAGTTGCAAGAGTACGTCGGTGAAGCACCCGACCAGATCGCCACATTGCAGGAGACCTTCCCCACCCCGCCGCTGCAGCCGGACAACCTGCAGGCGTGGATCATCCGCGCCGGCACCGACAACCCGTCGATCCGCGCCCGGCGCTTGAACGTCAACACCGCCGATGAAGAAGTGGCCAAAGCCAAGGCCGGTCACTGGCCAACCCTCGATCTGGTGCTGGGCTACACCGCCGCCGACAGCGAAACCCTGTCCACCCAGAATCAGCGCAACCGCTACACCTCGGCCGGAGTAGAGCTCAACATTCCGCTGTACAGCGGCGGATACGTCAGTGCCCGGGCCCGGCAAAGCGTCGCCACGCGAGACCAGGCGCAAGAGGATCTGAATGCAACACGCGAAGAAATCATCTCCGGCACAACCCGGGAATTTCGCGGTGTGCAAAGCGGTGAAGCGCGCATTCATGCATTGGAAAAAGCCGTCAGCTCCAGCGAGCGCTCGCTGCTGTCGTCAAAGAAAGGCTTCCTGGCAGGCAGCAGCACCAACATCGACATTCTCAACGCCCAGGAACAGATTTTCACCGCTCGTCGCGACCTGTTCGAAGCCAAGCTGCGCTACCTGCTGGCCAAGCTGCGTCTGGCGGCTGACGTCGGCGCATTGGGCGACGACGACATCGAAAGCGCCAACGCCTACCTGGGGCCTCGGCTGTCGTTCTGAACAACCCACGCCAGCCCCGCCGCCCTCTGTTTTCGGCTGGCCCACGGTCAGGCGTGGCACGAGCGCTTGAGCCAACACCCCGGCTATCGACTGCGTGGTCGAAACGGTACGCCGTGACGAAAAGGGGTCAATCACTCCCCCGCACGTACCACACCGCGCTCCTCCAACAAGCGTACAAACATACTCAAACTGCGCAACACCGTGCCCCGTCGCCACACCAGCCAAGTGGTCAGGTAGCGAAAATCCGCCGCCAGCGGCCAGACACTGACCGTCGCGCTACCGGGCATGCTTTGCAGCATTTTGCGCGGCATCAGGGCCAGGCCGGCGCCGGCGCTGACGCAGGCGAGCATGCCGTGATAGGACTCCATCTCGAAGATCTTGCCGGGCACGGCAGCGTCGGTGCTGAACCATTTTTCGAAGTGATGGCGATAGGAGCAGTTGGATCGGAAGGCATAGATGTTCTCGCCATTCACATCCGCTGCGCGTTCGACCGGGGGGTGATTGAGCGGCGCAATGATGACCATTTCTTCCTCGAACGCGGGCACACCCTCCAGCGCGGGATGCAACACAGGGCCGTCGACAAAAGCGGCGGCGAGTCGACCGGACAGCACGCCTTCAATCATCGTCCCGGACGGGCCGGTGGACAGGTCCAGGTCGACTTTCGGATGAAGCTGGTTGTAGGCCGCGAGCAGTTCGGGGATTCGTACGGCGGCGGTGCTTTCCAGTGAGCCCAAGGGGAAAGCGCCCTGCGGTTCCTCACCGGCGACGGTGGCCCGTGCCTCTTGAACCAAATCAAGAATGCGCCGCGCATATTCGAGAAAACTCCACCCGGCCGGTGACAGGCGCAAGCGGCTTTTCTCGCGAATGAACAGATCAACGCCCAGATCCTGCTCAAGCTGCTTGATCCGCGTGGTCAGGTTCGACGGCACGCGATGAATCTGCGCAGCGGCGGCGCTGATGCTGCCGTGTTCGGCAACGGCTTTGAAGATTTCCAGCTGCACCAGATCCACAGTCATTCTCCAATCGTGAAAGAAACGATCTTTATTATTCAGTTTCCAGAAAACAAACACCACCCTACTCTAGGCCCATCCACTGAACACGCAGGACAACGCCATGAGCCAGATTTCCAGCCAGACCCACGCTATCTCGATCAACCCCGCCACCGGCGAGCAGATCGGCCATTACGCCTTTGAGTCCGCAGAAGCACTCGACGCCGCACTGACCCGCGCCGCTTACGGCTTCGGCAAGTGGAAACGCAAGCCACTGCAAGATCGCTCTCGCGCCCTGACCGCCCTGGCCGCTGCGCTGCGTGAAGGCGCCGAAGCCATGGCGACCATGATCACCCTGGAAATGGGCAAGCCTATCGCCCAGGCCCGCGGTGAAATTGAAAAATGCGCCAAACTCTGCGAGTGGTACGCCGAACACGGCCCGGCCATGCTCGACGCTGAACCGACCCAGGTAGAAGGCGGCAAAGCGCGTATCGAATATCGCCCGCTCGGCCCGATCCTGGCGGTGATGCCATGGAACTTCCCGATCTGGCAAGTGCTGCGCGGCGCGGTACCGGCGCTGATCGCCGGCAACACTTATGTGCTCAAACATGCGCCGAACGTGATGGGCAGCGCCTATCTGTTGCGCGACGCTTTCACCCGTGCCGGATTTGCCGACGGCGTGTTTGAAGTGATCAACGTCACCCCCGAAGGCGTTTCCACCGCCATCGCCGACCCACGCATTGCCGCCGTCACCCTGACCGGCAGCGTCCGCGCCGGCATGGCCATCGGTGCTCAGGCCGGGGCCGCGTTGAAAAAATGCGTACTGGAACTGGGCGGCTCCGACCCGTTCATCGTGCTCAACGATGCGGATCTGGACGAAGCCGTACAAGCCGCCGTCATCGGTCGCTACCAGAACTCCGGCCAGATCTGCGCCGCCGCCAAACGGCTGATCATCGAAGAAGGCGTCGTTGAAGAATTCACCCGCAAATTCGTCGAAGCCACACGCACGTTGAAGGTGGGCGATCCGTTGGCGGCTGACACGTACATCGGCCCGATGGCGCGTTTCGATCTGCGCGACGAACTGGATCAACAAGTACGCGACACTCTCGAAGAAGGCGCGACGTTGCTGCTGGGCGGCGGCAAGTCTGAGGGTGTGGGCAACTATTACCAGCCCACCGTGCTGGCGGATGTCACCGACCGCATGACCTCGTTCAAACAGGAACTGTTCGGCCCGGTCGCCTCGATCATCACCGCCCGCGATTGTGCCCACGCCGTCGCTTTGGCGAACGACAGCGAGTTCGGCCTGACCGCTACGATCTACACCGCCAACGTACAACTGGCCCAGCAACTGACCAGCGAACTGGACACCGGCGGCGTGTTCATCAACGGTTACTCCGCCAGTGATCCACGCGTGACCTTCGGCGGCGTGAAGAAGAGTGGTTTCGGTCGCGAGCTGTCGCACTTCGGCGTGCGCGAGTTCTGCAATGCGCAGACCGTGTGGCTGGATCGCAAATAACCCGCCCCCTGCGCCGCAGTAACCTGTGGGAGCGGGTTTGCTCGCGAAGAGGCCGGTAAAGTCAGCGTAATACGTTGCTATTACGCCGACTCGCGCACCAGCAACACCCGCGTCACTCGCCGTTCCTCAACAGCCTTGACGGTCATCTGCCAGCCTTCATATTCCAGGCGATCACCAATCATCGGCAGCCGATCCAGCAAGCTCATCACCAAACCGGCAACCGTCTGATAATCCTCGGTCGGTTCGGCACCGAAACCGGTGCGCTGGCGCACGCGCGCCAGGTTCAATGCACCACTGACGATGAAGCCACCCTGCTCTTCCACCACATCTGGCCCTTCGACTTCGCTGGCATCAGGCAGCTCGCCGGCAATCGACTCGAGAATGTCGGTCATGGTCAACACCCCCACAAAATCGCCGAATTCGTTGACCACAAAGGCAATGTGGGTCGACGCGGCGCGCATCTGTTCCAGCGCATTGAGGATCGAATAGCTGTCGAGCAGGTTGATGGTCTTGCGCGCCAGGTGTTCCAGGTTTGGCTCAGTACCGGCCAGGTACTCCTTGAGCAGTTCCTTCTTGTGCACGAAGCCCAGCGGCTCATCCACCACGCCGTCGCGGATCAGCGGCAGGCGCGAGTAGGACGAGTGCATCAACTTCGTGCGAATCGCATCGGCATCGTCGGCCAAATCAATGGTGTCAACGTCGGCGCGCACGGTCATCAGGCCACGGATCGGCCGTTCGGCCAATTGCAGCACGCCGCTGATCATCACCCGTTCACGTCGGTCGAACAGCTCGGCGCCTGGTGCGTCGCCATCGTCCAGCAGGTCAGAGATTTCCTCGCCGACCTCCTCCACCGCCAATTTACGTCCACCCAGCAAACGCAATACCGCATGCGCGGTGCGCTCACGCATCGGACGCAGCCCCTGCATCGAACGCTTGCGGCGAGCCCGTGCGATCTGGTTGAACACCTCGATCAGGATCGAGAAACCAATGGCGGCGTAGAGGTAGCCTTTCGGGATGTGGAAGCCCAGACCTTCAGCGGTCAAGGCAAAACCGATCATCATCAGAAAGCCCAGACACAGCATGATCACCGTCGGGTGTGCGTTGACGAAGCGTGTCAGCGGCTTGCTCGCAACAATCATCAGGCCGATGGAAATGATCACCGCGATCATCATCACCGCCAGCTCATCGACCATGCCCACCGCGGTAATCACCGCGTCCAGAGAGAACACCGCGTCGAGCACGACGATCTGCGCAACGATCGGCCAGAACAGCGCATAAGCAGTATTCGTCGAACGTTCGCCGACATGGCCTTCAAGACGCTCGTGCAACTCCATCGTGGCTTTGAACAACAGGAACACGCCACCGAACAGCATGATCAAGTCACGGCCGGAGAAGCTCTTGTCAAACACCTCGAACAACGGCTGCGTGAGCGTGACCAGCCAGGAAATACTCGCCAGCAAGCCCAGGCGCATGATCAACGCCAACGACAGACCAATAATGCGTGCACGATCACGCTGATGCGGCGGCAGTTTGTCCGCAAGGATTGCGATGAACACCAGGTTGTCGATACCCAGCACCAGTTCCAGCACGATCAAAGTCAACAAGCCTAACCAGGCCGTGGGATCCGCTAACCATTCCATAAAACGTCTCTGTCTCTCTTCAGTGAATTCAGGCTGCCGGACACGGCAAGGCGCAACGCGAAAGCTCAATGGCTGCGTTATCAACGATAGTCGGGAGTCGGAAGACTGGATACTGCGAGTGCGTCAAGACCGCGCCGTGGCGCGAGGGGAAGCTGTAACTGGGAGGTTCCGAGAGGGTGTTCATGTAAATCCTGCATGAAAAAAGGATTTGGAGCGTACAGCCTGGAGTCACTTTTCTTACAGCCTGAAATCATTTCAAAATCTGTATTTCTTGAAAAATACGTCGTTTCGAACGGCCTCAATAACAACGACTTAGCGCCCGGCAAATCGCAGGCGCGACAACTCACGCAAATCCCCTTGGACGTAATAATCGTTAGCCCAACTGTCATCCACCGCCAACGGCCGCACCTGCTTCAATGCCAGTTTCTTCGCGAAATAACGAAACCGGTAATGCTCGTAGAACCGCAGCAACTCCAACCCATAACGATCCGCCAGATCGGTATCGCCGCGAATGATCAGGTAGTTTTCGTCATTGCCGTTGCTGGCCGAGGCGCTGAGGTTATGGCTGCCGCTGATGAGGGTCGGCGTGTCAGTGGTGAAGTCAGTCAACACCACTTTGGTGTGCACCAACAGATTGCCCTTCTGGCCTTTCATGTTTTCGCGTAGCCAACCCTCCAAACCGGTGTTGAGTAACGCCGTGGCGGCGAATTCGGCACTACGATCGGCATGGAACCCGGTGATGCGGCTGGTCGTGTTTTGCAGGCCGAAGCGCAGGATGTCGTCATGGGGTTGGCCAAGCAAGGCATTGAGGATCGCGTCAGGCAACGCGAAGGCGGTGACGAACAACACGTCCTTCTTCGCCGACTCGATGATCTCGACGAACTCGCTCAAATCCGCACCGCCCGTGCGCGGCGAGAAACCGGTGAACAGCGGCTGCGTGGCGTCCATCGGGTTGTGTTCGGTGATCCACGCACGGGTCGCGCCGACATCTGCCGGTGTCGCCCAGACTTCCTCGAAGGTTTGCAGATAGCGGGTGCTGACCGCCACCTCATCGAGCACATGCACAACATTGGCCTGACGATAAACACCGTTGGCGGTGAAATTGGTGCTGCCGCACAGCACTGCCTGCGGCTGGCGTTGACCCGCGGCATCGACACGGCTGAGGACGATGAATTTGTTGTGAAAGATATTGTGGGTGACCCGCCCACGTTTACTCGTCGCCGGCAGCTTCGCAAGACTCGCCTCGTTGAGAGTGGTGTCGTCGTCATCGGGGCGGGCGTGATACAGCACTCGCACCCGCACGCCCCGTTCGAACGCAGCGTTCACGGCATCGACGATGGCTTGCAGTTGGTATTCATAAATCGCGATGTCCAGCGCCCACTCACCATCGGTGGCGCGCGCGATAAACCCCAGCAAGCGCCCGAGCAAGCCGTTTTCCAGCCATTGCCGTGCCGCATCGGGCCAGGCTTCGATGGGCATGTTCTTGTTAGCGCTAAGTTGCGCATCGAGATCGGGAAACTTGCGCTGGAAGGCCTGACTGGCGGCCACCGCGCGATTGAAAATCACACGCTGGTTGGCCGGATGACCATCGTCTGAAGTAATGGTCAACTCCAGCGACTCGCCCAGTTGCGGCGCATCCGGCGTGCCATAAGCCAGGTGAACGCGATAGTGAATCGTCATCCCCGGATTGACCGCGTAATCGGCCCAGCGAAATTTTTGCAGCGGCGCCTTATCGCTGGGGGTGGCGTGAAACTGCGCAAACGTGTGGGCTTTGCCGGGGAAGGTCAGGCTATTGAAGAGAAACAGCCAAGGCTTGTCGCCCTGCTGCTTTTCGATGGCAAACCCGAGCAGGCCTTGGCGACGTGGCTCGGCGAGGTCCATTGCCAGCAGCACGCCGTTGGTGCCGGCGTAAGCCTTGACACGAAAATCGTCCTCAGGGTTGGTGACCAGCATTCGCATCGCTCACTCCTTGTGATTGGGCTGGGTTGGAGCATAGAGCAGTGGTTCGAATTATGTCGGCAGATCTGAAGCCGAGTGGCCTTGTCAGCCGCTGCAGGTTTCAGAGGTCATCGATATGCCGATACTCCGCCCCCAGCGTCCCTGCCAGATCCTTCGCCCGGCCCAAACGGATCGGTCCGCGCTCGATATCGATCAACAGCCCCGGACAGTCCAGCGCCGGCAACCCGGTCCACGCCCTCAAACGCCCATCCGTCACCACCAGCAAACGCTGTTGCTCGACAGGAAAGCGCTTGCCCCGCATCGTCAGCCACTGCTGCGCCTGCGTCAACGCCGCGAGCAACGGCGTCCCGCCCCCCGCGCCCAACCCATCCAGCCAGACACGCAAACCGCTTGAGGCCTTCAGCCCTTGTACCTGCCATTTGGGCACCGCACCACTGGCGGTCAGCAACGCCAGCCGCGCACGCTGGCGATAGGCGTCGTCGAACAGTTGCGCGAGCAGGCCCTTGGCATCGCTCAGTGCGTTATGACGGCGGGTCGAGGCCGAGGCATCGACGATCACCAGCCACAATTCCTGGGGTAAACGGGTGCGCAGTTGAAACAGCAGATCTTCACGTTTTTGCGGACGACCATTGAGCAACGTGCCCGGCCAGTTGACCGAGCCACTGCGAGCCGCATGACGTTTACCCTGGCGTCCGTTGTCGAGTTGTCCGGCGCGGGGTCTGGCATTCGCCCCCGCGTCGGATCGGGGGCGAATGCCTACATCTTTTTTGGCCAGCTCGGCACTTCGCGACGGCTGCCGGTGGCGAGCGCTGGTGCCGGCATGTCGCCCCACTGGCCCTGCCCTTCGTCCGGGTTGGCCTGCGCGTTTGACGGCGATTGCGCGGCTTGTTGCTGAGAAATCGACGGGGCTTGTTCACGACGACGGTGGCGCAAGGCAAATTCCGCCACCGCGTCGATGTCCTCCTCGGCGATGGCCGTGGCGCCGCGCCATGCGGCATGGGCCCGGGCTGCGCGCAACCACACGAGGTCGGCACGCAGACCATCGACGCCAGCGACAAAGCAGCGCTCGGTGATTTGCGCCAGTGCCGCATCATCCAGAGGAATGCCGGCCAAGGTGCTGCGGGCGGTTTCACAGCGCTCGCGAAGGGCTTGCTGCGCGGTTTCCCACAGAGCGCAGAACGCGTGTGGGTCGCTGTCGAAATCCAGTCGCCGACGGATGATCTGACCGCGCTCGGTCGGTGCGGTGTGGCCGCTAAGGGCAACGTTCAAGCCGAAGCGGTCGAGCAGTTGCGGGCGCAACTCACCCTCCTCCGGGTTCATGGTGCCAATCAGGACGAACTTCGCCGAATGCCGATGGGAGATGCCGTCGCGCTCGATCAGGTTGGTGCCGCTGGCCGCGACGTCGAGCAGCAGATCCACCAAATGATCGGGCAAAAGGTTCACTTCATCGACGTACAGCACGCCGCCGTCAGCCTTGGCCAGCACCCCGGGGGAAAACTGAGCCCGGCCATCGCTCAGGGCCGCGTCGAGATCGAGAGTACCGACCAGACGTTCTTCGGTGGCGCCCAGCGGAAGCGTGATGAACTGGCCGCTGGCGAGCAGATCCGCAAGGCCACGGGCCAGGGTGGACTTGGCCATGCCGCGTGGGCCTTCGATCAGCACACCACCGATTTTCGGGTCGATGGCGGTGAGGCACAGGGCGAGTTTCAAATCATCGGCGCCGACCACGGCGGAGAGTGGGAAATGCGGGGTGTCGGTCATTATCAGTACTCGGTCATGGTCGGTGAAATGCTTCCACATTTGAAATGAGCTGCATCAGGTGTCTTCTTCTATGTCCAGCAGCAGATTTTCGAGAGCCTCTTTATAGGCGCCCGGCGCCTGCCACATCCCCCGCTGTTGCGCTTCGAGCATGCGCTCGGTCATGTCGCGCAGTGCGTGGGGATTATGCTCGCGAACAAAATCCCGGGTGGCCGGATCAAGCAGATAAGCATCGGCCAGCAATGCGTATTGATGATCGTCGATCAATTGCGTCGTCGCGTCGAAGGCAAACAGGTTATCCACGGTCGCCGCCATTTCAAACGCGCCTTTATAGCCGTGGCGTTTGACCCCGTCGATCCATTTCGGGTTCGCTGCCCGCGAGCGAATCACCCGGTTGAGCTCCTCCTTCAAGGTGCGGATCTTCGGCAGATCCGGCTGACTATGATCACCGTGATAACTCGCCGCTGCTTCGCCGCGCAGGCTTTCCACGGCAGCGAGCATGCCGCCCTGGAACTGGTAATAATCGTTGGAATCGAGCAAGTCGTGCTCGCGGTTGTCCTGGTTCTGCAATACCGCTTGCACCTGACTCAAACGCTGAACGAATTGTTCGCGAGCTGCGGTGCCTTCGTCGGAGCCACCGTAGGCATAAGCCCCCCAGTTCACATAAACCTCGGCCAGATCCTCGCGGGTCTGCCACAGACGACCGTCGATGGCGCCCTGCACGCCTGCGCCGTAAGCGCCGGGCTTGGCCCCGAAAATACGCCAACCGGCCTGGCGCCGTGCAGCGTCTTCATCGAGGCCCGATTGCAACAGGGCTTCGCGTTCGGCGCGCACTTTGGCCGCCAAAGGATTGAGATCGTCCGGTTCATCCAGCGCTGCCACCGCTTGCACCGCCGCGTCGAACAAGCGGATCAGGCTGGCAAACGCATCGCGGAAAAACCCGGACACCCGCAGTGTCACGTCAACCCGAGGGCGATCCAGCAGACTCAGCGGCAGGATCTCGAAATCATCGACCCGCTGACTGCCCGTGGCCCACACCGGCCGCACCCCCATCAGCGCCATGGCCTGGGCGATGTCGTCGCCACCGGTACGCATGGTCGCGGTGCCCCACACCGACAGGCCGAGCTGACGCAGGTGGTCACCGTGATCCTGCAAATGTCGTTCGAGAATCAGTGTCGCGGACTGGAACCCGATGCGCCACGCGGTGGTGGTCGGCAGGTTGCGCACATCGACCGAGTAGAAGTTGCGCCCGGTCGGCAGCACGTCGAGCCGGCCTCGACTTGGCGCGCCGCTCGGGCCGGCGGGGACGAAGCGCCCGCTCAAGGCATCGAGCAGGCCGCGCATTTCCGCCGGGCCGCAGGCGTCCAGGCGCGGAGCGACCACTTCGTGCAGCGCCTGGATAATCGCATTCACGTCAGACCCACCCGGTCCCTGTGGGAGCGAGCTTGCTCGCCAAAGCGGTGTGTCAGTGCAAGCAGTGTTAGCCGACACGACACCTTCGCGAGCAAGCCCGCTCCAACAGGCGATTTGCAGTGTTTGGGAGATCAGTTCTGTGGCCAACAGTTCGAGGCGTTCGCGGGTATCGCCGGCGGTGCGCCAGACGTCATTGCTGACCTGTTGCAGTTGCTCTGGACGCGGACCAACCCACGGATCGGCCAATGCACAGTCCAACGGATCAAAACCCAGTTCAAATGCCTTGGCCAACGCCCGCAGCAGGCTCGACTGCGCACCTTTGCCGTCACCGCGTGGAATGCGCAGCAGCGCCAACAACGTATCGATGCGCAAACGCCCGGTTGGCGACTCGCCGAAGATGTGCAGGCCATCGCGGATCTGCGATTCCTTCAGATCGCACAAATAAGTGTCCAGACGCGGCAGCCAGATTGCCGCGTCGGCATCGCTGTCCAGCGCCGTGTCCAGTTGCAGTTCGCGATCAATTTGCGTGTCGCGCACCAATTGCAGAATGTCGCGCTGCAACTCACGGGCACGACGCGGATCGAGCAGTTGCGCCTCGTAATATTCGTCCGCCAACAGCTCCAGATTACGCAGCGGGCCATAGGTTTCGGCGCGGGTCAGCGGTGGCATCAGATGATCGATGATCACCGCTTGTGTACGCCGTTTGGCTTGAGCGCCCTCGCCCGGGTCATTGACGATAAACGGATAGATATTCGGCAGTGGCCCGAGCAACGCGTCCGGCCAGCAATTCTCCGAGAGCCCGACGCCTTTGCCCGGCAACCATTCGAGGTTGCCGTGCTTGCCGACGTGAATCACGCCGTGGGCGCTGTACGTGTTGCGCAGCCAGAAATAGAAGGCCAGATAACCGTGTGGCGGCACCAGATCCGGGTCGTGGTACACCGCACTCGGATCAACCTGATACCCCCGCGCCGGCTGGATGCCGATGAAGGTCAAGCCAAAGCGCAGGCCGGCGATCATCATTCGCCCGTCACGGCACATCGGGTCTCTTTGCGGCGCCCCCCAACGCTCAACCACCGCGGCACGATTGGCTTCGGGCAGCGCGTTGAACATTGTCATGTAATCGTCCATCGCCAGACTTTGCAGGCATGGACGCTGGTCAATCGTGTCGAGGTCATTGCTGACTCCACCGAGCAACTGCTGGATCAACTCAGTGCCGCTGTCCGGCAGCTCGGCGGTTATCGGATAACCCTCGTCCTGCAACGCCCGAAGAATATTCAGCGCGGCTGCCGGCGTGTCGAGGCCAACGCCGTTACCGATACGCCCGTCGCGGGTCGGGTAGTTGGCGAGGATCAGCGCAATGCGTTTCTCGGTGTTCGGTACCCGCGCGAGATCAATCCAGCGGCGCGCCAGTTCGGCGACAAAATCCATGCGCTCGGGTTGCGCCCGGTAGCAGACCACATCGGATTGGCTACGCTCGCTGCGCCAGGCCAGATCCTTGAAACTGATCGGGCGGCTGATGATGCGTCCGTCGAGTTCAGGCAACGCAATGTGCATTGCCAGGTCCCTTGGCCCGAGGCCTTGCTCGCTGTCGCGCCAGCCTGGTTCGTTGTCCTGGGCGCAGATCGCCTGGATCACCGGGATGTTGCGGCGAAACGGCCGCAGATGCGGCATTTCCGGGCTCGACTGAGCGAAACCGGTGGTGTTGAGAATCACCCCTGCCTCAACTTCATCCAGCCAATCCTCGACCATCGACAGGCAGCCGGGTTCTTTCAGACTGGCCACCGCTATAGGCAGCGGATTGAGTCCCGCTGCCTGCAAGCGCTGACAGAAAACATCGATGAACGCGGTGTTCGCCGCTTGCAAATGCGAGCGGTAAAACAGCACCGCCGCAACCGGTTGATCGGCCAGCCAATCGGCGTGTTGCCAGTCACTCAGTGCGGCGGCGTTTTTATGCGGATGGTAAATCGCTGTGCGCGGCAGGGGTTGCGGCTCGGCCCAGGCGTAATCGCGTGCGAGCCAGCGGTTGGCCAGACAATGAAAGAAATCCAGCGCATTGCCCATGCCGCCCTGTCGCAAGAACTGCCAGAGCCGGTCGCGGTCGACCGCGCCGACGGTGCTCAGCTCACTGAGTTCCGGGTCGGGGCGATCGCAGCCCGGCACCATAATCACCTGCACACCACGCTCGGCCAGCTCGACCAGACGCTCGACACCGTAGCGCCAATAGGCAATGCCTCCGTGCAGCGAGATCAGAATCACCTTGGCATGGCGCAACACTTCATCGACATACAGATCGACCGAGGCGTAATTCTGCACCTGCATCGGGTTGGCCAGGCGCAGGCTCGGATAATCCTCGGGCAATTGCTGCGCCGCTTCGGCGAGCAACGCCAGGCTGGAGTCGCCGCTGCACAGGATCACCAGTTCGGCGGGGGTTTGCCCAAGGTCGGCAATGTTGTCATCCGACACGAAACCGCCGGGCTGGGTCCTGAGCAGGTGCATGGCTTAAACGCTGAGTGCGGCGCGAAGTTGCGCTTCGAGTTGAGTGGCGTCGAGTTCCTGACCGATCAGTACCAGACGGGTGACGCGCGCTTCATCGGCGCCCCACTGCCGGTCGAAATGCTTGTCGAAACGCGTGCCCACGCCTTGAATCAGCAAACGCATCGGTTTGTTCGGTATCGCCGCGAAACCCTTGACGCGCAGGATACCGTGCTGGACCACCAGTTGCGTCAGCGCATCGAGCAGCAGGCTTTCGTCGGCTTGCGGCAGTTCGATGGAGATCGAATCGAAGGCGTCGTGATCGTGGTCATCGTGGTCGTCATCACCGTCGTGGTGATGATCGTGATGGCTGTGGCGGCTGTCGATGTGCTCTTCAGAGCCTGCCCCCAGACCGATCAGCACGTCCAACGGCACGCGACCGTTGCTGGCCTCGATGATCTTCACCGCTGGCGGCAGCTCTTCGGCGACTTCGAGGCGCACCCGGGCCAGATCTTCAGGGCTGGTCTGGTCGGCCTTGTTGAGGATCACCAGATCGGCGCTGGCCAGTTGGTCGGCGAACAGTTCGTGCAAGGGCGACTCGTGATCCAGGTTCGGATCGAGTTTGCGCTGGGCATCGACCTGATCCGGGAACGCAGCAAAAGTGCCAGCGGCCACGGCCGGGCTGTCGACCACGGTGATCACCGCATCAACGGTGCAGGCGCTGCGGATTTCCGGCCACTGAAAGGCTTGTACCAGCGGTTTTGGCAGGGCCAGGCCCGAAGTTTCGATGAGAATGTGGTCGAGGTCGCCGCGGCGGGCCACCAGTTCGCGCATCACCGGGAAAAACTCTTCCTGCACCGTGCAGCACAGGCAACCGTTGGCCAGTTCATAAACGCGGCCGGTGGCTTCTTCTTCGGTGCAGCCGATGGTGCACTGTTTGAGGATTTCACCGTCGATGCCCAACTCACCGAATTCATTGACGATCACCGCGATGCGACGGCCCTGTGCGTTGTCGAGCATGTGTCGCAACAACGTGGTTTTACCCGAACCGAGGAAGCCGGTGACGATGGTGACGGGGAGTTTGGCCAGTGTTTTCATCGATATGCCCTTTGGCAAGGTGGCGGGCATACGGGACGAGAACCGGCAACGCGCGTGCGCGCCGGAAGCGTTCGCCACCGGATCACCCCGCCCGGTTGTAGTGAGAAACTGTGACGAGGCAGGTCTCCTGGCTGACGGCGTTCAGGCGCTGGGCCTGGCATTCACTGCGCCTTCCCGCTGGCGCCTTGTGCAAGGGCTGGCAGTGGCGTGGCAGTAAACTTCACCGTTCACAGTTGCGGGGGCAGCCGCGGCATTGACCGCGTTCCCTTCTTAGCTTCGGCCAGTGCCGAAGAACCTCGAAAGCACAAGGCTACGCATGGCTTGCTGATGGGTCAATGTTTGGATTGGGATTGGGTTTGAGGGCATATCCAACCCATCCAATTGACTCAAATCCCCCACCCATGCTCTCCTACACAACTTGTTACGGGTGCCCTTCACAGGGTGAAACGGGAAACCGGTGAATCATGTGCTTTACTCAAGCCCATGTCAGTCCGGTGCTGCCCCCGCAACGGTAAGCGAGCGAAGCATCAGATCCACTGTGCCGATACGGCATGGGAAGGAGATGCTTGCAGGTCGGGCCCAGCGCCAACCCCTCGTGAGCCCGGAGACCGGCCCGCAACACACAGCACGCATACCTTTTGTGTCGCTGAACATAACAAACCCGCGGTGGGCGGGCGCTGTTCGAACCCCTGCGTACTCGCACGCCGGGGCTTCATGCGCTCGACTGCCTCGCTGACATTCCAGAGGGAAGCGCCATGTCGATCATCAGCAGCACCGGCAGCAACACGGACAAAATCTCCAGCACCACCACCCTGAGCCAACGCCTGACCGCCGCTGTTTTCGCGTCGATTGTGGGTGCGGGCCTCGTCTACTTCGCCGGTTTCTCGCACATCGAAGCCGTGCACAACGCCGCCCACGATACCCGCCACAGCGCCGCGTTCCCGTGCCACTGAGGCCTGCCGACATGATCAAGCGAATTGCACAAACGGCAGGTTTCAGCGGTCTGCTGGCCGCCCTGCTTCTCACTCTGCTGCAAAGCTTCTGGGTTTCGCCGCTGATTCTGCAGGCAGAAACCTTCGAGAAATCCGAACCGGTGGCACAAGTCCACGAACACGCCGCCGGCTCTGCTGCGCACACCCACGATAGCGAAGCCTGGGAGCCGGAAGATGGCTGGCAGCGCGTGGTCTCGACCACCGGCGGCAATCTGGTGGTCGCCGTGGGATTCGCCCTGATGCTCGCGGGGCTCTACACCCTGCGTGCGCCGACCAAAACCTCGCAAGGTCTGCTTTGGGGGCTGGCCGGTTACGCAACGTTCGTACTCGCCCCCACCCTTGGCCTACCGCCTGAGCTGCCGGGCACCGCTGCCGCAGATCTGGCCTCACGGCAGACGTGGTGGATCGGCACTGCCGCCTCTACTGCGGTCGGCCTCGCCCTGATAGCGTTCAGCCGTCACTGGCTGATGAAGATCCTCGGTGTGGCGATCCTTGCGGTGCCACATGTGATCGGCGCGCCACAACCACAAGTGCATTCGATGCTGGCCCCTGAAGCATTGGAAGCTCAGTTCAAAATCGCTTCGCAGCTGACCAACGTGGCGTTCTGGCTGGCCCTTGGCCTGATCAGTGCGTGGTTGTTCCGCCGCAAAAGCGATGGCCAATACCACGCATGACCCGAGACAGTGCAGCGCCGACCTTAGTGGTCGGCCTGGGCTGCCAGCGCGGCTGCCCTGCCAGCACGCTGCGCGCGTTACTCGATCAGGCCTTGCAAGCGCATCGCATCGAGCTTGGAGCGGTCAAAGCCTTGGCCAGTATCGATTTGAAACGCGATGAACCCGGTCTGCAGGAACTTGCCGCACAATTGGCCTTGCCATTGCGCTACTTCAGCCGCGAAGAATTGGCCAATTACCAGCAACGGCTCAGTCACCATTCACAGATCGCCTACGAACGCACCGGTTGCTATGGAGTGGCAGAGAGCGCGGCTTTGGCGCTGGCTGAACAGTTGATTCAGGCACCGGCAAAACTGCTGATATCCCGGCAGAAATACGCTCAGGCAACATTGGCATTGGCTGGCGCTGCGTAAAATCCCGATAATCCTCGTCTTTGATCATGAGCAATCTTCATCTGAAGCATTGCCCCGCCGCGCTTTTCACAGGATTCCTACATGACCGTCTACTTCATCGGTGCCGGCCCCGGCGACCCGGAACTGATCACCGTCAAAGGCCAACGGCTGATCCGCAATTGCCCGGTGATCATCTATGCAGGTTCGTTGGTACCGGCAGCGGTGCTGGAAGGTCATCAGGCGCAGACGCTGGTCAACAGCGCTGAATTGCATCTGGAGCAGATCATCGAGCTGATCAAAACCGCGCACGCCAAGGGCCAGGATGTCGCACGCGTGCATTCGGGAGATCCGAGCCTGTATGGCGCCATTGGCGAGCAGATTCGTTATTTGCGCGAGCTGGATATTCCCTTCGAGATCATCCCCGGCGTGACGGCCACCGCAGCATGCGCCGCGTTGTTAGGCGCAGAACTGACCCTGCCTGACGTGTCGCAAAGCGTCATACTGACCCGTTATGCCGACAAGACCGCCATGCCCGCAGGCGAAGAACTTGGAAGCCTGGCGCAACATGGCGCGACCATGGCGATCCATCTGGGGGTCAATCATCTGGAGAAAATCCTTGCTGAACTGTTGCCGCATTACGGCGAAGACTGCCCGATCGCGGTAATTCACCGGGCGACATGGCCGGATCAGGACTGGGTGGTGGGAACGCTGGGGGATATTGCCCAGAAGGTCGCCGCCAAAGGGTTTCGGCGCACGGCGTTGATTCTGGTTGGGCGGGTGCTGGGCAGTGAGGTATTCAGTGAGTCCTCGCTGTATCGCGCCGGGCATGCGCACTTGTATCGCCCCTGAAGACATTCTTGAACATCACGCATAAAAAACGGCGCTCACGGGGCGCCGTTTTTCATGCTCGCAGCGAACACCTTAGTAATAGGCGTTTTCTTTCTGCGTATGGTCGGTCACGTCACGAACGCCTTTGAGCTCTGGAATGCGCTCGAGCAAGGTGCGCTCAATGCCTTCCTTCAGGGTGACGTCCGCTTGACCGCAACCCTGACAACCACCACCGAACTGCAGCACGGCGATGCCGTCTTCGACTACATCGATCAGGCTGACCTGACCGCCGTGGCTGGCCAGCCCCGGGTTGATCTCGGTTTGCAGGTAGTAATTGATACGTTCGTTGACCGGGCTGTCGGCGTTGACCATCGGCACTTTGGCGTTTGGCGCCTTGATGGTCAGTTGACCACCCATGCGGTCGGTGGCGTAGTCGACGACCGCGTCGTCCAGGAACGCTTCGCTGAACGAATCGATATAAGCGGTGAAGCTTTTGAGCCCCAGCGCCGTGTCTTCCGGCTTTTCTTCGCCCGGCTTGCAGTAGGCAATGCACGTTTCGGCGTACTGGGTGCCAGGCTGGGTGATGAAGACGCGGATGCCGATTCCCGGGGTGTTCTGCTTGGAGAGCAGATCGGCCAGGTAATCGTGGGCGGCGTCAGTAATGGTAATAGCGGTCATGGAAACTCCTCGCAGGCTTGGGCGCAGTTTACGCCAATCGTTGCGCCGGACAAAGTCCTAGTATTTTTGTCGGGAAAGATTCTCGACAGACTGACCTTCTGTCCGTGCCTTGAGCCAACGGTAGCCACGTTTTCCCAACCATGGGTAACTCAACCAGGAGCCGACGCCGATTACCAAAACACAGACGACAAACATCCGACAGGCATTGCGCCGCCGCTGAAGGTTGTGACAGCAGGCCCTTCTCAAAGGCAGATCAGAGATTCTCGTATCGATTCATGTCCAGCACCCCCTCTTCAACCGGATCGGTTTCGTGGAGGTACTGGCTCAAGTCGTGAAAATAGAACCAGAACTGCGGATGACTGCGGCGAATACCCCAGCGTTCGACGATTTTTTCGAAGCGGTTGGCGTCTTTGGCGTTTTCCATTGCATCGACAAACTCAGGCACTTGCTCGGCGGGAATATTGAAGATGAAGTTCGGATAACTGCTGAGCACGCCCGGATAAAGAGTGATCGTGTCGAGGCCCGGCTGATAACGCAGCGACTCACCGAGCAAGAACGCCACGTTGCTGTGCGCGCGATTGCGCAACAGGCTATAGACCTCGCGTTTGCCACTGGCAGTTTCAATACGCAACATCGTCGCTTCCGGCAACTGGTCGATCACCTTCAACCCGGCGGCGGGGCGCGATGTCAGGCGACTGAGCGCCTGTTCGGCGTTTTGCAGCGCCGGATCGATATTCGGGCGTGAGCAATAGGCGCCCTCGCAACGGTTGATCGGGTCAGGTCGGGCGTCGAGGTCGCCATAACGCGCCAGCAACTGCATGGCGAAATCGTGTTTCGGGTCTTTCTTGTTGAGTTTCAGCGCGGTCGGCTTGTCGTCGTCGATGGACTCGTAATCCAGCCACATCTTGAACTGGCCACTGCTCTGATACCAATCGTCGAGGTAATCCTCACGGGAGTCGGCGGGCATCAGGCGCAGGAAGTTTTGCTCGGCGCCGTTACGGATCAGATCGAAATACAGGCGGGTTTGCGCCTGATGCGAAACGTTGCCGAACACATCGAAGTTGACCGCCAACTGGTAATAGGTGCGCTCCAGCAACGGATAGTCGAACAACCACATCGTCTGCGGCACCTCGCCGATCAGGCCTTTGGTGACCGAGGCGCTGTCGAAGTGGCGGAAGATGCTCAGCAACGCATTGTCGTTGCCCGCCCACAGCGTCGACCAGCTCGGCGCCGGCTGGTCGGCGTAACTGTCACGGCGCAGGGCTTCGTATTCGTTACGTTTGTTGCGGTAGTCGCGCCAGAGGCTCAGGACGCTGCCGACATCGTCGTTTTGCCCGGGCATGGCCAGCAACGGTGTGGCCTGACCACGATAGTTGGGATCGGTGATGTACAAGTCATGTTCCGGAGCCTGGAACAGCGCCCAGAAGTTGTCGCGTATAACGTCGGTCGCAATCTGCCCTCGGCACACCGGGCCACGGATAAAGGTGCGGACGAAATACTCGGCGTTATCGAGCATGAACTGATAGCGCGCCTGCGCCGGAATGGCCTCGAACGTGGCGAACGGATTGGCCCGGCTCTGCGGCCCGTAACCCGGCAAGGCGTTGACCTGCCAGTTGCCGCTGTAGAACAGGCTTTTGACCCGCGCCATTTTTGCCGCGCTCAGCGGGTAGGTGATGTGCGTTTTGTGAACGATCACGCCTTGGACCGGCCACAAGCGGTAATACACCTGAGTCCCCGGATCGTCATTCGGGCGACGAGTGGCAATCAGGTCGATGGGTTGTCCGGTTGGCGTGCGCGAACGCACCCACTGAAAGTAGTGCCCTGGCTCACCGTCCTTGAAATAGATGTGCGCCAGGAACCAGTGTTCGTACAGCCAGCGCCCGACCAGACTCTCCCGGGCTCCGGGCGTGTTGAGCAGATTTTCCCACTGGACAATCTGCATCGCTTCTTTGCTGCTGGGCGCCAGACCCTGTTCGTCAATGGGTGCGCCGGACGCCAGCCAGCGTTGCAGCGTTTGGTATTGCTGATCAGTCAGACCGGTGACCGCCAGCGGCATGCCTTCTTTCGGATGGGCACCGGCGTACGCCTCGAACTCGGCAGGCATGGTGCACATGTTTTCCCGGTTCAGGCCCAGGGCGATTTCTTCTGGCAGTCTGGCGTTCGGCGTCAACGGGGTTTTGTGCCCCAGCTCCAACATGCGGGCCATCAAAGCCGCCTGACTGCCCTGTGCATCAAGTACCGAATAGAAACCCTTTTGCTGCCAGGCGCGCTTGCCGAAAGCGTCGTAGAACAACCGGGTAGTTGGCGCCGCCTGAGTGCGCTCGCCGTCGTAGACCGGCATTTTGCTCGCGCCACGCCCGGCGCCTTCGCCGCTGCCCAGGTTGAGCTGACAAGCGGAGTCGTAGCACGCATGGCAGGCCACGCACTTCTCGGTGAAAATCGGCTGGATATCACGGGTATAAGAAAGCGCGGGATCTTGCGCCGCAGCGCCCCAGCTCAAGAACAGCAAAACGATGCTGATGACGCGGTACGACATGTCCCTGATCCCGATCCTGAAGAAAAACGCTGAGATTCTACAGTATGACGGTCGTACCAACATGAGCGATATTCATGCAAAACCGCCACATGCTCTAAAAGCGCACAGGTTTGTTATGATCCCGCTCCTTCGTAATGGTCTTTCCGAGTAGTCCAAATGTCCGATCGCAGCGTCCGCCTTCAAGCTCTCAAGCACGCCCTCAAAGAGCGCATCCTGATACTCGACGGCGGTATGGGCACGATGATCCAGAGCTACAAGCTCGAAGAGCAGGATTATCGCGGCAAACGCTTCGCGGACTGGCCGAGTGACGTCAAGGGCAACAACGACCTCTTGGTGATCACCCGTCCGGACGTCATCGGCGGCATCGAAAAGGCTTATCTGGATGCCGGCGCCGACATTCTGGAAACCAACACCTTCAACGCCACCCGCATCTCCATGGCCGACTACGGCATGGAAGAGCTGGCGTACGAACTAAACGTAGAGGGCGCGCGCCTGGCGCGCAAAGTCGCCGACGCCAAGACCCTGGAGAACCCGGACAAGCCGCGCTTCGTCGCTGGCGTGCTCGGCCCCACCAGCCGCACCTGCTCGCTGTCGCCTGACGTCAACAACCCTGGCTACCGCAACGTCACCTTTGATGAGCTGGTGGAGAACTACACCGAGGCCACCAAAGGCCTGATCGAGGGCGGCGCCGACCTGATCCTGATCGAAACCATCTTCGACACCCTCAACGCCAAAGCGGCGATCTTCGCCGTGCAAGGGGTGTTCGAAGAGTTGCACCTCGAACTGCCTATCATGATTTCCGGGACCATCACCGACGCCTCCGGCCGGACCTTGTCGGGCCAGACCACCGAAGCGTTCTGGAACTCCGTGGCCCACGCCAAGCCGATTTCGGTGGGCCTGAACTGCGCCCTTGGCGCCAGCGAATTGCGTCCGTATCTGGAAGAACTGTCGAACAAGGCCAGCACCCACGTTTCCGCGCACCCGAACGCCGGCCTGCCGAACGAATTCGGTGAGTACGACGAACTGCCGTCGCAAACCGCCAAAGTCATTGAAGAATTCGCCCAAAGCGGCTTCCTCAATATTGTCGGCGGCTGCTGCGGCACCACTCCGGGCCACATCGAAGCCATTGCCAACGCCGTGGCCGGTTACGCGCCGCGACAAATCCCGGATATCCCCAAGGCCTGCCGCCTCTCGGGCCTGGAGCCGTTCACCATCGATCGCAGCTCGTTGTTCGTCAACGTCGGCGAGCGGACCAACATCACAGGTTCGGCCAAGTTCGCCCGTCTGATCCGCGAAGACAACTACACCGAAGCCCTGGAAGTTGCCCTGCAGCAGGTCGAGGCCGGCGCGCAGGTGATCGACATCAACATGGACGAAGGGATGCTCGATTCGAAGAAGGCCATGGTGACCTTCCTCAATCTGATTGCCGGCGAGCCGGACATCTCCCGCGTACCGATCATGATCGACTCCTCGAAATGGGAAGTGATCGAAGCCGGCCTGAAATGCATTCAGGGCAAGGGCATCGTCAACTCGATCAGCATGAAAGAAGGCGTCGAGCAGTTCATCCATCACGCCAGGCTGTGCAAGCGCTACGGCGCCGCCGTGGTGGTGATGGCGTTCGACGAAGCCGGCCAGGCCGACACCGAAGCGCGCAAGAAAGAAATCTGCAAGCGCTCCTACGACATTCTGGTCAACGAAGTCGGCTTCCCGCCGGAAGACATCATCTTCGACCCGAACATCTTCGCCGTGGCCACCGGCATCGAAGAACACAACAACTACGCTGTGGACTTCATCAATGCCTGTGCCTACATCCGCGACGAACTGCCGTATGCCCTGAGCTCCGGCGGCGTGTCCAACGTGTCGTTCTCGTTCCGTGGCAACAACCCGGTGCGTGAGGCGATTCACTCGGTGTTCCTGCTGTACGCGATCCGCGCCGGCCTGACCATGGGCATCGTCAACGCCGGCCAGCTGGAAATCTACGACCAGATCCCGCAGGAACTGCGCGACGCGGTCGAAGACGTGGTGCTCAACCGCACACCGGAAGGCACCGACGCCCTCCTCGCCATCGCTGACAAATACAAGGGCGACGGCAGCGTCAAGGAAGCCGAGACCGAAGAGTGGCGCAACTGGGACGTCAACAAGCGCCTGGAACACGCACTCGTCAAGGGCATCACCACACACATCGTTGAAGACACCGAACAATCGCGCCAGTCATTCGCCCGCCCGATCGAAGTGATCGAAGGCCCGCTGATGTCGGGCATGAATATCGTCGGCGACCTGTTCGGTGCCGGCAAAATGTTCCTGCCGCAGGTGGTCAAATCCGCCCGTGTAATGAAGCAGGCCGTAGCGCACCTGATCCCGTTCATCGAACTGGAAAAAGGTGACAAACCTGAGGCCAAGGGCAAGATCCTCATGGCCACGGTGAAAGGCGACGTCCACGACATCGGCAAGAACATCGTTGGCGTGGTGCTTGGCTGCAACGGCTACGACATCGTCGACCTCGGCGTCATGGTCCCGGCGGAAAAGATCCTGCAAGTGGCCAAGGAGCAGAAGTGCGACATCATCGGGCTGTCTGGCCTGATCACCCCGTCGCTGGATGAGATGGTTCACGTTGCCCGTGAAATGCAGCGTCAGGACTTCCACTTGCCGTTGATGATCGGTGGCGCGACCACATCCAAAGCGCATACTGCCGTTAAGATCGAGCCCAAGTACAGCAACGACGCCGTGGTTTACGTGACCGACGCCTCCCGCGCGGTCGGCGTGGCAACGCAGTTGCTGTCCAAGGAATTGAAGGCCGGTTTCGTTGAAAAAACCCGAGCCGAATACGTCGAAGTGCGCGAACGTACCGCCAACCGCAGTGCCCGCACCGAACGTCTGAGCTACGCCGCCGCCATCGCGAAGAAACCGCAGTTCGACTGGGCCAATTACCAGCCGGTCAAACCGACCTTCACCGGCAGCAAAGTGCTGGAGAACATCGACCTCAAGGTACTGGCCGAGTACATCGACTGGACGCCGTTCTTCATCTCCTGGGATCTGGCCGGCAAGTTCCCGCGCATCCTCGAAGACGAAGTGGTCGGTGAAGCCGCCACAGCGTTGTACAAAGACGCTCAGGAAATGCTCGCCAAACTGATCGACGAGAAACTGATCAGTGCCCGTGCGGTGTTCGGCTTCTGGCCAGCCAATCAGGTGCATGACGACGACATCGAGCTGTACGGCGATGACGGCAAGCCATTGGCCAAGCTGCATCATCTGCGTCAGCAGATCATCAAGACCGACGGCAAACCGAACTTCTCGCTGGCCGACTTCGTGGCGCCCAAGGACAGCGAAGTGATCGACTATGTCGGTGGCTTCATCACCACCGCCGGTATCGGCGCCGAAGAAGTGGCCAAGGCTTATCAGGATGCCGGCGACGACTACAACTCGATCATGGTCAAGGCACTCGCCGACCGTTTGGCCGAGGCGTGCGCTGAATGGCTGCACCAGCAGGTACGTAAAGAACACTGGGGCTATGCCCGGGATGAAGTGCTCGACAACGAAGCGCTGATCAAAGAGCAATACTCCGGCATTCGTCCTGCGCCGGGTTATCCGGCGTGCCCGGATCACACCGAGAAAGCTGCATTGTTCGCCCTGCTCGACCCAGAAGCCGCCGAAATGCGCGCCGGGCGCAGCGGTGTATTCCTCACCGAGCACTACGCGATGTTCCCGGCGGCAGCGGTCAGCGGCTGGTATTTCGCCCACCCGCAGGCGCAGTACTTCGCCGTGGGCAAGGTCGACAAGGATCAGGTGCAGAGCTACACCTCGCGCAAAGGTCAGGAACTGAGCGTGACGGAGCGCTGGCTGGCGCCGAATCTGGGTTACGACAACTAATCCAGCTTCAACGCAATACTCTGTGGGAGCGAGCGGGCTCCCACAGTGGTTTTTGCGGTGCCCTTGAAACGGTTGGCTATGCTTGTCTGACACACATGGCAGACGAGGGATTTATGGACGATCCAGTCGACAACAAACCGCCGAGTTTCTGGCAGATGCTGCACAGCGTGATGGCAGCGGCGTTCGGCGTGCAGAGCGGCAAGAACCGGGCACGGGACTTCACCCACGGCAAACCCAGTCATTTCGTGATATTGGGGATTGTGTTCACCGCAGTGTTTGCGCTGACGCTGTTTGCCATCGTCAAACTGGTCGTGCATTTCGCCGGCGTCTGACGTGTTTCAGTGCATCAAGGCCTGGAAAGTGAACGGGTAGCGGTACGAGGCTGGCCGCCCTTTGGCCGAGAGTTTGCGAAATCTCACGCCGTAGTCAGGCGAACTTCCCATGGCCAGCATTCGCCGGGCATGAGCCTTATCGATCAGTTGCAGCAAAGGCACCTGACGATCGCGGCCGCCATGCTGATCCAGATCCACGCCCTGCTCGTGGTCATGCAGTTCCACCAGCGCCCAGCCGCCCAAAGTGAAGTGTCCGCCCAACAGCACGCTCAAGCGCCCATCGACCAGAGCCTGCAGCGCCGCCGGTGACGTATTGACCGCACTGAACAAGGCGTCTTGCCCCGGGATTTTGCCGGTCTCGGAAAACGCGCGCATCGCACCAAAGGCCATTTCATCGTTGGCCGACCACACCAGTGACACCTTCGGATAGCGCGCGAACAACTGTTTGGCCTGTTCATAGGCGCGCTGCTGCGTCCAGCCGCTGTAGACACGTTGGCGCAAACGTACTTGCGGATGTTCGGCCAGTGCGCGCTGCATGCCGTGCTCACGCAACTGCGCCGACGGCGTGATTTTCAAACCGGAGAACGCCAGCAATTCGATCTCCTCACCCCCGCTCACGGGCCGATGCATTCGAATCAACGCCTTCATCATCAGGTAGCCGCCCTCCTCATCGTTCGGCACCAGGTTGCCGACCCGATCCGTGCGCTCGCCGACCAGAGCTTGCTGGTCGGGGGTCAGTGCAGCGTTAACGATGAACAACTTCACGCCACTGTCTTGAGCCAGACGCAGGATCTGTGGCGCCACGTATTGCTCGTTGACGAACATCAGGTAATCGGGACGATTCGGCCCCTGCAACGCAAGACGCGCCTGAGCGAGTGTCAGTTCGGGTCGACGCAGGGAATAGAGAATGCGCAGATCAATGCCAAGATCCCGGGCGGCTGCCTGCATGAATTGCGAATAACTGACCCAGAACGTTTCCTCGGTCGAGCCGGGATTGAGAAACAGCACGGACTCCGCCCGCGCGCTGGACGCGAAAACCGCGCCAAACAATAGAAAGCTGATGTGAAAAAACCTGAACATGAAACAGCCGGGCCCAAGGAAAAACAGCCGCGATTATAGCCTTCGAAAACCGGCTGCTGGCGCCTGATTCCGTTTTTTGTCCGACAATCGTCGGACACGGGCCCGGAGGGGTCGCTTACTGATGACTGACCCAGAATACCGCCGTTCCTACGACCAGAATGATCAGGAACACAATCGCCCAGGCATCGACACTGCTATCGCTTTTCCTTGCTTTGGTTGGGTTGCTCATTGCATCGCCTCTTGTCGGTTTTATCGGTGATTGCAGAAAGACTCGACCACAGTTAAGACGATGATTGTCCGCACGACAAATGTGGGTTAGTTGACAGCCATTCTCGTTAGGCGATTTGGTTCTTTACATATACTCAAACATCACTTTTGCGCATAACTGCAAACGGGTATATTGCCCCGGCTCCGTTAGAGAGTGCGCGGCCGTGCGCGCAGAATTGCAGAGGCAACCTCGGACTCCAGCAAGCGAAAACCCAGCGTTTTCCGAGTAGCCCAAGCCTGAGAACAGGACTTATATGTACGTATACGACGAGTACGATCAGCGGATCATCGAGGACCGCGTCAAGCAGTTCCGTGATCAGACCCGACGCTATCTGGCAGGTGAGCTGAGCGAGGAAGAATTCCGTCCCCTGCGCCTGCAAAATGGCCTCTACATCCAGCGTTTCGCGCCGATGTTGCGAGTGGCAGTGCCTTACGGCCAACTGACTTCGCGTCAGACCCGCATGATGGCCAGGATTGCCCGCGACTACGACAAGGGCTACGCCCACATCAGCACACGACAGAACGTGCAGTTCAACTGGCCGGCGGTTGAAGATATCCCGGACATCCTGGCGGAACTGGCCACGGTGCAGATGCACGCGATCCAGACCAGCGGCAACTGCCTGCGCAACGTCACCACCGACCAGTTTGCCGGCGTCGCTGCCGACGAAGTGATCGACCCGCGCCCATGGTGCGAGATCGTGCGTCAGTGGACCACGTTCCACCCTGAATTCGCTTACCTGCCACGCAAATTCAAGATCGCCGTCAACGGTTCGACCGCTGACCGCGCAGCCATTGAAGTGCATGACATTGGCCTGGAGCCAGTGCACAACGAAGCTGGCGAACTGGGCTTTCGCGTGCTGGTCGGTGGCGGCCTCGGTCGTACGCCGGTCGTCGGCGCGTTCATCAATGAGTTTCTGCCCTGGCAGGACCTGTTGAGCTACCTCGACGCCATCCTGCGGGTCTACAACCGTTACGGCCGTCGCGACAACAAATACAAGGCGCGGATCAAGATCCTCGTCAAAGCGCTGACCCCTGAAGTATTTGCGCAGAAAGTCGATGCCGAAATGGAACACCTGCGCGGTGGCCAGACTACGCTGACCGAAGCCGAACTGCATCGCGTCGCCAAGCACTTCGTTGACCCGGACTACAAGGCGCTGGACAACCAGTCTGCCGAACTGGCCGCGCTGGACAAAGAACACCCCGGGTTCGCTCGCTGGCGCACCCGCAACACCCTCGCGCACAAAAAGCCGGGTTATGTGGCCGTGACCCTGTCGCTGAAACCGACCGGCGTTGCCCCGGGCGATATCACCGACAAGCAACTCGATGCCGTCGCCGATCTGGCCGAGCGCTACAGCTTCGGTCAACTGCGCACCTCCCACGAGCAGAACATCATTCTGGCCGACGTCGAGCAGAGCCAGTTGTTCACCCTGTGGGGCGAGCTGCGTGAAGGTGGTTTCGCCACGCCGAACATCGGCCTGCTGACCGACATCATTTGCTGCCCTGGCGGTGATTTCTGCTCGCTGGCCAACGCCAAGTCGATCCCGATTGCCGAATCGATCCAGCGCCGCTTCGACGACCTCGATTACCTGTTCGACATCGGTGAACTGGACCTGAACATCTCCGGCTGCATGAACGCCTGCGGTCACCACCACGTCGGCCACATCGGCATCCTCGGGGTGGACAAGAAAGGTGAGGAGTTCTATCAGGTTTCCCTCGGCGGCAGCGCCAGCCGGGATGCGAGCCTGGGCAAGATCCTCGGCCCGTCCTTCGCTCAGGAAGCCATGCCTGACGTCATCTCGAAGCTGATCGACGTTTACGTTGAACAACGTACCGAAGACGAGCGCTTCATCGACACCTATCAGCGTATTGGCATCGACCTCTTCAAGGAACGCGTCTATGCAGCGAATCATTAAGAACAACGAAGTCGTCGACGAAACCTGGCACCTGTTGCCGAAGGACTTCAACATCGACGAGATCAGCAACTGCGACGATCTGATCGTTCCACTGCAACTGTGGCGCGAACACAGCCGCATGCTCAAGGCACGCGACGGCGGCCTGGGTGTATGGCTTGATGCCGACGAAGAGGCCGAGGAAATAGGTCCTGACGTGGCCGAGTTCCAGGTGATCGCGCTTAACTTCCCGGCGTTCACCGACGGGCGCAACTACTCCAACGCACGCCTGCTGCGTGACCGTTACGGTTTCAAAGGCGAACTGCGGGCAATTGGCGATGTGTTGCGTGACCAGTTGTTCTACATGCACCGCTGCGGTTTCGACGCCTTTGCCATACGCCCGGACAAAGACCCGTACGAAGCGCTTGAAGGCCTCAAGGATTTTTCGGTGACCTATCAGGCGGCCACTGACGAACCCCTGCCGCTATTCCGTCGTCGCTAAACCTGCGGGTTTGCCGCAGACATAAAAACGCCGGTCAATGACCGGCGTTTTTTATGCGCGACTGTTTTACCAGAAACGTTGCTGGGTCAGACGACTCCACCAGCTCAACAGCACGCGATCCACCGAACCGCTGGCCGCCATGCCGATACGCTCTTGCAGGCTTTTACGCTCGGCGTAGTGCAGGTGGTAGACCTCGGCCTGTCTGGCCTTCTGCGCGAGGTATTCGTCGCTGGTCTTGAGTTCATCAACCAGTTGCTTGTCCAGCGCTGCAACACCAAGCCAGACTTCACCTGTGGCCACTTCATCGATCGCCAGTTGCGGACGATAGCGAGCGACAAAGTTCTTGAACAACTGATGGGTGATGTCCAGGTCTTCCTGAAACTTCTCGCGGCCCTTCTCGGTGTTTTCGCCGAACACGGTCAGGGTGCGTTTGTACTCACCGGCGGTCAGCACTTCAAAGTCGATATCGTGCTTTTTCAGCAAGCGGTTGACGTTGGGCAACTGCGCGACCACGCCAATGGAGCCAAGGATGGCGAACGGCGCACTGATGATCTTGTCGCCGATGCACGCCATCATGTAGCCGCCGCTGGCCGCGACCTTGTCGATACACACGGTCAACGGCACGCCGGCTTCACGAATACGGGCCAGTTGCGAGGAGGCCAGACCGTAGCTGTGGACCATGCCACCACCGCTTTCCAAACGCAGGACGACTTCGTCCTTGGGTGTGGCGAGTGTCAGCAGCGCGGTGATTTCATGACGCAGGCTTTCGGTGGCCGAAGCCTTGATATCGCCGTCGAAATCCAGCACGAACACCCGTGGTTTGGCTTCGGGCTTTTTCTTCTGCTTCTTCTCGCTTTTCTCGGACTTGGCCTCACCCTTGCGCAAAGCCTTGAGTTGATCCTTGTCGAGCAGCGTTTGCTCAAGGCGCTCACGCAGGCCTTTATAGAAATCATTGAGCTTGCTGACCTGCAACTGACCTGCCGACTTGCGCCGCCCCTTGCTGCGCAACGCGGCAAAACTGGCGAGCACTACCAGAATGGCGATCACCAGCGTGACGGTCTTGGCCAGGAAACTGGCGTATTCGGTGAAAAACTCCACAGAGACTCCTTAAAACAATGCGCGGACGTGAAACACACGCGGGATGGCGCCAGCATACCCATGCGCCGGCTCCTCGACCAGCCGTGAAACCTCTGGCAACACGCCTGTAACGGGCATTTCAAACAAGCGTATGTTTTTTCATTGACAGCACCCCATCATCCTCATAACCTCGCCAAACCTTCAACGTACCGGGATGACGCGGACGTGGGCAGTATCTATTTGATTCGACATGGCCAGGCCTCCTTTGGTGCAGACGACTATGACGTCCTGTCACCGACCGGCGTGCGCCAGGCAGAAGTCCTCGGCCAGCACCTCGCTGAACTGGGTATCCGCTTTGACCGCTGCCTCGCGGGTGACCTGCGTCGCCAACAGCACACGGCCACCAGCGCGCTGGAACAATTCACCGCGCAAGGCCTGTCGGTACCGATGCTGGAAACCGATTGTGCCTTCAACGAATTCGACGCCGACGCCGTGATCCGCGCCCTGCTCCCGGCCATGTTGCCGGACGAACCGGAAGCGTTCGACATCCTGCGCAATGCCGCGCAAAACCGCGGCGAGTTCCAGCGCATTTTCGCCTTGATCATTGAGCGGTGGCTGGCCGGCACTTACGACCCGCCGGGGCTGGAGAGCTGGCTGGGCTTTGTCGAACGGGTTCAGGCCGGATTGCACCGAATCCTCGAACAAGCTGAAAAAAATCAGAAAATCGCCGTGTTCACCTCCGGCGGCACCATCACCGCACTGCTCCACCTCATTACGCAAATGCCTGCGAAACAGGCCTTTGAATTGAACTGGCAAATCGTCAACACCTCGCTCAACCTGCTGAAATTCCGCGGTCGCGAGGTGGCTTTGGCTTCCTTCAACAGTCATGCACACCTGCAACTGTTGAAGGCCCCGGAACTCATCACCTTCCGCTGAGTCCGGATTACTGTGAACCTTGCTGTAATCAACCTGCTCTTATTACCCAAGAAAGGATCGAACCATGACCTCCGTAGCTGATGCCGTACAAGCAATGAAAGCCAAGTTCAACCCAGCCGCTGCTGCCGGTCTGGACCTGGTCTTCGGTTTCCGCATCGACGAGACCAAGAACTTCTCGCTGATCGTCAAGGACAGCACCTGCGAGCTGCAAGAAGGCGAAAACCCGGACGCCCAGGTCACTCTGGTGATGGACGGCGAAACCCTGGAAGGCATCGTCGACGGTTCGACCGACGGCATGCAAGCATTCATGGGCGGCAAACTGCGCGCTGAAGGCGACATGATGCTGGCGATGAAACTGTCCGAACTGTTCCCGTCGTAAGACTACGATTCGGAAAAAACAAATCCCGCCTTGGTGGCGGGATTTGTCGTTTCAGGGTCAATGGATGCCGGCGGCGTCCAGTGCCTTGAAGACCTGCCGATCAGCGACCTGGGGCCCACTGTCGGGGTACATCAACTGGACGCCGCCTCCGGGGAGGATTTCACCGGTTTGCGCATCACGCGCGAAGGTGATGACATACCGCTCCCCCTGATACTTCAAGTAGATATTGTAATAATCCTGCGGCTGATCCGGTGCTGCGAAAGCACTGTAACGAATGAACGCAGTGTTCACATTCAACTACCAGCCCTTAACGGCGCAGGCTCTGAGTCTCGTCCAGTTCCTTGAATATCCGCACGTAATGCGCATCGGATTCTTGGTTCGGATAAATCAGTTTTGCACTGTTTTTATCGATCAGCTCTCCCGTTTGCGCATCTCGGCTGAAGGTGATGACAAACCGTTGATTTCCCAGATTCAGGAACAGGTTATAGAGATCGACTGGCTTGTCCGGCTTGTCGAACTTGCTGATCCAGTACCTGACACGCCCAGTCAGATCCGGTGGGTCGTTGATAAGCGAGTCGGTATTGACCTGGGGAAAGTCATACTCAAGCGCCACCCCTGCGATGGCGACGAGGTCATCGTTCATGTTCGCCGTAACCGGCAGAGGTTTATTGCGCAGCATGCTTTCGGCGCTTGCTTGGGCCGGGGTTCCCATGAGACGGCGGCTGTACATTCCGCTTGTAAACCAGCGAGTGGCGTCGAAACGATTATCGTCTGGACTCCAGATGCCGTAATACATCATTACTTTCGAGGACATTTCGTCTTCCTTGCCAACGAGATATAGACCCATCAAAACCGCGACGGCCAATAGCCCGATCGCACGAAAAACCGTTGTTTTTTTTATAGTTGAGGTCATTTGGCTGGTTTGTATTCGCACAGCTTTTTGGGAACGCCATCCGGTGTATTGCCAGATCGTACGCCATGGACAGCCCCTTCAGCGTCCAGGGGATATCCGAGTGTGTCGTTGCAATGTTCCCGTCCTTGAGCTTGTTTCAACAGCGCGGCATCTTTCTCGCTCAATGTTTTGACAGGCGGCACAGGCGCCCGCTCATTCGGCAACTGAGCGGCGGGATCTTTGCTGGTGGTGCGGTGGGCTGTCAACCGACGCTGGTAATCACTGAGATTCTTGCGGTAGGCACGGCTGGCGGCCTTGTCCGCTTCCTGCTTGGTCGGTGCCTGCTCCACCGCGGCACGATCTTCGTTGGTTCCATAGGTCTGGTCATACAGACTGCGCCGAGGAAATGCCCACACGGTTGTTCCAGTGGCATCAGCCATTATTTGCGCCAGACTGAGTTCAAAGTGCGGGTCTTCATTTTCCGCTACCTTCACGCTCGCGTTGATCCCTAATCCGGTTCGGCATGCGTAGGAATAGATCTTCGCGCCATAGGCGAACGCGTCAGGCGTAAACATGCGAGCCTGGGCATCACGTAATCGGTAGCTGTCACGTTTGTCCAGCTCGTACCCCAGTTCTATGCTGCCTACAACGCCGTGGGAAAAGAAATCCATTTGCTTGATTTCCCGACCTCTGCGTTTTCGACTCGCGACAAAATCAACCAACTGCGAAATTGAATCGTACTCGCGATACTCGGCACCATAACCCTCGGTCACGATCTTTTTGACTTCAGCCAACAGATTTGGGTCGTACTCATCCTTGAAGATCAGAAATGCCCGTTGAATAGAGTAACTCGGCGTAGACGGTGGATAGCTTTTGAGCTGACGTATGCCCTGGTTGATGAAGTTCATCATGTTGCCCCGCTGGCCACGAATATTCGCGATAAAACCCAGGTAGGACGCTCCCACTACCGTCACATAGTCCTGCGCCAGAGTCCCCTTCACTTGCGTCGTCGCGTGCTGATCGTTCGTCTGGCCCTGATTTTTTTTTGGAGTTGCCACGTAAAACCTTCCTTAGTAAGCGATACCCAGAGCATCCAGGTGGGCGGCGGCTTCCTTACCCCATTGCACGACAATGGAGGTCGGATCGGCAGTGAACACGCGTACGGCGTTGCCGTGGTTGTCAGTGTGGCCGACAAGGCGTTGGCCGTCTCCGGTTTCGATGCAATAGAGCATATCGGGAATCGCCTCGCCGGTGGTTTCATCAACCAGTTGGAAGCGTTCGCTGTGTTTGGGCACAGTCACGATAGGAGTGAAGGGTGCGGCGCCGACTTGAGTGCCCACGAACACGTCGCCAGAGCCGGTGATGATCATACCGCCATGGGCGGTGCCACTGCCGAGAAACGCAATGGGTTGGCCATTGATCAGGATGTTGCCGATTCCTTCGGTGACCGAATCACCGCACGCCGTTGTGTCTCCGACACGCAGCACCGGCATGCCGTTGATATTCACGTTGGGCGAACCGCTGGTGCTTGGGTTGGTACCGTGACCGGTCACCGGACAGGCATTGAGATCGCTGAGTCGAGCGGCTGGTTTTGCCATCGTCTACTTCCTTGTATTGGCTAGGGCGCGGAATGTACCGGATCTATACCAGGGATAAAAGTCTGTCGCCGCGTATAAAGGCCGAATCTGGCGTAGCGAAGGATGCCGCCAGCAACTCACGGGTATAGGGATGGGCCCGGCAATCGCGTCCGAACCTTAGATCCTCGAGCCGCCGCTGCTGAGGATTTCGTTACGCTCAATCACCGCCCCGGTCAACGCACTGCCATCGTCCAAAGTGAAATCACGTCGTTCAGCAGTATCGGTCACCAACTCCCCTGCATCCGGCAACCCGCCGTAACGCCGCCCGAGCAACCCGGCCAGCAGCACAATACCGAGCACACTCAAACTGCCGCTGATAAATCCACGACTGCTCGACGCCGCATTGAGGCTCTGCAGCAGACGGTTGCACGGCAACCAACGCAAAGTCGGATCGCACAGCAGGACCAGACTTGCGCCCATTTGTTCGATGACATGCGGATGCTAAGGATCGGCGGTACGCAAGACATCGAATGCAGCGCACGAGGCTCACGAATGGGAGGCCGGTAGTGCCAAGACCCGTAAAAAGAAGACGCTTCGTCGCCTCGCAAAAGATTGGCTGACAGAACGTTGACCTCGATCACTGGCGCACGGGCGAGACTGATTAATCTTCCGGCTCCATCGAAGGCCAGGGAAGGCTCACCGGGAGCCTGCGGCTGATCCCATTCAAGGAAGAACTCTCATGCGACCACTCAACATCATTCTGCTGTCGTCGGCATTCAACGGTTTGACTCAACGCGCCTGGCTGGAACTGCGTCAGGCCGGACATTCGCCCAGCGTCGTGGTGTTTACCGACGACGCTTCGGTGTGTGAACAGATCGAACGCAGCGGCGCGGATCTGGTGATCTGTCCGTTCCTCAAGGACCGCGTGCCGCCAGCGCTTTGGCGTAACACCGAACGTCCGGTGGTGATCATTCATCCGGGCATCGTCGGCGATCGTGGCGCCAGTGCGCTGGACTGGGCGATCACCCATGAGCTGTCGAGCTGGGGCGTGACCGCGTTGCAAGCGGTTGAAGAGATGGACGCCGGCCCGGTCTGGGCGACCTGCGAATTCAATCTGCCGTCGGGCTTGCGCAAGTCCGAGCTGTACAACGGTCGGGTCAGCGATGCGGCGATTCGTTGCATTCGCGAGGTAATCGAAAAATTCGTCGAAGGTTATGCGCCAGTGCCGCTGGATTACACCGACCCCAAAGTGCGTGGGCGTTTGCAGCCGAACATGAAACAGATCGACCGAAGCTTCAACTGGCACGACTGCGCGCGCTTCATCAAGCGCTGCATCGACGCGGCGGACGGCCAGCCCGGCGTACTGGCAAGCTTGGCGGGAGGTCAGTATTACGTGTACGACGCGCACCTGGATTCGCGCACGGGTCTGCCCGGCGAAATCCTCGCCGTGCAGGACGATGCCGTGCTGGTCGCGACCGGCGATCAGAGCCTGTGGATCGGCTCGCTGCGGCGCAAACCGCAGCCTGGCGAAGAAACTTTCAAGCAACCGGCGCGACATGTGCTGGCCGGGCAATTGGCCGATGTGCCGACGCTCGACAGCTCGATTGCCACCCAGCCATTCAGCGACGCGGCCTATCAACCGATTCGGTACCGCGAATCCGGGCATGTCGGCGAACTGACCTTCGAGTTCTACAACGGTGCCATGAGCACCGAGCAATGCCAACGCTTGGTCCAAGCGCTGCGCTGGGCCAAGTCCCGCGACACTCAGGTGTTATTGATCAAGGGCGGACGCGGGAGTTTTTCCAACGGTGTGCATTTGAACGTGATTCAGGCCGCGCAGGATCCGGGGGCTGAAGCCTGGGCGAATATTCAGGCAATCGATGATGTCTGTGAGCAATTACTGACGGCGCGGCAACTGGTGGTCAGCGGCGTAACGGGCAGTGCTGGCGCCGGTGGCGTGATGCTCGCGTTGACGGCCGATATCGTCTTTGCCCGGGCCGATATCGTGCTCAATCCGCATTACAAAAGCATGGGGTTGTACGGCTCCGAATACTGGACTTACAGCCTGCCCCGCGCCGTTGGCCCGGCGATGGCCGAGCAACTGACTCAAGCCTGCCTGCCGGTCAGTGCCCACCAGGCCCTGCAACTGGGTATGGTTCAGGAGATCGGCCCGCGTTGCCCGGATGAGTTTTCGCTGTGGCTGCTGCAACGGGCCAACAGCGTTTTGAGCGACCCGACCTATGCCGCTGTGCGTGAACGCAAGGCCCGGGTTGATCAGGTGCTGATCCAGCAATGCCGTGAAAGCGAGCTGCAGGAGATGCAGGAAGACATGCTCTACAACCGCAGTGGTTTCGCCGAGAAATGCGCCCATTTTGTTTACAAGCGCAAGGCGTGTGGCACGCCGGCGCGGCTGATCGCGGATTGGGCACGGGGGCGTGAAGTTGAGCTGACGGACTGATCGTCACCGCCCGCCACGGCCTCATCGCCGGCAAGCGAGCGCTCACAGATATCAAACCGTGGCCGCGACCCTAATGGCGATTGAACGATGACGCAGTGTAGAGGCTGCACATACAATGCGCCCACCTCAAACACTGGCCCGCCCATGGACATCGACCTCGCCCGCACCTTTCTGGAAATCGTCCGCCACGGCAGCCTCGCCGCGGCGGCGCAGAAGCTGTTCGTCACACAAACGGCAATCACCGCCAGGGTGCAGAAACTCGAAAGCCAGTTGGGCAGCACCCTGTTCGTGCGTAATCGGGCCGGGGCGAAACTGACGCCCAACGGCGAGGCCTTTGTGGTCTACGCCAATCAACTGGTGCAGACCTGGGAGGCCGCGCGCCGCGACTTGCCGCTGCCCGAGGGTTATCACAACGTGCTGCACATCGGCGGAGAAGTCAGCCTGTGCAATCCGTTGATGCTCAGTTGGGCTGCCGAACTGCGCGAGAAAATTCCCGGGCATGCGTTGCGCATGGAAATCCGCGACGGCGAAAACCTGCTGCGCCAACTTGAACTCGGTGTGCTCGACGCGGCGCTGGTCTATCAGCCCGAATACTGGCCGGGGTTGCAGGTCGAGCAGGTGCTGGAAGAAAAGCTGATCCTGGTGCGCGCGCCTGATCGCCCGGATCCCTACGTCTACATCGACTGGGGCCCGGATTTTCGCCGCCAGCACGATGCCGCTCTGCCGGAAAAAGCCAAAGCCGCGCTGAGTTTCAACCTCGGCCCTCTGGCCCTGCAATACATCCTCGAACACGGTGGCAGCGGCTACTTCCGCACTCGCGTCGTGCGCACCTACCTGGAGAGCGGCGCCCTGGAGCCGGTGACCAAAGCCCCTGAATTCGGTTACCCGACCTATCTGGTGTACTCGCGCGATCGCGACTCGGCGACGCTGCAACAAGCCTTCAATCTGCTGCGCGAAGTGATTCGCAACGATGACGACTGGTCGCAACGCTGGAACCCACTGAGCTGAGGCGGCCGCTTTACAGCCGATCATGGCGCATGTGCCCCAAGGTCTGGCCTGCATAAACGAGCGGATCGGCTAATCTGCCGGGTATGACAACGATCCCCGCAGGTGACGCAGTGAGGCAGACCACCGAGGCATTTCGCAGTCGCTACCGTGCGGCGATCCATCCGCTTTACAACCCGTGGTTGCATGGCGCCTTCGTGCTGCTGTTCGGCGTACTGGCCATCGGCATGTTCTGGAGCAATGTGCAGCAGGTGCAACCGCTGCAATGGCTGACCGTGCCGCTGACCCTGCTGTTCTTCAATTTCGGCGTGTACAGCGTGCATCGCCATCTCGGCCACCATAAAAAAGCCTTCGCGAAAATGTTCTACGCCCGACATGCGGGCGATCATCACAGTTTCTTCACCCCCGGCCACATGACCTACGACAGTGCCCGCGACTGGCGGGTGATTCTGTTCCCGGCCTGGCTGATCGTCATTCACACGCTGTTCATCACCCTGCCGGGGTGGTGGCTGCTCGTGCAGGCCAATGTCAACGTTGCCGGGCTGTTCGGCGGCTGCATGGTGTTCGGTTATCTTGCCTACGAGGTGTTTCACGCCTGCGAGCATCTGCCGCCGGACAATCCGTTGACCCGGCTGCCGTGGATCCGCCAGATGCGTCGCCTGCACGAATTGCATCACCGCCGCGAGCGCATGCAGGAATGCAACTTCAACATTGTCTTGCCCTTGATGGACTACTTGTTCGGCACCCTTTACTGGGAGCCGGAAACCGCCCCTTTGAGCCATTCGAGAATGCCCATGACGCGCCTGCAACACCCGATCGATATCGCCGGTGAACCGATTGCCGTGCTGGCCTACGCTGCCAGCGTCAGCCGCTGGCCAGAGTGGCACCCGTCTTCGCTGAAAATCAACGGCCCACAGGGCCCCCTGCATGCGGGTTCGCACTTCGAGGAGGATATTCATGCGGGTGGGCGGCCAGGTCACTTGAGCTGGGAAGTCACGGAGTATCTGCCCGGTCGGCGCTGGTGCGCGCAGGCGCACGGTGATCACGGGTTGTCATTGTTGCTCACTTACGAATGCTCGACCGAAGGCAGCGGCACACGGTTTGTGCGCACCCTGGAGTATCGCTTCGAGGGTCTGGGCATGCGCATCGCCAATCAGTTGCTGCTCAAACGCCGTATTGGTCGCGAGTCGGCTGCGTCGATGCTCGCGTTACGCGACATGGCCACGCAATACATTGCATCGGCGAGGGCAAGCGCATGAAGTTGGGACATGGGTTGATGCTGCTGATCATTCTCGTTTTCGTGTTTTTGTTGCTGATGCCCACCCGGGTTGAGCCGGTTGCCTGGAAACCACAGGCCGCGCCATCGCTGACCAACGGAATCTACGCCGAAAACCAAAAACTCAAAGGCGTTGCACAGGTTGGCCCGAGTGACATCGAAGGGCCAGAGGCGCTGCTGCTGGAAGGTGACTTTTTGATCACTGGATTGCATGACGGTCGGCTGATTCGCAGCAGTCTCGACGGTCAGGAACGCCAAGTGCTCGCAGATACCGGCGGACGCCCCTTGGGTCTGGCCCGACATCCCAACGGTTTGCTGGTGATTGCCGACGGCGTCAAAGGTTTGCTCTCGCTCGATGCACAAGGGCGCTTGATTGCCCTGGCGACAGCCGCCAATGGCCTGGCGTTCGGTTTCACCGACGATGTGGCCATCGACCAATCCGGGCATTACGCCTACTTCAGTGATGCCTCCAGCCGTTGGGGTTATGGCCATGACGGCGAGGCGATTATCGAGCATGGCGGTGACGGACGTCTGTTGCGCTATGACTTTCAGACCGGCAAAACCAGCGTACTGCTGGACAAACTGGAGTTCGCCAACGGCGTGACCCTCGGCCCGGATGACGCCTATGTATTGGTCAACGAAACCGGCGCTTACCGCATCAGCCGCTACTGGCTGACCGGGCCCAAGGCCGGCACCCATGACCTGTTCATCGACAATTTGCCGGGGCTGCCGGACAACCTCGCCTTCAACGGCAGCGACCGGTTTTGGGTGGCGCTGTACGCACCGCGCAATCCCTTGCTCGATGGCACTGCCGGGTATCCGCTCGTACGCAAGATGATCGTGCGAGCGCTGACCGTGTTGCCCAAACCGGTGGAAAAGCGCGGGTTTGTGCTGGGGCTGGATCTGGACGGCAAGGTGATTGCCAATCTGCAGGATGCCAGCAGCGGTAATTACTCACCGATAACGACGGCGCGCGAGTATGGGCCGTGGTTGTATTTCGGGTCGTTGAAGGCTTCGCATATGGCGCGTTTGCCCTTGGCAGATGCGCTCAAATGAGCCCGCATTAAAGGCACTGGACTGACTGACGCTATCGCTGGCAAGCCTGCTCCCACGCGGTTTGTGAAACATCGAAAATCATTCGATAACCACAAACCTGTGGGATCGGTCATGGGGCACCTCGCAAGGAGTCGTTGAATTCGGACTCTGAACATTCGAGGTGCCGGGCGTGGTTGTCGTTCCAGTCAATCTACAACCGTAGGTCGGCGGATCAGGACGGGGGCTGCAAATGGCTGACGATCTCGTCCTTGACCTTCAGGCGCTTCTCTTTGAGTTTTTTCAGTTCATCGTCGCTGGGGGCATCCGAGGTGGCCGTTTCGGCCTTGACCACATCGGCATCAGCCTGGGAATACTTGTTGATCAGTGAATCCAGTCGTGGATCCTGGGTGCGTTTTTGCTGGATCTCTTCCTTCGTGCAACTCAAGTCCTGAAACAGGTCATGGGGAACCGGCATGGAACACCTCCATCAGTTGATCGGGAGGCCAGCGCGACCGATTGCGCTGACCCGTTATCAGAATGGCCTTGGTTGAACGCTTCTGTCGACCACCTGTCAGACCAGCGGCGCCCGTTCGTCGCCCTGTCGCTATTGCGATAAAGCCTTTGCTCGTTGCGCGCCCTCAATCGCCTGTCGCTCAAAAAACTGTGGCCGGTGGCCTGAAGCGATGAGGCCATTGGAGACGATACATTTAACGACTCATGGCGCGGGCAAGGAATGGCGCAGTCCGGCTCTTCTTGCTCGCCGCGACTTTTTGCGGCGTACCCGCCGCAACAATCTTGCCGCCCATATCCCCCGCCCCCGGGCCGATGTCGATCACCCAGTCGCTCTGCGCGACCACGCGCATTTCATGTTCGACCACGATCACCGTGTGCCCCGCCGTCACCAGCGCATCCAACTGCTCCAGCAACCGATCGACATCGCGCGGGTGCAATCCGGTGGTCGGTTCATCCAGCACATACAAGGTGGCGCCACGCTGGTTACGCTGCAACTCGGTGGCCAGTTTGATCCGCTGCGCCTCACCGCCGGACAGTTCCGTGGCTGGCTGCCCCAGGCGCAAATAACCCAGACCGATGTCGCGCAGCACCTCCAGTGAACGCCGAATGCCCGGTTGCTCGATGAACACGCTCACCGCCTCGTCGACAGTCAGTTGCAACACCTGAGCGATGCTCAAGCCTTGCCACATTATCGCCAGCGTCTGCGGGTTGTACCGTGCGCCATGACAGGTCGGGCACGGTGCATACACGCTGGGCATGAACAGCAATTCGACACTGACAAAGCCTTCCCCCTCGCACGTCGCGCAACGACCCTTGGCGACGTTGAAGGAAAACTGCCCGGCGTCATAACCCGCCGCCCGCGCCTGGGGTGTCGCGGCGAACAGCTTGCGCACGTTGTCGAATAACCCGGTGTAGGTCGCCAGATTGGAGCGTGGCGTGCGACCGATGGGTTTCTGATCGACTTGCACCAGTCGCTTGATCGAATCCAGTCCGGCGCTGACGTGTCCGCCGCTGACCTGCGGTGCGTCGTCTTCGAGGGTGAGTGCTTCCGACTCGTGATCAACCGTCGGCCGCCCCAGTTGCGCGCCGACCAGTTCCAGCAACGCCTGACTGACCAGACTCGATTTTCCGGAACCGGACACGCCCGTCACCGAAGTGAAGCAACCCAAGGGAAACTCGGCGCTGAGATTGGTCAGGTTGTTGCGGGTGATACCGTCGAGTTTCAGCCACGCTGTCGGCTTGCGCGCCGTCCGCGTCTGCCCTTGCGCTTGGGCAAACAGATAGGCGCGCGTCTGCGACTGCTCAATGGCGGCCAACCCCGCCGGCGGGCCGCTGTACAACACTTGACCACCCTGCTCTCCCGCCGCCGGCCCGACGTCAATCAACCAGTCGGCTCGGCGCATGGTTTCCAGATCATGCTCGACCACAAACAGCGTGTTGCCCTCGGCTTTCAAGCGCTGCAAGGCTTCGAACAAGGCCTCGCCGTCCGCCGGGTGCAAACCGGCGGACGGTTCGTCGAGCACGTAAATCACGCCGAACAATTGCGAGCCCAGTTGCGTGGCCAGTCTCAGGCGCTGCAACTCCCCGGACGACAAGGTCGGCGTGCTGCGATCCAGCGCCAGATAACCGAGGCCCAAATCGCTCAGGGTACTGACCCGCTCGAGCAAGTCCTCGGCAATACGCTGCGCTGCCAGGCGTTTTTCCAGGGACAGGTTCGGGGTGTGCCGCACATCCGGCGCGCTAGTGTGTCCGCTGGCGCCGTGGGCTACACGCTGCTGACGGGCCTCGCGAGTCTGCGCATGGCTCAGGGTTTCGCCGCGCTCTTCAGCGCGATCCAGATAGCTGGCTGCCGCCACCGGTTTCAGCACCTCGGCCACCTTCAACAACGGCATCTGCGACAACTCGCCGATGTCATACCCGGCGAACGTCACCGACAACGCCTCGCGCTTGAGGCGTTTGCCCTCACACAGAGGACAAGGACTGCCGAGCATAAACTGCGAAACACGCTTCTTCATCAGCGCACTTTGCGAGTGGGTAAATGTGTGCAGAATGTAGCGCCGGGCGCCGGTGAACGTGCCTTGGTAACTCGGCTCTTTCTTGTGCTTGAGGGCGAACCGGGTTTCTTCCGGGGTCAGCCCGGCGTACACCGGAACGGTTGGGGTCTGTTCGGTAAACAGAATCCAGTCGCGCTGCTTTTTCGGCAGTTTGCGCCACGGGATATCGACGTCGATGCCCAGGGTCACGAGGATGTCGCGCAGGTTCTGGCCTTGCCACGCCAAGGGCCAGGAAGCCACCGCGCGCTGGCGAATGGTCAGGCCAGGATCAGGCACCATCAAGGCTTCGGTGACTTCATACACCCGGCCGAGCCCATGACACTCGGGGCACGCGCCCTGTGGCGTATTGGGCGAAAAATCCTCGGCATACAGCATCGCCTGCCCCGGCGGATAACTGCCGGCACGCGAATACAGCATACGGATCAGGCTCGACAACGTGGTGACGCTGCCCACCGATGAACGCGTGCTCGGTGTACCGCGTTGTTGTTGCAGCGCCACGGCAGGTGGTAGGCCTTCGATGGAGTCGACATCCGGCACGCCGACCTGATCGATCAGGCGCCGCGCATACGGCGCCACTGATTCGAAATAACGCCGCTGGGCTTCGGCATACAACGTCGAGAACGCCAGCGATGACTTGCCCGACCCCGATACTCCGGTGAACACCACCAAGGCATCGCGGGGAATGTCGACGTCAACGTTCTTCAGATTGTGTTCACGGGCACCGCGCACCCGAACCATGCCGGTGGTTGCCTTGGAGGTACGCTTGGAAGTCATCTGCCTGCCTTGGTAATGGAATGTTCAAGCTCAGCCACTGAGCACGTCACGAATCATCTGCAACAATGCGTCCGGGCTGTAAGGCTTGCTGAGCAAATGCGTGTCGGGGCTCAATTGGTGATTGCGCGAAATGATGTCGCGGGTATGCCCCGAGGCGAACAACACCGCGACCGGTGGCGTCTGCACCTTGGACCAGGCAAACAGATCGGAGCTTTTGATCAGCCCCGGCATGACCACGTCAGTGAAAATCAAGTCCACGTCGCAGCCTTCGAGCAACATCTGCATCGCCACGTCGCCATTGCCGGCGGTCAGCACGCGATAACCTTCCTCGCGCAGCAACTCGACCGCCGAAGCGCGCACAGCCTCGTTATCCTCGACCACCAGAATCGTCTCGTGACCACCCCTCAGCTGACTTTCGATGTTCGGCGCTTCTTCGCGGATCGGTCGCAGGCTGCGCGCAAAGTACAACTGCACGCATGTCCCCTCACCTGGCGTACTGTCGATCTCGACATGCCCGCCACTCTGTTTGACGAAACCGAAGACCATGCTCAGGCCCAGCCCCGTGCCCTGACCGTCAGCCTTGGTGGTAAAAAACGGCTCGAACACTTGCTCCAGCATCTGTGGCGGGATGCCGGGCCCCGTGTCGCTGACCGCGACCCGGACAAAGTCACCGGGGGTGATGCCCTTACCGACACAGAACTCGCCATCGAGAGCAACGTTGGACGCACTGAGCACAATGGTGCCCTCACCCTTCATCGCATCCCGTGCGTTGATGGCCAGATTGAGAATGGCGTTTTCCAATTGATTGCGGTCGACATTGATGTGCCACGGTGCTTGCGGCAGTTGCACATCAATCTGAATGGTTTCGCCCAGCGCCCGCTGGAGTAATTCACCGACACCTTCGAAAATCTGCTGCAGGTTGCACACCGCCGGTGACAACGGCTGACGCCGGGCAAACGCGAGCAATTGCGAAGACAATTTGGCCCCGCGCTCGACCGCCGCCAACGAAGCGCTGACCCGACGCTGCACGTTGGCGTTATTGGGCTCATGGCGAGCCAGCAAATGCAGATTGCCGGCGATCACCTGCAACAGGTTATTGAAGTCGTGAGCGACGCCGCCGGTCAGCCCGCCGATGGATTCCAGTTTCTGTGACTGGCGCAACTGCTCCTCGGCGGCCAGTCGCGCACCGACTTCATCGGCGACACGCTGCTCGAGGTTGCGGGTGAATTTGAGCAGGGATTCCTCGGCAATCTTGCGTTCATGAATATCGATCAACACGCCGGGGAAGCGAAACGGCTCACCCTGCTCGTTGAATTCGCAGGCTCCACTGGCCAGTACCCACATATAACTGCCGTCCGGACGCAAAACCCGGTATTCGGCGTTGTACGGCTCACCGGTCTGCAATACCTGATTGACCCGCTCCTGCACCCAGGCCAGGTCATCAGGGTGAATCCTGGCATCGGTGAGCGCCTGAGGCACATCGGTCAGATCCTGATCCGCCGGGTACGAGAACGTCCGAGCGAAACGCTCATCCGCCGATAACACATCATTGCGCACATCCCAGACAAACGAGCCGAGCAAGGCACCGGCATTGAGCGCCAGACGCACCCGCTCATTATCAGCGCGGTAAGCGTCTTCAGCGGCCTGGCGCAAACGCTCGGAACGCATGAACTCCGTGGTATCAACCACTATCGCCATGACCCCGGACGGCACCCCTTCATCGTTGGCGACAGGGCTGTAATACAAATCCAGGCAGACTTCTTCGGGAATGCCATCACGCAGCAGCACCATGTCCTTATTGCGAAACGACAAGGTGCCACCGGCCAGACAGGTATCGACGACATGGCGGTTGAACTCGGCGACTTCCGGCCAGCCCAGCTCCACCGGTGAGCCCAACAAAAATGGATGGCGGCCACCGGCAAACGTCGAATAGGCGTCGTTGTAGATCATGTAGCCAGCACGGCCCCAGAGCATGACCAACGGCAACGGCGACGCCAGCATCATTTGCACGGTGCTGCACAGGCTGGCGGGCCATGTCTCCAGCGGCCCCAGTTCGGTTTGACGCCAGTCGAACGCGCAAATGCGTCCGGCCATTTCGCCTTTCCAACCTTCACAACCGTGGCTATCGGATAAAAACTGCATCGCCTGACTCGGTGTCCTGTGGTGGTTGCCCGATCAATCACTACGCCCAAACGACGCGGCGTCCTTGTGTTTCGAGCATCGCAGGTCGTATTGGTTTCATAAGAGGTATAGCCGGTTTCATAGCCTGCTCAGGTTCAAACCCCGATCAGATGTTTCAGCGGGTGATAGCCCGTTTTCATCTTGGCGGCAACGTCGAGAATCGCTTTCTCGATACCGTTCAGGTGCACGCACGTCAACTCGATCGCGGCGCTCTGATCGCCGGCCTCGATGTACTCGATCAGGCGCAGGTGTTCGTTGTCGCGGCAGGCTTCGTGGCTGTCGTCGTCCAATGCGGCGATGTACAGGGAGGCACGGGAAATCAGCTTCTGAAACCAGTCGAGCAGTACCGGGTTATTCAGGCTGCGTGCAAGTTTGAGGTGGAACTCACCAAGCAGATGAATCAACCGCTCGTGGTCGCCGGCTTCATGGGCTTGATCTTCCAGCAACAAGTGATCGCGCAGCACCTGCATCGCCGCAGCGTCCTTGCGTCGACACAGCTCGGTGACAATACCGATCTCGATCAGGCGGCGGGTTTCGAACAGCGAGCGAATTTCTTCGTTGCTGGGCAACGACACCGATGCCCCTTTGTTGGGTTCGGTGGTCACCAGGCCCTCGGCTTCCAATTGCTTGAGCGCGGCCCGCACTGAGGTGCGGCTGACATTAAATAATTGCGCGAGCGAGGCCTCGCCCAGTTTCATTCCCGGACGCAGTGAGCGCTTGCAGATCGCCTCGTAAACCCCTTGGTAGACGCGGTCGACCGTGGTTTCCAGTTTCTTTTCGGTCACTCCAAAGCTCCTTCATTGCTGGCAACGCTGCCGTGGCGCATGAACCGTGGCGCAGAATATCGCCTTCGGCCCCAAGATGCAGGCTCTTGATGGCAAGTCGTGACCGGGGTGGCTCGAGAAATGTCCGGGCAAAAAAAATCGCAGCCTGCGGCAGTGGCTTGGAAAAGTCATCCCAAGGCGTTGCCGCAAGCTGCGATCTTTTGACGTTCGCGGTTAATCCGTGCCGTATTTCGGCGAGCGTGGTCCGTACAGCAGGCCTGCCGGGTGCCCGGCTGACAACAGACGATTGCTCGCCACACCGGCAATCGGGTAACCAGCATCGGTCGAGCTGTTGATGATCTGCTTCACTGCCGCCGTGATCAGCATGCCGATCAGGCCACCGCCGCCGTTATTGTTGCCCTCTTCGCTCGACGCCCGAGCGGAGCCGGTCCACAGTGTGATGCCGGATTTCAAGTCGACCAGTTTCGCCGTCGCAGTGACTGCGGTTTCGCTGCTGATCACCATGTAACGCGTACCGTACTCGGTCACGGTGATGTACAGCGCCGCATCCGCACCAAAGATTTCCTTGAGCTTGTTGGGCGGTGCCTGATGGATATCGTCTGGCGTGGTCAGGCCGTTCTGACGGAACGTCTCATCAACCAGCGCGATCGGCAGTACGTAGTAACCGGCTTCCGCCAGCGGGAACGTCACTTGCGACAACAGGCTGTACGACGCCTTGACGTCCGGCGAGGTGTTCAGCGGCGGCAGCACCAGAATGCTCTTCGGGCGCGCTTGTTTGTACGCCGAATAATCCACGGTCTTGGGTTTTACGCAGCCACCAAGCATGCTCAGCGCCAGCACGCCCACCAGCAGCTTCACCGCACGCGGGATCATTTCGCATCTCCGGTCTTGGCGTTTTTAAGCAGAAAATCCATGTACGTGCCGGACTCTGGGAACAGGGTCTTTTCGGTACGGAACTGCTGCACCATCTGATCGTCTTTGCCCATGCTCAGGTACAGCAGACCGAGGTGCGCGTGGTATCCCGGTGGCACGGCCTTACCCGTGGAACGGATCTTCTGCAAATCGGCTTCCAGTGCTTCTGCCTGGGCTTCTTTCGGTGTTTCGCTCTTGAAGTACTCGTAGACCTGGGGTTCGTAGCCTTCCCACTGGTACAGGGTTTGCGGGCTGCTGCAACCGGCCAGCAGAGCGCTGGCGGCCAGCGTCAGGGCCATCAGCGACCGCGACAAAGTCAAATTCATTGGATGTTGCTCCTTGCAGTGGGCGTCAATCAGTTGCCCGGTTTCCAGGCACCGGCGTTCATGCCATCAACCAGACGATTGATCGCCTCGCGCATGGCCAGATCCAGGACTTTGCCGTTGAGGGTGGAGTCATAAGCAGCGGTGCCGCCGAAACCGATGATTTCGCGGTTGGACAAGGCGTACTCGCCGGCGCCCTGGGTCGAATAGACCACTTCGGAGGTGCTGATGTTGACGATATTGAGGTTGACCTTGGCGTAAGCGATCTGGGTCTTGCCACGACCAAGAATGCCGAACAACTGGTGGTCGCCAATCTCTTTGCGACCGAATTCGGTGACGTCACCGGTGACCACATAATCGGCGCCTTTGAGACGCTGAGCCTGGCCCTTGATCGCGGCTTCCTGCTGGATTTCGCCCATGTTGTCGCGATCGAGCACGGAGAAACGGTTGGTCTGCTGCAAATGCGTGATCAGGATGGTCTTGGCCTGACCGCCGAGACGGTCGACACCGTCGGAGAAGATCCCGCGCATGTAGCTGGAGCGATTATCAAACTTGCCCACCGCCATCGGCACGCGAACGCCAGTCCAGACTTGAGTGGCGCTTTCTACCTTGGCCACCGGCAGCGCGCGGGAGCTTTCGGTGGCGCAACCGGCCAGCGTGCCGGCGATGGTGCCAAGCACGGCGATTGCAACGCCTGAGACCAGCATCCGGGAGATCATTCTCACTGAATATTCCTTCTTGAAAAACGGTGTGTCCCGGCACGGTAACGTGATGGGGCGCGGAAAAGGGGCCGCATTATGACAAAGTGCCATCATTGATGACAGATTTTTTTGACGCCAATGGATTGGCCAATCCCCGCATACCAAAACAACTGTGGGAGATTCTATGGTTCATGCCTAGCCCCTAAACCGCTTTAGGTGAGTATTCGCTCTGGTTTTTCAACAGAGCAAATACCACCCGGGCAAGCTTGCGGGCTAGTGCGACCAGTGCTTGGGTAG